>JAYSTY010000361.1:0-6388 GCA_043719385.1 Blastocatellia bacterium | reverse complement strand
TTCCACAATTCGCTGTAATTGCTGATTGAGTAAAATGCTGGTTTGGAAGGTGCTGGTGGCTCGTTCGTTGAGACCGGAAAATCGCACGTCGCGGATTTTTATTTTGGTAGTTTGATCTTCGTTGCGTTGCGCTTCGATCACAGGGAAGCGCGCAAAACGCCGGAACGCCTGGATTTCAGGTTCGCGTAAAGCTGCCTGAATCGCGGCAGCCTCGCCGCTCTCGCGTTCATAACGATTGCCTGCTTCGGACTGTGTTGCCAGCAAATTTAGCTGACTCAAATAAAACGCTTTGTCCGTAGAAATTATTGTTTGCCACACAAACGGATTGAGCGGCAACGGCACGGCATCAACTTTAGTGAGTTGTTCGCCAGCCCGGATTTTTTGCGCTGCTATCGCCTGCGTTTGATTGATAGCTGTTTGGTGCAACCAGATGAGCGAGCCGAAATAGGCGAGCAGTGTTAGCACGACTACACGCATCAGGTTTTGCGCAGCGCGTTGTGGCAAATTCAGTTGTGTGCGAAGACCAAAAAACATGGCAACGATTGCGAACCACGCGAATTTGACTCCGACTCCTGCGCCATCGTAAACAATTACTGGAACTGCCAAAGCTAAAAATAAAATCACCCAAAAGCTCAACCGTAATTTATTGCTGGCGGTGAGCAGCATCAGCGTCCCACCTAATCCAACCCACAGCCAGGGATCAGCGACGAACGCAATATCGCCGTAAAACCACTGATGATTCCAGGGCAGGAACGGACGCCAGCCATAAGAGTTGGTGAAATCCAGCAACGGATGCGTGCTGATGGAAAGCAGGCTCAAAACGAAGAGAGGGGGAAATTTAGCAGGTTGATGCGTTGGATATTTTTTTTGCCACCACTGCGAGGCCGCATACATCAGGCCTGCCAGCAGTAATGACAGAATCGGAATGGCGATGATGCCGTGCGTAATACCGCGATGATACTCAAGATAAATTGGGGTACTGAAAAGTCCGGTTACGATGTCGAGGTCGGGAAAATTTGCACCCAGGATCAGCGTTGGCGTGGCGAGTGATGTCCAGCGCTTTAGTCCGGTGTGAGCCAGAGCCGCACCAACCAGAGTATGTGTGACGTTATCCATCGGGCAAATGGAAGAAGAAAAAAAGGTCAGAGGAATTAATTTCTCTGACCTTTTTTTTTATTGTGCTGTCGCTAATTTCGTCCGGCTGGGAAGCAAATCTTTTTTCTCTGGTTCCGGTAATTTTTCAACTCGTGCCGGATCAAGGGTTGCAAGCTGGAGCAACGCTTTCGTATTGATTGAGGCAGGCTTGTCCCGATTTTGACTGGCTAAATTAAAATATATGTCAGAAGCTTCCTGGGTTTTGCCCAGCGCTTCATACGTTCGCGCCATATTAAAATCAACCAGGCTTTCGGAAACGTTGCCGGGCGCAGCTTTGAGTTTTTGATACTCGGCCAGCGCCTCATTAAATTTGCCGGTTGCCTCATAGCGTTCTGCCAAAGTCAGCCGCGCTTTTGAACTGATCATTGAGTTTTTATTGGCTAATGCTTTTAATGCTTCTTCGCCTTTTGCGCCGCCGTCAAGATCAAGTTTGTGGATGGCCGCGTAATAGGTCGCAATGTCGCCGTATTGTGAAGGGTAATCGCTGGCGATTTTCTCAAACGCCTCGACTGTCTTACGATTTTTTTCCTCTTCAGTCTTAAAGGCGTAGCTGCCAGGCAGCGTAGGCGGCAATGGATCAGCCACCGGAGCCGCCTCTATTTTGTAAGCTGTGCTCATAGCGTCAGTGGCGCGTTCGGCGCTCCGTTTGGAAAACCACTGATAGCCGAACCATAAGACCAGGACCGCGGCGATGGCAGCCAAAGCAGTCAAAATTGGCTTCGTGCGCGGTTTGACCCATGCGGTCGTCTTCATATATTGATCCATCAATGGATCGTGTTTTAGTTGCTCAGTATGCTGTTTTGCCAATTTCGTAACTCCTTAAAAATGATGTATGAGGGCACTTGAGAAACAGAAACCTTAGCTACTCAGCAAGGGCTTGTCAAGCTAATTCCACTGACGTTTTGAGCGTGCTGACGCGGTGGTTGCAACCCCACGCAAACCTGTTCCCTTTTGCCTTTGAAACTGTAACCTTTCTTTTGACATTGCCGTCGCTGCGCGATAGAAAAGGCGCGGGGAAAAATTTATGACGCAATATCAATCAGGTTTCGGCAATGAGTTCGCTACGGAAGCGCTTGCCGGAGCTTTGCCGCACGGTCAAAATTCTCCGCAACGGGCGCCGCTTGGTTTGTATGCCGAACAATTCAGCGGCACGGCGTTCACGGTTCCGCGCTCCATCAATCGGCGGACGTGGACGTATCGCCTGCGTCCTTCAGTCACGCATCAACCCTTCCGGCAAATTGCTAATGGGCTACTGCGCAGCACGCCATTTAACGAAGTTGCCGCGCCGCCAAATCAATTGCGCTGGAATCCTATTCCGTTTCCGAGTGAAGAAAAAGATTTTATTGACAGCCTGGTGACGATAGCGGGCAATGGCGATTTGACGATGCACGCGGGAGTTGGCATTCACCTTTACGCCGCCAATGCTGATATGCAGAATCGCTTTTTTTACAATGCGGATGGCGAAATGTTGATCGTGCCGCAGCTTGGAAAATTAGTCATTCACACGGAGCTTGGCCTGCTTGAAGTTAGTCCGAACGAAATTTGTGTGTTGCCGCGTGGGCTGAAATTTCGTGTCGCATTGCCGGATGGAAAGGCACGCGGTTATATCTGTGAAAATTATGGCGCAATGTTTCGCCTGCCAGAGCTAGGGCCGATTGGCGCGAATGGTTTGGCGAATTCCCGCGATTTTCAGACTCCGGTTGCGGCTTATGAAGATCGTGATGGTGACTGCAAAATCATTGCCAAATTCCAGGGCAATTTGTGGGAGGCCACGCTGGATCATTCGCCGCTTGATGTTGTCGCGTGGCACGGCAACTATGCGCCGTACAAATATGATCTGGCGCACTTCAACACAATCAATACAGTCAGCTTCGATCATCCTGATCCTTCGATTTTTACAGTGCTGACTTCGCCCTCGGAAATTGCCGGAACCGCAAATGCAGATTTTGTAATTTTCCCGCCGCGTTGGCTGGTGGCCGAAAAAACATTTCGTCCGCCGTGGTTTCATCGCAATATGATGAGCGAATATATGGGCTTGATTCACGGGGCTTATGATGCGAAGGCGGAAGGTTTTGTGCCGGGCGGTGCGAGCCTGCACAACTGCATGTCCGCGCACGGGCCGGACGCGGAAACATTTGCCAGAGCTAGTGAGGCAGAGCTTGCGCCGCATTACATCCGCGACACGATGGCGTTTATGTTCGAGACGCGTTTTGTCATTCGCCCCACAAAATTCGCGCTGGAAACCGCAGCGTTGCAACGCGATTATCACGAATGCTGGCAGGGACTGAAAAAGAATTTTCCGGCGTAGCGCGGGCTGCCAGCCCGCAAGCTGAAAATTCAGGTTGCAGTTTATTTCAAAGTAATTTGCGATGAACGCCTCGAATGCGGGCTGGCAGCCCGCTATACGATATTTATGAGCTATTCCATCAACGAAACACACGATCCGAATTTGAGAAGCTGGGTTGAATCTGCCAACGATCCAAACACAGATTTCCCGATTCAAAATTTACCGCTTGGGTTATTTGATAGATTTAATTCCGGCAGCAAAAGGCATATAGGGATAGCCATTGGCGATCAGGTACTTGATTTGACTGAGTGTAGTAAGGCCGGGCTGATTTCACCGAACTCATCGTTAATTCTTTCTGGGAGCATGGATTGGCTGATGGGGATTGGTCGCCCAATATTGCAGGGATTACGCTCTCAGGTAGTGGCTTTATTACGTGAGGGAAATGCAGCAATTCCAAACTACCACAAAGCTGATCCAGGTGCGCTTAGTTTGCTCGTACCAATTTCCCAAATTGAATCGCGCCTGCCTGCCAATATTCGTGATTACACTGATTTTTACGCCTCAATTTTCCACGCTACAAATATTGGCAAAATGTTTCGCCCTGACAATCCGCTGTTGCCGAATTACAAACACATGCCAATTGGTTATCACGGACGAGCTTCGTCTGTCGTCGTCAGCGGCACACCAATTCGTCGTCCTTCCGGGCAAACAAAAACGGATGACGAAGCTACGCCAAAATTTGGGCCAAGCCGCGTACTGGATTACGAAATTGAATTAGGCTTTTTTGTGGGGCGGGGCAACGACCTCGGCGAGCCTGTCAGCATTGCCGAAGCTGAAGAGTACATTTTCGGTTTGTGCCTGGTAAATGACTGGTCGGCGCGCGATTTACAACGCTGGGAATATCAACCGCTGGGGCCGTTTTTAGCCAAGAGTTTTGCGACTTCGATTTCACCCTGGATTGTGACGATGGAAGCGCTTGCACCATTTCGTCTTCCGGCCTTCGCTCGCGCTGCGGGTGAGCCTGAGCCGTTGCCATATCTTGATTCACCAGCCAATCGTGAAAGCGGCGGCTTTGACATAAACTTTGATCTTTATCTGTCATCCGAGAAAATGCGCGAGCAGAAGTTGGAGCCGCTTAAGCTGGTCAGCACCAACGCAAAAAATCTTTACTGGACACTGGCGCAAATGCTCACGCATCACACCAGCAACGGTTGCAACCTGCGCTCTGGTGATTTAATTGCCAGTGGCACGATTTCCGGTGCGCAGAAAAATTCTTACGGTTCGTTAATGGAATTCACCTGGCAGGGAACACAACCCATTGAATTACCGAGCGGCGAAATACGCAAGTTTCTGGCTGACGGAGACGAAGTGATAATGCGCGGCTATTGCGAACGAGCAGGCTTTCGACGCATCGGCTTTGGCGAATGCCGCGCCATTATTTTACCCGCCAAACAATAAGCAGGTGATAATAGCTTATGCTTCGGTGTGAACTATTATCCTTCCTTCCGTAATTTTCCACCGACCAGCGCCGCAAAGAATCCTGTGAAGGGAATCAGGAAATTAAACCAGGTTGGGTTCTGGGCTTTTTGCATCGCCGCAGAATTATCAACAATGCCAATTCTAGCTTCGTGTGGATTTCCTTTCTGATATGCCAGAATACCCACCAGAAGCGTTACTGCCAAAACGACAATGCCATACCAGAGAGCTGCTTTTGTATTCTTTGCAATGAGGACTGCGATGTAACCGCCAATGACTACTGACACAAATCCGATCACAAAACTTCCCAGCAGCCATCGGTTTGAAACATTGTAGAGTCCGGGCTTAAAGGCTCCATCTGCCCCCAGCGCCAGATAAAAAAGCGTGTAGGTCAAAAACATACAAATTGCCATGACAATATAAGCGACAATTACACTCAAAATATTTCGGATCATTTTCCCTCCTTTGAGTTAACGACTAAATTTGTAACGAATGAAAGAAATATACATTAATGCGACGCGACTTCAAATGAGTTGTGGTAAAGGGCGAAAGCGATTTATGATTACTTTTGAGTGCTGAGTCTGACATCCAATCAAACCATGAGGAAAAGATGAATAACATGAACGAACTACATCGCCGGGACTTTTTAAAAATGGGAGCCGCCGCCGCCTTACTTCCGATTTCTATTAGTGCTGCCAAAAAATGGAAAAATATTCCAATCGGCACACAGGCCTGGTGTGTCCGCAAGCAAATGGCGGGAGACATCCCTGGCACTTTGAAAGCAGTGGCTGCGCTGGGCTATCAGGGGATCGAACTCGAAAATGCTTTTGGCAAACCGGGTGCGGACTGGAAAAAATATCTGGATGAAGCCAAATTGAAAGTTTGCGGCTTTCATCACAGCCTGAGCGAATTACGCGGCGATAAATTAAAAGCGAGCATCGAATTTAATCAGGCCATTGGCAATCGAAATTTAATCATTCGTTCGCTGCCGAAAGATGTTTATGTCTCGAAAGAATTGCTGACAAAAACTGCCAATGAAGTGAATGAAATCGGTGAGAAGTTGAAGCCCGCCGGATTGCGGATTGGCTATCATAATCACACGACAGATTTTAATAAATTCGGGACAGATTACTGGTGGAATTTATTCGCGGACGGCACGAAGAAAAATGTCATGCTTCAGTTTGATACGGGGAACGCTTCAGAAATGGAAGGCGTGAATGTGCTGGACTTTTTAAAGCGCAATAAAGGTCGCACAATTTCGATGCACGTCAAACCTTTCTCAAAGAAAAAGCCGGACGCTTTTTTAGGTGAAGACGAATTGAACTGGCCAGAGATTATGAAAACGGTCGAAACGGTTGGCGGCCTTGAATGGTATATCATTGAGTACGAGCGCGATGCGTTTCCACCGTTTGAGGCCTTGCAGGCGAATTTAGAGCGCTTCAAAAAAATGCGTAGTTAATAAGGCGGAAG
>JAYSTY010000037.1:0-10467 GCA_043719385.1 Blastocatellia bacterium | reverse complement strand
TTGCGAAGGCGGTACGTGGTTTTCTTTTTCATCGCAGAAAATATCTACCACGTTTCCGCTGCCGCAGCTACCCTTTCTGATTCGTGCAACAACGCCATCATTAACTGCACTACAAATGTTGTCTGATCGAACGCTTTTTTCAGATATTTATTTATCAGAGTTTCCATTCGTTCGGTTAGAGCTTCAGCCTGTTTTTGCTTTTATTAACAGTGAAAAAAATGAGTTTAAAGTGAGCTTGTTTATTCACCGTACGGGAATCGCTATATTAAGTTTTTATACCAAATTCGATAAAAAACTAAGATCAGGGGAGCTTATTGACCTGCAAGTTTTGCAAGATGTAAAAATAAAAAAAGTAGAAATCCCTGATGCCTTGATGGCAATACAAGCTATCGTTTATGGAGCTAAGCCCTCATCTATTAGAAAAGCTCTCGACTCTCAAAGAAAAACTACACATCAAGGGTGGTTTGAGTTCTTTGCATTTGAAGCGCAAGATGACGCTAAGTATAGCTTACGAGATATTATGGAGTGGTATCGAATAACAATTCTTTCCACTGTAACTGGTAAATTTCCAGATAACATTGAAAATTTCTGGAAATTGTTTCGCTCGACAGATTGGTTTGCTTATCCAATTGTGTTTGTTCGGGAAATGCCACAAGAATGTGCAAAGGATGATGAGTTTAAAAATCAGTACGCGGCTGCTCTAGCAGGAATTATCACACGTTATAAGGAGTGGAGAAAACTGAAGCCTGCGATAATCGAAACTCAAGTTAAAAAGGACTTTTCAATATCTCAAGATAAAAGCCAATACCTGACATCTGGCAATGCGCTTGTATTATACTATCCCTCATTTAATATCCCTTTAAATAAAAAATATGATCATAATATCCCTTCCTACGAATGGCTATTTAGCCATTTTCATACAAGCGGTCTTATTGATATACTACTAACTCAAAGCTGGATGCTTCACATCATTAATGCTCAGCTTAAGGCATTGCCTTCAAACTTAAGAAAACTTAACATCTTAAAACGCAATTTACTAATGGTGATCAGTGAGTATCACGATATTAATGTTTCTTATGGTACTGCAAAAGATATAATTAACGCATGTCAATCTGAATTTGGCCTCGATATTACATATAGTGGGCTAAAAGATAAGCTTAGTAATCTCGAAAAAATAATTGATACTGAAGAAAATTTGAAACGATATAAAAGAGATTTAACTCTTAGGCTTGTAGTTATTTTCATCACTTTATTATTTGGGGTATCTGGTGCTGCTCAAGTCGTATCGGTTATTTCAAAATGGCCACTTTTATCCTTAACCACAACTCCGACTTGGTTAAAATCTATTATTGCTCCTCTCCAAGATTTCATCCAATTTCATCCAACTTGCTCAACGCTGATTTTGTATGGGCTTTTACTGATTTTGATTATTCCGATTATGGCTTGGAGTATTTGGCCTTCACGCCGCAAAATGCCGATTGTGATTTATGATCATAGTGAACCCGCCAATCGTCCAAATTTCACTTGGCCAAATCCTGTTCGATTTATTTACGACCCAGATCAAAGAGAGAGAGCTAAGGAAAAGGAGAGATCTCCTGATGAAGCTTCTAAAATCGAAAGTAAAAATAACATAAATTAATGACCTAAACTGATGAAGGTATTGATCGGAAAAATTATCCTCGTACATCCGCGCGATCCCAACAACATTGGCGCAGCGGCGCGGGTGATGAAAAATTTCGGGCTGTCGGAATTAACTGTCGTCGCTCCGCATCCACCAATTTGGGATGAAGTTGTTGCGGCGGTCAACGCTGATGACATCATCAGAAATGCTCGCGTCACAAATTCTCTGGCAGAGGCAATTGCAGATTGCACAGTAATCATTGGCACAAAAGATAAACCGAACTTCCCTGCCACAATTATTTCGCCTGCACAACTCGCAAAATTTCAGCACGAAAAACTTGCGCTAGTGTTTGGCTCGGAAAAACATGGCCTGACGAATGAAGAGTTAAGCCATTGCCATTATGTGTTGCGGATTCCAACGCAGGCTGCTTGCCCTTCAATGAATTTGGCGCAGGCGGTAGCGATTTGTTGTTACGAATTACGCCGCGAAGATGCACCCGAAAGTTCTACCCCGAAGATTGCTGCGGCAGCGGCTGGCGAAGTCGAAGCAGTCCTGGCAAATATCACTGAAACATTAACACTTGCGGGTTTCATGCGCGACGACAATCATTCATCACTCACGCAGGAATTACGGCAAACATTGCTGCAAAGTAGATTGACTGCACGCGAAATCACTTTATTGCGCGGAGCGCTGCGGCAAATCCAATGGAAGCTGGGGAACAAATGAACAGTGCCAGTGCCGCTGAGGAATAATTGCACCGCAAGAAGCGGATAGATTCATTTCTGGCTGTCGCTTATTATTGTCGTCAGAGGTGAACTGTATGAATAATGAAACGCAATACTGGCAGGCGCTGCAAACACGCGACGCGAATTTTGATGGCGTGTTTTTTTATGGCGTAACATCGACGGGAATTTATTGCCGCCCGATTTGTCCCTCAAAATTACCGAAGCGCGAAAATGTGTTGTTCTTTGTGTTGCCGGAAGCAGCGCAATTATCCGGCTTTCGTGATTGTTTACGCTGCCAGCCAAAACAAGCTGTCTCCCATCATCCACAAGCAAAATTAATCCAACAAATTTGTGCGGCAATTTCTGCCACGCCTGCAACGGCGGCAAATTTAGCAACACTTAGTGCGCAAATTAAACTCAGCCCTGCGCATTTGCAACGCGTTTTCAAAAAGCTGATGGGAATTTCGCCGCGCCAGTATGCTGAGGCGCTCAGAATTTCTAATTTCAAATTGCAGATAAAAAATGGCAGTGATGTCACTGCCGCAATGTACGAAGCGGGGTTTAGCTCCAGCAGCAGGCTGTATGAAAAAGCCGCCGCACAACTGGGCATGACTCCGGCAACGTATCGCAAGGGAGGAAAAGCAATGAGCATCAATTACACAATTACGGATTGCAGCCTGGGCAAATTATTGGTTGCCACCACTGAACGCGGAATTTGTGCGGTGACGCTGGGCGATTCAAGTGAAAGTTTGACCCAGGCTTTATTTGAAGAATTTCCACAGGCTGAAATTCACAGCGACGAAAAAATCTTACGCACTGCCGTCAATGCGTTGCTCAAATATTTGGCAGGGCAGCAACCACAGCTTGATTTGCCGCTGGATGTTCAGGCGACGGCTTTTCAAAAAAGAGTGTGGGAAGAATTGCGCCGTATTCCGTATGGGCAAACTGCTTCCTACACAGAAATTGCCCAGCGCCTCAATCAGCCAACCGCCGCACGTGCGGTGGCACGCGCCTGTGCCACAAACCCGGTGGCGCTGATTAATCCGTGTCATCGTGTGATTCGCGGTAATGGCGAATTAAGTGGCTACCGCTGGGGCATCGAACGAAAACAAAAATTACTGGCACAGGAACGAGATGCTGTGCCAGCCAGCATTGCAGGTTAATCAGGCTCCATAAATTCAGTTATTTCCTCAGCAAAATCATCCGGTTCCCGCTTTTCCATCGCACCTTAGCTTCCCGCAAACCTGACTTGACCGCCGCTTTCCTCGCCTCTTTTTCCTCTCTCAATGTATGTCTTTTCGCTCACTTTCCGGGCCATAACCTGTGGCGCTCGTTTTGTGCCAATTTCATCATTTATTCAGAGTATCCCCACAACACTCAAGGCCCTGATCTTGCTCGTCTTAATTTGCGTAATCGCCGGAATGCGAATGTCTGAAAAAATAAATGAGTTAGCGGGAGACCTTGAATGAACCTGAAATTATTGAAAAAGCAGAGTGTTAATGGCTTCATTGTTCAAATTCTATGTCTGATCTTATGTGTTGGTGCGACACCAGCCAGTCGCCTGACGGCCACTCCGGTAACACAATCCGGCACATGCACAGTGACAATTTCTGACGCACACAAGAAACTTTCGAGCCAATTACTAAAAACGCTTGCGGTCAAGCCCCTGCCACAGCTTCCCTGGACGATTCCAGGGCTGGGCGGAATGCCTGATCGCGTTGACATTCTGATTCTGGCCTCAGGTTCTGATCCTGAACTGACAGAATTGCGCCAGGCGGTGATTAATGCTGGTGGGACAGTTCATTACAAATACCTTTCCGTCAATGGTCTGTGGGTTATGCTGCCGGCTGATCAGGTTATTCAGATCGCTCAGCGTTGCGATGTCACGCGGATTGTGCCCAATCATATGACGCGCAGCAGCAGTGTTGATTTACCAGCCACAACTGGTGCGGCTTCGGCGTGGAGTTTTTCAGCCAAAGACAATGAAACCCGGGGACTTGACGGCAGTAATGTGGGTATTGCCATCCTTGATTCAGGGATTATGAAAACGCATGCGGCTTTTGCCGACAAGGATGGCCGCTCGCGGGTTAAATACAGTGTTGATATTACAAAAGCCTATCATCTGGTGACGGAACCTGCTCTTAGTGCGACGCAACTTGTCACTGGCGATTACGCGTCATTATCCAAGCCAGGTTCGCTGGGATGGACACTGGGCGATCTGCTGATTAATACAACGCTGGATGCCGGGCCTGATTTATACGGACACGGAAGCCATGTCGCCGGAGTTCTGGCCGGGCGTGGCCTCAAAAATGGAACCGGATTGGAGTATGCAGGGATTGCCCCGAATGCAAATCTTTATGATGTCAAAGTATTAAATGATTATGGTCAGGGTTCGGTCAGTGATGTCCTCAAAGGAATTGACTGGGTTATTACCAGCAGCAAAAAATATAATCTCAGAATCATGACGCTGAGCCTGGGAACAGACTCAACCGAATCTTACCAGACAGACCCGCTGTGTATTGCGGTGCGGAATGCAACCGCCGCCGGTATCACCGTCATTGTCGCGGCGGGCAATTATGGCAAAGCGACGGATGGCACAGAAACTTATGGAAGTATTGCTTCTCCCGGCAACGAACCTTCGTCCCTGACGGTCGGTTCTGTTAATCCGCATGAATCCAATGTTCGCAGCGATGACACGATTAATAATTTTAGCTCGCGCGGCCCCACACGCGGCGGCTATCAGGATGAACAGGGAGTTTTCCACCACGATAATCTGCTCAAACCTGATCTGGTGGCCCCCGGATATAACATAGTTTCAGTCCAGGCCTCAGCCAATGGTAAGTTCAATCGCCTCTGCACCGATTACCCGCAATTGCGTTTGAATAGCACAAATCAGACGCCAACCAATGCCGACCTGATGCGCCTCAGCGGTACTTCTGTTGCGGCGCCCATTGTGGCAGGTGCGGTGGCGCTCCTCCTGCAAAAAAATCCCGGCCTGACGCCACCGCTGATCAAAGCAATTTTGCAATACACGGCTCAACAGCTTCCCAATGCGGGGATTCTGAAACAGGGAGCAGGGCAACTTAACATTCCAGGTGCGCTCAAATTAGCTGGTGTCCTGAGAACCGATCTCAAAGATGTCATTGCAGCAGGAAAGATCAAACCGGGTGACGCGCTACTGGCAAGTGGCAAATTGCTACCAGCTCAAACTTCGACCGTCGCAGGCGAAAAATTTAATTGGGGTGGTTACATTATGGCTGGTGGCAGTCATATCCTGTCCGGTAAGGAACTCTTCAAAAAGTATCAGCCAATTTATGATCCCAGCGTGGTTTGGGCCAATCACTGGGTGAGAAAGTATTCATTGGTTTATAGCTCATCGGTCGAGCTGGTGGGAACCTCTTCCACCTACGTGAGCGATTTTGTCGAAAGCTCGCCAAATAACACCTTACTGATAACGCCTGGCGTGATTTCCGCTGACCGGGTACTCAGCATTTATGGACCCTTTATCACCGGAGAAATGCTCGCGCTGGGAAGTACTTCCAGTTCTGGCATTGCTCTCGCTGATGGCATTGCTCTCGCTGATGGCATCGCACTGGCTGATGGCATTACTTTGGCTGATGGCATCGCACTGGCTGACGGCATCGCACTCGCTGACGGCATTGCTTTGGCCGATGGCATCGCTCTCGCTGATGGCATCGCTCTCGCTGATGGATTGCCCAGATTAGGTGAATAAACTATCACCGAAGTCTGAATCTGAATTGAACAGGGTTGACGTCGAAAGTTCTTAGCGCTTTCCGCGTCAACCTCTTTTAGGATAAAAAAAAGATGAAGCTATTCACTGAATTAGCCGAGTACAGCCCGGTCACCCGGTTTTACTGGGGAGCAACAATTTTTACCGGAGTTGTGGCCTTAAGCTCCACCTTCCCCCATCTGATCTTTATGGGCGCCACGATGTGGCTGCACCTGATCTTGTTGGCGGCAATCGTTTTTCTGACCGGCTTATTTCCTGTGCGAATTCCCGGTACTAATTGCGTCATTACTCCCAGCGATATTTTCATCTTTCTCAGTTGTCTGTTATTGGGTGCGCCTGCCGCGACACTGATTGCCGGGATTGATAGTTTTGTGGCGTCTTCCCGCGCTTCAGGTAAGTGGAGTACACGGCTTGCCAGTTCGGCAATTAACGCCCTCTCAATGTTCTCATCAGCCCACTTATTTCAGTGGCTACTCAATGTGCTGGCACAAACCTCATTCAGCACTAAAACAACGTTCTTTGTTTCCCTGTTGATCTTTGCGACGACTTACTTTTTTCTGACCTCATTGCTGATGGCAACATATTCTGCCCTGAAGCAAAATAAGTCGTTATGGCAATTCTGGTGGTCGAATTATGCCTGGATTAGTACGACCTATCTTTCCAGCGCTTCGGTGGCCGGGATCATTTACCTCGGACTAGAGCATTATGGAATAGTCGCACTGCTGGCAGCTTTCCCAATTATGGCCGTCGTTTTTACAACGACTCATTTTTATTTTCGGCAGGCTGATGAACACGAAAAGGCGCAACACCAGCGCGTCGAAGCCGCCGAAGCTCAGGCCGTGCTGGCCAAAAAACATTTGCAGGAAATGCAGGAAAGCGAAGAGCGTTTCCGCAACGCCTTCGACCTTGCCGCCATTGGCATGGCACTGGTCTCGCCCGTGGGAAAATGGTTGCAGGTCAATGACTCGTTAGGTCAAATCCTGGGGTATTCCGAGACAGAATTGTTAGCAACGGATTTTCAAACGCTGACGCATCCTGACGATCTTGATTCTGTGCGGCGGGGGATCGCGCAATTACTGATTGGACATACCTCCACCAGTCAGATTGAACACCGCTTCCTGCACCAGCTTGGTCACGTCGTCTGGGTTTCATTGAGTGCTTCATTGATCGGTGAAACACAAACGCAAGCCCGCCGCCTCATTTTTCAGATTCAGGATATTACTGATCGGAGACGAGCCGAATCCCGTTTATTTCACGACGCATTTCATGATGCTTTGACCGGATTGCCGAATCGTGCGCTCTTCCTCGACCATTTGGAATTGGCCATGGCCCGCACGCAACGTCATCCAGAGCGCTGCTTCGCGGTGCTCTTTCTGGATTTCGACCGCTTCAAAATCGTGAATGACAGCCTCGGTCATCTGGCTGGTGATGAGTTGCTGATTGAAGTGGCACGACGGTTGCGAAAGGGGATCCGGCCTGATGATACGATTGCGCGCTTAGGCGGCGATGAATTCACCATTCTGTTAGAGGAAATTCAGGGAGCCGAGGAGGCTATCGCCCTCGCAGAGCGCATTAAGCAGATGCTGCTGGAGCCAGTTAAACTGACGGCCACGGAGGTCACGATTACCGCCAGTATCGGCATCGCCTTCAACTCCACCGGTGAGCAGAAACCGGAAGAAGTCCTGCGCGATGCAGACACCGCCATGTATCAGGCCAAGTCACAGGGCAAAGCACGGCACGCATTATTTGATCAGAGTATGCACGAACGGGCGCTGACGCAGTTAAAACTGGAAAATGATTTGCGCCGCGCCATCGAACGACAGGAATTTTTTCTCGTCTATCAACCTATCGTGTCACTTGAAGATGGACACCTCCAGGGCTTTGAAGCCCTCGTGCGCTGGCAACATCCTGAGCGCGGCTTTATTAATCCGGGCGATTTTATTCCGGTTGCCGAAGAAACCGGCTTGATTATTCCACTCGGGCGCTGGGTGATGGAACAAGCCATTACCCAAATGCAGCAATGGAAAGAATTGAGCGGTGACCGCCCCCTGACGATGAGCATCAATCTTTCGGGTAAGCAATTAGCGCAGGACGAAATCGTTGAATGCGTCACCAGCGCCTTACATAAAACGGGCTTAAGCGCACAACATTTGAAGCTGGAAATCACGGAAAGCATCCTAATGGAAAATATTGAAATCGTCGTTTGTAAACTCAATCAGTTGCGCGAACTTGGCATCAAACTCAGCATTGATGATTTTGGGACGGGCTATTCTTCACTCAGCTATTTACATCGCCTGCCGATTAATACGCTCAAAGTTGATCGGTCTTTTGTCCTGCGCATGGCGGACAACAACGAAAACGCCGAAATCGTCCGCACGATTGTAACGCTGGCAAATACGCTGAAGATGGATGTCATCGCCGAAGGAATTGAAACCAAAGATCAGCTTCGGCAGTTACAAAAACTAGGCGTCGAGGGTGGACAGGGATATTTGTTTGCCCGCCCAATGAATGCTGAGGCCGCGACAATCATTGTGACCCAAATGCAAACCTGGCAGGCGTTCCTGCCAATGAGTGAGCAGGTTTTTCAGGCTCCGGCGTTGACCGCTACCTATACAATGTAATTTCGCTCGCTGAGATAATAATGCCAGAGAAAACGCGCGGCGATGGCGCGATACGGTTTCCACTGCACGCCCATCTCCGCAAATTCCCGGGGCGACGGACGAGCGGGTAATTGCTTCAATTTTTGCAGCGCTACCAATAAAGCCAGATCACCTGGCGGCCACACATCAGGTCGCCGCAAAGCCATCAGTAAATAAATATCCGCCGTCCAGTCACCAATGCCTTTGCGTTGCTTCAGCACAAATCGCACTTCGTCATCAGACATGGCTGGCAACAATTCCAAATCAAGCTGTCTGGTCAGAATTGCTTCGGCGAGCAAACGTGAGTACAAAGTTTTTTGCCGGCTAAAGCCAATCGTTTTCAAGGCAGCGTCATCAAGCGTGAGCAGGCCTTCCGGCGTGAGCGGAGAAACAGCCGCACACAAACGATTATAAGCAGCCTTAGCAGAAGCGAGTGAAACTTGTTGTTCGAGGATAATGTGAATGAGGGTGGCAAAGCCCGGCTCCCGCGCCCATAACGGCGGTGTGCCGTACCGTTGCAGGAGACGAGCAAAATCATCATCGCTTGCCGCCAGTTTTCGAGCCTTGACGGCAAGCGATTTTTCATCCAGTGGTTTGGGGACGTTATTGTGTTTTGGCATCACTCGGCATTTTGACTAAAACTATCCTGCCGTCAAGCAGCAACAACGTATCACTGCCTAAAGCCAGAATTCCCTGCCGTCCTTCTTTCACCAATTGCGCGACAAATTTATCAAAAGCAGCGGAGCCAAATTCAATTTCCATATCCGCTTTGATTGCTTTGTCGCTGCTCATGAGTTGCGCATCAACCCATTGATTATTGCGGCGGAAAAATGTGTGGTCTGCGATTTGCTGAACGCTGGTGATTTCTACGCGCTTCATCTTTTGATCGAAAAAAGTATTGGAGCGATTCATCGTGGCTTGAGATTTTTGCGCGTTCACATTCATGTCTTGTGAAACAGCGCCGATACCACTGCGAACGCCTTGCGCCTGCATTTCCATGATCCGTTCAGCTTTCTTTTCAGATTCTTCCCGACGCTGCCTGCCTTGCATCGCCATATCTCCTTCAGTTGCCAGAAACGAAGTATATTCAGTCAAAATTCCAAACTTCGTTGAGAGCCGCACAATCTCATCTACCAATTCTTTCGTGCGTGGATTGTTGCTGGCTAATTGATTTCGATCCGCGCCCATTTGTCGAATCTGATCAATCAGGTACGCAATTTTACGATTCGCCCACAAGCGCGGCACATACGAATTGCGCGTCGTCGCCGTATCCACATTGAACTTAAATTCAAAGCTGCGCGGCGTACCCAGATAATTTCCATTGATCTTAAACCGCAACGGAGCTTCACCCTGATATTGTCCCAGCAACACTAATTGGTCGCCTTCAAATAAATCGTTGAGTTCGTTCGGCAGCAAATCTTTCACGGCTCGCGTAGTCGTTTCGCCCTTGGCATCAATCATCGCCAGCTTCGGATCAGACAGCACCGGCCCCGACAAACGACGAAAAACTTGTGAGACTTTAGACTCAACATCTTCTTTCGGTAAGACGAAAGTACTGGCTCCGCGTGATTCATTCGCCATCGCATTCAGCAACGGCGCGTTCACATCAAAGCCGACGCCAAATGAAAAAATGCGGCGATTGAATTTGTTGGCTTGTTTGACGGCTTCACGAATTCCGGTTTCAGATCGTTCGCCAACGGTTGGCAAGCCATCCGTCAAAAATAAAACTAA
>JAYSTY010000360.1:0-15468 GCA_043719385.1 Blastocatellia bacterium | reverse complement strand
GATAGGAGGAACTGCTGTTTTTGTGGCAACCGCCGCTGGAGTAGTCGCAGCTAACTTGTCTTCAAGCATCCGAATACGATCTTCCAATGCACTGATCAATTTGACCATTTCAGCCGGATCAACTGTTTTCTTAACGGGATCAGCTTTAGGTTCTGCTGCCAGGATCGCGCTCGACGTTTTGAGTGGGTCATTGACAGTATTTTTCACCAGTGCGACTTGCTGCCCGTACGTTGGACTAAGTGAACCGATAAGTAAAAGTATAGATAATGAAATTGAGGATAATTTTTTTAAATCCCAAGTAGACATAATGAAACTTACCTTTCTTGATGACTACTCACCATCACATCGCTTAATTGTTTGAAACCGGAAACGTAAGGCTTCATACTTTGCGAAGGTGGGCAGTTTTTTTACTGTTTGCTTAGTTGAGAGCTAAACACGAAAGCTGTGGAAGGCGAGTGTTTAGCTCTCTGATTATTTAGACCGCGTGTTCGCCGTGTTCTCCCGTACGGATGCGAATCGCATCATCAACGTTGAAAACGAAAATCTTGCCATCACCAAATTTTCCAGTCCGCGCAGCCTTTGAAATTGCCTCGACAGCGCCGTCCAGCGCTTCATCATCCAAAACCAATTCAAGTTTTACTTTGGGAACGAATTCGACTTTGTATTCGCTGCCTCGATAAACTTCGGTATGACCTTTTTGACGACCAAAGCCACGGACTTCACTAAGTGTCATTCCCTGAACGCCAACTGCTTGTAAGGCATCCTTGACGCTTTCCAGCAGATGAGGGCGAATGATTGCTTCAATTTTTTTCATAATAATTTCTCCTGTTGGGTGCCCTGCAAGTTTCTTTCAAGATCAACCTGACTCCCCCGAAACAGGTATATCAAGAGAAACTTGCCGGACAGAATTTTAGCTTCTGGCTTCGATGACCTCACCTGCCGCCGCATAAGAGGCAGAGCTACCGAAAGTGCCCAGGCTCCCTGTATCAGTATCAAAATTGTAGCCTTCTTCGCCGTGCTGGCTCAGATCAAGACCAGTGATTTCGTCTTCACCGGTCACGCGTAACCCGATTGTCTTATCAATCAGAAAGAGCAGAACCAGCGAACCAACCGCGCCTAAAGCAACAGCGACCAAAGAAGCAATTAATTGGTTGATGACTTGTTTGCCATTGCCTTCAAGTAACCCGCTCGGCAGAACCTTGTCGCCATCTTTGAAGACGGCATTGACTGTGCTATTGGCAAAGACTCCAGTCAGAATCGCCCCGGTAAATCCGCCGACTCCGTGAACGCCGAAAGCATCCAGTGAATCATCGTAGCCAAGTCTTTTCTTAACTTCAGTCACAGCCACGAAGCAAACAATTCCAGCAATGAAACCAATTGCCAGAGCAGCCATTGGCGTGACAAAACCTGCTGCCGGAGTAATGCCGACCAGGCCTGCCACGGCTCCTGAAATTCCACCGAGGACAGTTGGTTTACCCTGACGAATCCATTCCGCCAGCAACCAGCCAAGCGCGGCGGCAGCGGCTCCGAAATGTGTTGTGACAAAGGCGTTGGAGGCTAATCCGTTAGCGGCGACTGCGCTGCCTGCATTGAAGCCAAACCAGCCAACCCACAGTAAACAAGCACCAATCACGCTGAGCACCAGATTATGTGGCGCAAATGGAGTACGCGGATAGCCGATGCGTTTGCCCAGGTACATCGCACAAACCAGCGCCGAAAACCCTGATGAAATATGAACGACTGTGCCGCCCGCAAAATCCAGCGCGGGAACTTTGCCGCCCAGGAAAGCATTGAGATAACCGCCATCGCCCCAAACCATGTGGGCTAAGGGAAAGTAAACAATAATTGACCAGAGAGAACAGAACGCCAGCATTGCGCTGAACTTCATGCGCTCTGCAAAAGCCCCTGTAATCAGCGCCGGAGTGATAATCGCAAACATCAACTGGAACACCATGAAGGTCAAATGAGGAATCGTACCCGCATAAGCAGAAGGCGCGGTGCCGACACCATTCAATAAAGCAAAATCAAAATTCCCGATGAAGGCGCTGCCTTTGGCGAAAGCCAGACTGTAACCAAACAAAGCCCAGATCACTGTAATCACAGCCATCATCACAAAGCTTTGCATCATGGTGGCGAGAATGTTTTTACGACGAACAAGTCCGCCATAAAACAATGCGAGTCCGGGGCCAGTCATCAACAAGACTAAGGCTGAGCAAACCAGCATCCACGCGTTATCGCCAGCGGTTTGCGCGGCAACCACCGCATCCTCCGCTTTTTTCAAACGCTCCTCAATCGTGGGAGCGGCAGTTTGCGCTATCGCCATCACAGCGAACAGCATTGAGCACAGCACCGTGAGCGCTTTGCTTAGCAGATAGTTGTTTTTCTTATAGGTAATCATAAATTACTCCTGATAGTGGTTTAGTTAATGAATCCATAAACTTCAGGCTTCATCTGTTTTGAGAGTCTGGTAAATGAATGCTTCAATTTCCGATAATTTGTCATCGGATAACTTGCTGCCGTGTTCATCTGTTACATAAAAAATGTCCAGCGCCAGATTTCTTTCAGTGGCAACTTTGGCGAAAGAAATATCTAAATTCAGGTGCGACAACGCACTCGTGATTTTGTAAGCCAGCCCTAAACGATCAGGCGTCATCACTTCAAGAATTGTGCTCTTGTCTGAAGTTTGGTTATCCCAGGTAATTTTCGTCGCGGCGGTTTTGGCACTCAGGCTGCGCTTGCGTGATTTCAACCGCGCCGCCTCGGCCTTCAATTTCTTTTCAACGGCGGCGGCAATATCTAATTCGCCTTCGAGTGTGCGTTTGATCGCGGTATCAATTTGTTCCCAGCGCATTGGGTCAATCAGCGGTTCCCCAACCGAATCAGCTACTTTGAAAGAATCAATGGCGATGCCATCACTGCGCGTACTCAAATGCACACTCAGAATGTTCACCCCTTGCGCGGTCAGTGTTCCAGCAATCGAAGCGATCAATCCGCGACGGTTAATCGCGCTGACGTGCAAGTCAGTGCAGCGTGCCTGCGTATTGATCCGCCAGCTTGTTTTCACAACTCGTGAGTGCAACGAATTCGCCAGGCGGATATGCTCAATGATCGCTTGCGGCAACGTAAAACGGGCATAATCTTCGGGCAATAAAGTGAAATGCGATTGCACTTCATCAATGCCGACTTCATTCGCCAGCATCAGCGCAATATGATTACGGAGCTGTTCGACGGCGGCTCCGGCTTGCGGTTCGGGAACAAAAACCGCCCGCGCTTTTAAATACAATTCCCAGATCAGCGCGTCTTTCCATTCATTCCATGTGCCAGTACCAACGGCATTAATATCAGCGTATGTCAGCAACGTCAGCAAATTTAATTGCTCCAGCGATTTCACTACTTTCGTGAAATCAAGAATGACTTTTTCATCCGATAAATCGCGGCGTTGCGCAATGTGCGACATCGTCAAATGCTGCTTGATTAAAAAGCGAATTTGTTTTTTGGTGGCATCGTCAAGGTGAAGACGGTTGCAGACACGTTCGGCAATCGCCATTCCTTTTTCCGTATGACCTCCACCGAGTCCTTTGCCAATGTCATGAAACAATAACCCCAAATGCAAACCCGACGGATCACTGATTTCGTTGTAAAGCTGGCGATAACGATCCAACGTTCGGACACGAGAATTATGCAATTCATCCATTACTTCAACGGCGCGAATCGTGTGTTCATCAACGGTGAATTTGTGGTAATGGTCGTGCTGAACTAAACAAGTGACGCGTCCGAATTCCGGCAAATATTTACCCAGAAAATCTACGTCATGCATTTGCCGGAGCGCGGCAGCCGAACGCCCTTTCACCTTCAACATTTTAATGAAAGATTGTGCCACTTCCGGCGACGAACGAAATTCACGATTTACGAGCGGTAAATTTTCCTGAATGCGTTCCTGTAAAGTTCCACTGAGACTGGCTCCGGTGGCTTGTCCATAACTGAACGCCATCATTAATTTTTTCGCATCCCAGACTTCACTATCACGTTCCAGTTCAAGCGCGCCATCGCGCATCACGAATCCGCCAATCGCTGCCAGGTTTTTAATTTTTGTCAGCCAGCGACTCTTTTCGTTTACAGCCAGCGCCTGTTGGATATGCGTTCTGCACATGCTGTGCAAGCGACGCGCATGTAAATAGTAATCACGCATGAACAGCTCTGATGCCTGCTGTTCCGTGGAATCGTGATAGCCAAAATCAGTGGCAAGCTGCATTTGTAAATCAAGCGTCAAAACTTCGGTTTTACGATTAGTCAGAAAGTGCAGCGCATTGCGCACCCGCAGCAAAAAATCGTAAGCAGTCGCAATCGCTTTGGCATCGCGCTCAGGAATAAATCCCTGCGTTGCCAGATCAGTTAAGTTGCCAAACCCATAAGCAATCCGCGCCACCCATAACAAGGAATGTAAATCGCGTAAGCCCCCGGCAGATTCTTTGATGTTCGGTTCCTGCAAACACGGAACGGCGCCAAATTTTTCGTAGCGAACGCGGCGCTCTTCTACTAATCCATCAAGAATTGCGCGGCGATTTTTGGTGATGACGGATTCTTCCAGCTTCTGTTTTAAATTTTCAAAAATCTCTGCGCTGCCCCACAATAAACGTGCGTCCAGCAAAGCATTCCGCGTCACTTCATCTTCTTTTGCCGCGCTGATACATTCAGGCAAAGAACGCACGCTGTGACCGACCTGAAAGCCTGCATCCCACAGCGAGTACAAAATTTCCTGATTCAGGGTTTCCGCGTTATCCGCGTCACTGCGCCCATAAAGAAAGAGCAAATCAAGATCTGATTGTGGTGCCAGTTCCTGCCGCCCATAACCACCCAGCGCCACAACTGCGACCTGAAAAGAACCTTCCACCCAGCCGTTTTTTGTACCCACCATTTGGGCAAGGCGTTGAATTAACAAATCAACTACGAGGCTGCGCGCCGCTACAATTAACTCTCCGCTCACGCCAAAGCGGTGGCGCATATACAAGCGTTGCGTTTCGATCTTGATGAATTTCTTTAGTGCCGCCAGTCGGTCTTCAGGTTTTGCATGCCGTTCAATGCGGCGCAGTTTTTCTCCGGCGTGTCTTTCGATGGTCTCAAAGTTGATTTGCATTTCTCACTCGTTTACTACCAGGGCAAAGCTCACTTGACTAAAAAAGTAAGTGACTCGGTAATTAATAGTGCAAGTGCGATGCCAGAGCGATATGCTGCCTGCTGAGTGGCGAGAAAAGGCCTGTGTTTATTGAGTCTTATGGTAAAAATAAGTGGAGGACTGGCTGCCAGATAAGGAGGCAGCGTGATACATATTTGTAGAAACAGGCAGGGCGAGTAACGAATTTGTAGGTAAAGAACAAATAAGTAAAGAATTGATCAGCCAATATTTGCCGTGCAAGCCTGGGTTTAGTCTGCGGGATTATTCTCTAAAGCTGAAATCAAAAGATCGTGCCGATGAAGCGGAAACATTAATTTCCTGTTCGGCATAATGGCATTTCTTAAGAAATTGTTTACGCTCTTACTTTGAAGAAAGAAGAGATTCGCTACAAAAATGTTGCTTCAGTGTCTTGTTATAACGATATTGTAGGACGAGGCAGGAGATAAAAAAAAGAAAATGATGTGGCAGAGAAACGGAATACCGTCTCTGCCACCAATTGCAGGATTCGTTACGCGGCTGGTTTGGGTGCCGGCGCGGGCAAATCACGCGCTTCGACGATAGATTGAAACCCACATTTTGCGTGCGAGCCATCACAAAATGGTTTGTTGTTAGAAGCGCCACAACGACAGAGACCGACTATTGTTCGGCCTCCTAACCCGAATTCCTTACCATCTGCGTCTTTGATGACGACATCGCCAACAATTTTTAGCGAGCCGTTTTTGTTCACAATAATTTCAACTTTATCAGACATAATGTTTGTTCCTATTCTCTTTAAATAAATGTTACCGAGGCTAGTTGAGCAGTTGCTTTATATCCGAAGCGGGGCAAAAAACAAAGACCCGCCGCTCCCGGCAGGTCTTAAATGAACAAGGAGGAGAGTAAATTTATGGCAGGCTCGTTTCGCCCATTAAATATTGATCCACACAACGCGCTGCATCACGCCCATCATGAATAGCCCACACCACCAATGATTGTCCGCGTGACATATCACCCGCCGCAAACACGCCCGGAATATTCGTCATGCGACTTTCGTCAATCGTCACGTTGCCGCGCTCATTGATGGTAACGCCAAGCTGGGCAAGCATCCCGTCTTTTTCCGGGCCAAGAAAACCCATTGCCAGCAGCACAAGCTGCGCCGGCCAGACTCTTTCCGTTCCCTGTAGTGGTTGCGGACCAAAGCGTCCCTGTTCATCTTTGCCCCACTTAATATTAACGGTATGTAATTCTTTGACGTGACCGTTCTCATCGCCCACGAATTTTTGCGTCATGATCCCGTATTCACGCGGGTCGCCGCCAAATTTGGCTGCTGCTTCTTCCTGTCCATAATCCAGCTTGTAAACTTTTGGCCATTGCGGCCAGGGATTGTCAGGCGCACGCTCATCTGGCGGACAATCCATAATTTCAAATTGCGTCAGGCTTTTGCAGCCGTGCCGCATGGAAGTCCCCACGCAATCGGTTCCGGTGTCGCCGCCACCGATCACAATCACATCTTTGGCTTGCGCCGGAATATAGTTTCCATCTTTATGCTGGCTGTCGAGCAGGCTTTTAGTGTTTGCGTGCAGGAACTCCATCGCCATGTGAATACCTGTGAGGCTGCGACCTTCGACGGGCAAATCACGCGCCGCAGTTGCGCCACCGGAAAGCACGATGGCATCGAAGTTCTGGTGTAAATCCTGCGCGGGAAAATCCTTGCCGATATGTGTGCTGGTGACAAATTTGATTCCTTCCTCGGTCATTAAATCTACGCGCCGCTGCACGAATTCCTTTTGCAACTTCATGTTTGGGATGCCATACATCAACAGGCCGCCAATGCGATCTGCACGCTCGAACACTGTCACCCAATGACCAGCCTTATTGAGTTGCGCCGCGCAAGCCAGGCCTGCCGGGCCAGAGCCGATCACCGCAACTTTCTTCCCTGTGCGCCTGCCTGGCGGTTCGGCCACGACCCAGCCTTCTTCAAAGGCGCGATCAATAATTGCCGCTTCGATATTTTTGATTGTGACCGGAGGTTGATTGATGCCCAGCACACACGAGCCTTCGCACGGCGCAGGACAGACACGTCCGGTAAATTCCGGAAAGTTGTTGGTTTTGTGCAGGCGGATCAACGCTTCTTTCCATTGCCCGCGATACACCAGATCGTTCCATTCAGGAATCAGGTTATTGATCGGACAGCCCGAAGCCATGTTGTTGATGAGCTTGCCCGTATGACAAAACGGTACGCCGCAATCCATACAGCGTGCGCCCTGCTGCTGCAAATCTTCAGCGGGAAAATGCCCGTGAAATTCCTGCCAGTGTTTGACGCGCTCCAGCGGATTCACATCCGTCGGTAATGCGCGTGTGTATTCTAAAAAGCCGGTTGGTTTACCCATGATTTTGAATTTATATCTCTAAACTTGAGGTCGCAACTTGCAACCTCAAAATCACTTTTTCTTCGGCGCAATAAAACCTGTAATTTTATTTGATGGTGTTGGAATCAGCATTTGCTTGATGATCTTAAAGACCTCTTGAAACTGCTCATTGTATTTCTTTTCCATCGCTTCAATTTTCCGCGCCAAGGCCGCGTGAGTCCCCATTAATTCACGCATCTTCACGAAGGTTCGCATAATCGCAATATTGACTTCAACTGCACGTTCGCTTTTCAAAACACTGGAAAGCATTGCTACGCCTTGTTCAGTGAAAACATAAGGTAAATAGCGACGCCCACCATAACCTATACCTGAGGTACCAATTTGGCACCTCAGGTTTTCGTATTCTTCTGTGGTTAATTGAAACATGAAATCTTCGGGAAACCGATTCAAATTACGTTTCAGTGCGCGATTCAAAGCTTTAGTTTCAACCTCATAAAGTCCTGCCAAGTCGCCTTTTGTCCACGCACCAGATAAATCTTTTGTGCAATTCGTTCAAGGGGGACTGAACTCTGTGATTCAATGAATTGTGTTTGTTTACGGGGCATCTGTTATCTTTTGAGAACCTATCGCTTCTTCAACTCCACCCAATCACGAAAAGCACGGCGCATTGTATTAATCCCACGAGTCCGCCCCTGTACCAGGAAAGGAACTAAGTCACCAGGCGTCAAAAAATTGAAGCGATCACTCTGGTTAATCTCAACGTACTGTTTGCCTTTAAGTTTCAGGAACTGCATTTGGCTTCCATCAAAACGCCAAAGTTCATTGATCCGCAAGTCAGCATACAAGGGCAACTTGCCCAGTGAACGATTGGTGATGTCAATTTCGACCGCTAAATCAGGCGGCGCATCAACGCTCAGGTCTAACCGTTTCTTATTGGCAACCGCATCGAATTCGCCAATGTAATAACAATCATCCGGCTCAACCCCGCTCTCGACTAACTGATCTCGCAAAGTCGTCGAACCCAGCGCGATAAAATCAGTCTCCGTCGCTTCCGTTAAAATCTGAATCAGGTGCGTGAACAGCCCGCTGTATCCTTCGTGCTCAGGTGAAAGCGTCATGATGTCCAGGTCTCCGTGATCGTAGGTCAATCGCAAGTGAGGCTTTTCATCTAAATCAACGAGCAGATCTTCGTACTCCTGCCAACTGATGTCTGCCAAACTAAGCATTGCGCCGGGAGGCAAGGACAGAATCAAATCTGAATATTTAAGCGGTGGAATACCGATTCTTCCCTGCTCTCCGAATTCAGTACTTGTATTCATACTCTTCCTCCACAATTACAACCAAAGTGATTACTTCCCAATCACCCGCGCCGCATCCTTTGTATTCATCTCAAACGCTGCCATGACGGCTTCTTCTTCCGGCAATCCCAGTTCGCGCATTTTGGCCTGAGCTTCGAGGACGCGGGCGTAATCGTGCGGCATTACGCGGACAAATTTGCTAGCGTATTCGTCCCAATTCAGCAGGACATCGGCAGCGCGTTTGCTCCCGGTCAACGAAGCGTGATTGTGAATTAAATTTTTCACGAGGGCGTTTTCGTCAACATCTTCAAGCGTGCTGAAGCCGACCATTTCCAAGTTACAACGTTTGGCAAAATCGCCGCTGACATCCAACACGTAAGCCACGCCACCTGACATTCCGGCGGCGAAATTACGTCCGGTTTTGCCCAGCACAATCACGCGTCCACCGGTCATATATTCGCAGCCGTGATCGCCTACACCTTCGACTACGGTCAGCGCACCGCTGTTGCGCACGGCAAAGCGTTCGCCGGCGACGCCGTTGAAATATGCTTCGCCGCTGGTTGC
Organism: Blastocatellia bacterium; assembly: GCA_043719385.1. Taxonomy (GTDB): domain Bacteria; phylum Acidobacteriota; class Blastocatellia; order RBC074; family RBC074; genus JAFDVL01. The sequence goes on along the minus strand of JAYSTY010000360.1, from coordinate 6,085 downwards.
GCCGTATAATACTACGTTCCCGATCAGAATATTTTCAGCCGGATCAAAGGTTGAAGCTTTGGGCGGATAGACAATAATTTTGCCGCCTGATAAGCCCTTGCCGACATAATCATTGGAATCGCCTTCGAGTTCAAGCGTCATCCCACACGGCATAAAAGCGCCGAAGCTTTGTCCGGCGGAGCCGTTGAATTTGATTTTGATGGTGTCATCGGGCAGGCCATTCGCGCCATACTTTTTAGTCAGCTCGCTGCCTGTAATTGTGCCGACGGTGCGATTGACGTTATGAATTGGCAACTCTGCCCGAACTTGTTTGCCCTCCTCAAGCGCGGGTTTGCACAGGTCAAGTAAGGTCGTCAGATCAAGCGTTTTTTCCAACTCGTGATCCTGAGGAATCTGGCAATAACGACCAACGTCGGCGCCGACTTCAGGTTGATAAAAAATACTTGAATAATCCAGTCCCTGCGCTTTCCAGTGATCAATTGCTTTGCGCATTTCCAGGGCTTCCGTATGCCCAACCATTTCAGGAATCGTGCGGAAGCCAAGTTCTGCCATCAACTCTCGAACTTCCTGGGCGATGAAATACATGAAATTGACGACGGAATCCGGCGATCCCATAAAGCGTTTGCGCAGCACCGGGTCCTGCGTGGCAACGCCAACCGGACAAGTGTTGAGGTGGCAAACGCGCATCACGATACAACCAAGCGTGACAAGCGGCGCAGTTGCAAAGCCGAATTCTTCCGCGCCCAGCAGTGCCGCAATCACGACATCGCGTCCGGTTTTTAATTGTCCATCGGTCTCAACTGCGATGCGGGAACGCAGATTGTTCAGCACTAAAACCTGATGCGTTTCCGCCAGGCCAAGTTCCCACGGAGCGCCTGCGTGCTTGATGCTTGTTTGCGGCGATGCGCCTGTGCCGCCGTCGTGACCGGAAATCAAAACCACGTCGGCGTGCGCTTTGGCGACGCCGGCGGCAATTGTGCCAACGCCAACCTCGGCTACGAGTTTGACGCTGACACGCGCATTACGATTGGCATTTTTTAAATCGTAAATCAATTGTGCAAGGTCTTCGATAGAATAAATATCGTGGTGCGGTGGCGGTGAAATTAATCCTACGCCAGGCGTCGAATAACGAACTTTCGCAATCCAGGGATAGACTTTCGGGCCGGGCAACTGTCCGCCTTCACCAGGTTTTGCGCCCTGCGCCATTTTGATTTGCAGTTCTTTGGCATTGACCAGATATTCGCTGGTCACGCCGAACCGACCAGAGGCTACCTGTTTGATGGCGGAGTTGCGCGAATCACCATTTTCATCCGGGATATAACGCGCCGGGTCTTCGCCGCCTTCACCCGTATTGGATTTGCCGCCGATGCGGTTCATGGCAATGGCCAAAGCTTCGTGCGCTTCGCTGCTGATCGAACCATATGACATCGCGCCCGTCTTGAACCGTTTGACGATGGCTGCGACTGATTCAACTTCTTCAATCGGCACAGGCGGACGATTATGTTTGAACTCCATCAAGCCGCGCAATGTATAAAGCTGTTCGGATTGTTTGTTGATTAATTCGCTGAATTGCTTAAAGGCCTTGTAATCATTAGTGCGCGTGGATTTTTGCAACAAATGAATTGATTCGGGATTGAACAAATGCGCTTCGCCATCACTGCGCCATTTGTACTGTCCGCCGACTTCCAGCGACTGCCCGTTAACCTGACGATCAGGGAAAGCATGGTTGTGACGAATCCAGACTTCTTTGGCAATTTGTTCCAGCCCGATGCCGCTCACACGCGAGGGCGTGCCAGTAAAATATTTATCAATTACATCCTGATTCAGCCCAATCGCTTCAAAAATTTGTGCGCCGGTGTAACTTTGCACCGTCGAAATCCCCATCTTTGAGAGAATTTTGACGACGCCTTTGTTGACGCCTTTGATGTAATTGTAAACGGCCTGGTCGTGGTCTATTCCTTTGAGCAAACCTGTGTTGATCATGTCGTGCAGCGATTCAAACGCGAGATAGGGATTGATCGCGGCGACACCGTAACCGAGCAGTAAACCGAAATGATGAACCTCGCGCACCTCGCCCGTTTCAATCACCAGCCCACATTGCGTGCGCGTCCCTTCACGAATTAAATGATGATGCACGCCAGCGACGGCGAGTAACGCGGGAATCGCTGCGTGGTCGCGGTCAATGCCACGATCCGACAAAATGATGATGTCAAAATTATCTTTAATTGCCTGACTGGCTTGGGCGCAAAGCTGTGTCATGGCTTCTTCCAAACCATTTGCGCCCCGCTTCACGTCGAACAAAATCGGCAGGGTGACAGATTTGAAACCGAGCGAATTCTTCTCGTCTAACTGCCGCAATTTTTCTAAATTTTCATTCGTAAAAATTGGCGTTTTCAGCGCGATTTGCCGTGCGACTTCGGGCGTTGGTTCCAGCATATTCGCTTCCGGCCCGATGCTGGTTGCCGTGGACATCACCAGCTCTTCACGAATGGCGTCAACGGGCGGATTTGTCACCTGTGCGAACAATTGTTTGAAGTAATTGTAGAGCGGCTGCGCTTTATTTGATAACACGGCAAGCGGCGTGTCAGTTCCCATTGAACCAGTTGCTTCGGCTCCGATTTGCGCCAGCGGAGCCATCAGCATTTGCAAATCTTCGTTCGTATAACCAAACGCCTGTTGCCGGATGAGGACTGTTTTGTGATCGGTCTCATGCACGTGCGGCGGCTCCGGCAAATCCTCAATCTTAACCGTATTTTGCGCCAGCCATGCGCCGTATGGATGCTCAGCGGCAAGTTTGTTTTTTAATTCTTCGTCATCAATGATGCGGCCTTCGTTCAAATCTGCCAGCAACATTCTGCCTGGTTGTAAGCGCCCTTTGTAGGCAATGTTTTCCGGCGCAATTTCCAGGACGCCCACTTCCGAGGCCATAATCAGGCGATCATCTTTGGTGACGTAATAACGTGCCGGACGCAGGCCATTGCGATCAAGCGTCGCGCCAATTTGTGTGCCATCGGTAAACGCCACCGCAGCCGGGCCATCCCAGGGTTCCATCATGCAGGAGTGATATTCATAGAACGCTTTTTTCTCTTCGCTCATTGATTCGTGACCGCTCCAGGGTTCAGGAATCATCATCATCATGGCGTGCGCGATGGGGCGTCCAGTCAGCACCAGCATTTCCAGGACATTGTCGAACATCCCGGAATCGGAGTTGTTGACATCAATTACCGGGCGCATTTTCTGTAAATCTTCATCGCCAAACAGCGAGGATTTTAAGCGTGATTCACGGGCGCGCATCCAGTTGATGTTGCCACGCAGCGTATTGATTTCGCCGTTGTGGCAAAGATAACGATACGGATGCGCCCGATTCCAACTGGGAAAGGTGTTGGTCGAAAAACGTGAATGCACCATGCCCAGCGCAGACACAAAGGTCGGATCGTTGAGGTCTGGATAATATTCGCCAAGCTGTGACGAATTGAGCATTCCTTTGTAAACCAGCGTTCTGAACGAGAGGCTGGCAAGGTAAAACCCTTCGGCATTTTTGACGCCGGATTTGCGAACTTTGCGAATGCCGCGCTTCCGAATAATGCAAAGCTTGCGCTCAAACGCGAGGCCATCCGGCGTTTCCTCAACTTTTCCTTTTTTGATGAAAACCTGGCGCATAAACGGCTCTGCCGCCAGCGCCGTTGGGCCAATCATGGAATTGTCAGTCGGAATATCACGCCAGCCTAAAACCTCCTGCCCTTCCTCGCGGATCACGTCTTCAAAGAGTCGGACACAACGTTTACGGCTCGCTTCATCCTGCGGCAGAAAAACATTGCCGACGCCGTAACGTCCCGGACGCGGCAAATCAATCCCGATTTTGGCACATTCTTTGACCAGAAAATCGTGCGGCGGCTGAATCAAAATGCCTGCGCCGTCGCCGGTATTTTTTTCGCAACCACAGGCTCCGCGATGTTCCAGCTTGACCAGAATCTGAATGGCTTGTTGCACAATATCATGTGACTTGCGATTTTTGAGATCAACGACAAAGCCCATGCCACAGGCATCATGCTCATGTGCGGGATCGTATAAACCTTGCTTTGCAGGAATCATATAATTTTGAGTTTCGAGTTTCGAGGAGTCAGTTTCGCGTTTCGCGTTTTTGGTTTCGAGCTTTTTGTTCCACTCCTCGAAACGCAAAACCCGAAACTCGAAACTACCCCGGTAATCAAAAAGCCTCAGCGCTTTTCGTTTCGCTGAGGCTTTCATCGTTTTCTGATTTAGAACTCAGAATCTAACTGTTGCCGTCAGCTACCAGATTGTCTTTAGCTTTAAGGAGAGCGAGTGATGAAGCCGCTGCATCGCATTTTATCTGTTTAGAGACGAGCGGCGGAAAGGCAATAGCGGCTAAAAAAGGTGCAATAGCATTCATCTTTTTTGGATTTATCGAAGCACCGCTATTCATAAAACCTTACCAGAAAACTCTCAGCAAACTTTATTGGTTATGCCAGGAAGATAAAAACTAAAAATAAACAAATATTGAGCCTTGGAATATAAGCCAGGCCAGCAGTTTTGTCCAATGAGTTTAATTTATCTGACAATAAATGTGTCTTATTTTGTCGCTTAGATTCAGGAATCGTACAAAAATGTCAGAAGCTATATTTAGCTGGCATCGCCGGATTCTTGCCCCGACAAATTCTTTTTCAGGCTGTTTCGCTGGCAAACGTCTTTCTCCACAGGCCATTTTGCTTTACGATTCACCCCGCACCTAAATCTTCATCACGAGGTTCAATTTATGAAAAGACTATTACTATTTCTCACGGCAATTATCCTGTTGTCTTCGATTGTTTCTGCACAGGAAACAACCCTCAAATTATCTGGCTTGAAAGCCAAAGTAACTGTCCGGCGCGACGAACGAAGTATCCCTTACATCGAAGCCACCAACGAAGCCGATCTTTATTTAGCCCAGGGTTACATCACCGCCCAGGATCGTTTGTGGCAAATGGATATTTTGCGTCGCACCTCACGTGGCGAGCTATCCGAAATTTTCGGCAAGCTGGCTTTTGAAGAAGACAAACGCCGGCGCCTTTATGGATTTGCAAAAATGTCCGAACAATCCGCCACCTTGCTGTCGGCTCCGGCGCGTGCCACGCTCGAAGCATTTGCCAGCGGCGTGAACGCTTACATTGCCTCCTGCGATGAGAAAACTTTGCCCCAGGAATTTCGCATTCTGAAATATCAACCGCGTCCCTGGATGGCAGCGGATTCGATTGTGATCGGTTATCTGATGGCGGAAAGCCTTTCGTCCACGTGGCAGGCGGATGTGATGCGCGGCGCATTCTCTGATCTCGGCGCTGACAAATTGCAGGAGCTTTTTCCAGAGTATTCAAAAATTGATACGCCTGTTGTCGGTACTGATAACGTGAAAGCCAGAGCCGCAGGTAAAAGTGTGGCGCAAAATACCGTCAAAGTCAGCGCCGAAATTCTGGCGCAGGCATCTGTGAGCGAAGAGCTGTTAACACGCTCGCTTGAGCGCGTCGGCATCCATGCCGAAGGACTTGCTGCCAGCAATAACTGGGTCGTCAGTGGCAAACGCACGGCTTCGGGCAAACCACTGTTATCCAATGATCCGCACCTTGCGCCGACCGTGCCGGGTATCTGGTATCTCGTACATTTGACCGCTCCTGGTATGCGCGTGGCAGGCGTGAGTATTCCCGGCGTCAACGGCGTCATCATTGGACACAACGACCGCATTGCGTGGGGCATGACAAATCTTGGCCCCGATGTGCAGGATTTGTATCTGGAAAAATTTGATCCCGAAAATCCCCGCCGTTATCAAACTCCGACAGGTTGGAAAGAGGCGGAGGTGCGCCGCGAAGAAATTAAAGTTCGCAAAGCCGCACTCAAGCCTGAAACCGAATCCGTCAACCTTGATGTGACCATTACGCGGCACGGGCCGGTAGTGTTGGAAAAAGGCGCGGAACGTTATGCCTTAAAATGGACGGTGTTCGATCCGAAGCTTGAATCCATCACCATGTTTTCCAAACTCAACCACGCACGCAACTGGCAGGATTTTTCCGCCGCGCTTAAAACGTATGCGGGCGCG
>JAYSTY010000359.1:0-6421 GCA_043719385.1 Blastocatellia bacterium | reverse complement strand
GGATGATTCGGCGGCACGCTCAACTACAATTTTCAGTCGTCTCAGTCAGGTGCGCTGGTTGCGCCGCCTGGCTGGCGTTGTCCTGACGCTGGTGTTGTTGTTCGGAATTTCGTGGATAGGCGGCGACTCTCTGATCAATAAACTGGAAGCAGTTTCCGGCGAAGTTAGTCAGGTGGATGAAGCTGCACGCGAAGGTACACGCCGGATTGAAATATGGCGTGCGACGTGGCGGATGATTGCGGAAAATCCGCTGACAGGAGTTGGCTTTAATGGCTATGCCGTAGCGATTCCGCATTATCACATCGCTTCAGGAAATTTAATTCCACAGCAGGCACACAATGACTATCTGGAAATTCTGGCGAGTGGCGGAATTATTGGTGCGGCGCTTTGGCTGTGGTTTTTCGTTGCTTTTATCCGCCGGGCACGGCAATCGTTGCGGGCGACGATTAGTGGTAAACAACGTGCCGTATGTGTAGGCGCGTTAGCGGGAATCGTGGCGATAGCAATTCACAGTCTCGTTGATTTTGGGTTGCACATAACCATTAACTCCCTGATTTGCACAGCGTTGCTGGTCATTGTGGTATTGACACCAAAACTGGAAAGAGTGGACAAAAATACCCCCTTTCGGTTAAGTCTGAAAGTTTGAAGAATCGCAAACACTCCCTTACTTTGCTTATCGCACGTTATAGTGTTTTGCAATATCATTTAATTCAGGTCAGCAACATGCGAATCTGCCTGGCCTCACACAAATTAAAGGAGGACTGTTATGACAAAAAGTTTGGCGATGAGAAATATTATGACTTGGTTGATGGTTGTTTCTTTGTCCCAGGTATTTGTGGCGGCAAACCCCACAGGGAACAACACCACAGCAAAAGTTAATGCCGAAGCAGCCGCTTTGGCCGCAAATGCTGAAATGCCTTTTGGGCGACTGGTTGCTGATGGTCCTGTCACGATCAACGGCGTCAAAGCCCGTAGCGGCGATACTGTTTTTCCAGGGGCCAAAATTGAAACCGTAGCTGGCATTGGGGCCACCATCCAGCTTGGAAAACTTGGTCAGATTGATATTTCGCCCGCGACGAAATTATTTCTGACGTATGACAAAGGCAGTATTAGCACCGAAATCAATACAGGCTGTGCCGTGCTGGCCGCCAGCGAAGGCGTGCGCGGCGTTTTGACAATGCCTGACGGTCTGATCAGGAAAAATGATTTGCTGAAATCAACTCCGCTCAGTGCCTGTAGTGACATTACTGCCGCCGGCGCGAAAAGCGTCAAAGTTGCCAGTGTGACCGCTGGTGCGGTTTCGCTTGGTGGTGGCAGTGTTGGTCTGTCGGAATTTGGTTCGATGATGCTTAGCTCCACTGGATTTGTGACAGGATTGAATTCCATCAGTGGGACTGCCAGTGCGGCGGGAAACTGTTGTTGCTGCTGCTGTAATCCAAGTGCCAGTTCGCCCTGCCATAAATAGCCGATACTCGAAACAGAAATATTCATTGCTCGTTAAAGAGCTGATTCAGAAAAGCCGTCTTCTATTCGAAGATGGCTTTTTTATTGGCTTTATCTTTGGCTGTTGCCTGCTTCGCAAGTAAAAAAATGTCAACGCAACAAAATGTCACGCCTTTTTTTCCTGGCCCCGTTGTCCGCTATTGCCTGGCTCCGCTGGGGCTTGTTGCCTGCCTCATGGGTGCATGGTTTTCGGGACGCATCGGGGTTGCGCGTTTACTTGGTGTGTATGGCGTGCTTTCAAATGTGTTGCCAGCAGTGAACGAAGCGGTGCGGCTTAGTCCGCTTGATTCCGAAGGATATTTAGCGCGGGCGCGGGCGATAAAAAACACCGGGCAATTGCCGGCGGCATTGCCGGACTATGAACGAGCCACCGCGTTACAACCGAACAATTTTGCGCTTTGGTCAGAGTTAGGCGGTGTTTATGATTTGGCTGGCAAGCCCGACGAAGCAATCGCCGCAGTACAACGTGCGATCAGGATTGCTCCGTATTATGCCCAACCGCGTTGGCAACTGGGCAATCTATTATTGCGAAAAGGACAGCGCCAGGCAGCCTTCGCCGAATTTCGCCAGGCCGTGAACAGCGACCCTGCTTTAGTACCGAATGCGATAGAACTGGCATGGGGAGCATTTGCGGGCAAGGCGCAAGCCGTCGAACAAGTGCTGCAACCAGAAACTGCGCTGGCCCGCCTTGAACTGGCCCATGTGTTTGCTGCGCGTGGCGCAGTGGACGATGCAATGCGCGTGTTTCGTGCGGTTGCCGATACCTCTGAAAGCACAAGTGCAGTGCGCGAAAAATTGCGGACCGAACTTTTCCAGGCCAAACACTATTACGAAGCGTGGGAAGTCTGGGCGGTGGGGCGCAATTTGGGCGCGAATGCGGCAAACAGGGGACGCGGCGCAATCACCGATGGTGGATTTGAAAAACAGATTAGTCTGACCGAGACGGGTTTCGGATGGCGCGTTAGTCCTGAAAAGCCCACTGTTTCAGTTGTAATGGATGCCCAGAATCCATTTGCAGAGACAACCAGTTTGCAAATTCGCTGGGACGGAAAATCTTCTTCGTCTGTCTATACGGCCTGGCAATTGGTCTTAATTGAACCCAATAAACATTATCGGCTGAGCTTTGCCGCCCGGACCAAAGAATTAGTCAGCGGGGGATTGCCTGAAGTTGTCGTGCTGAGCGACTTTGAAGGCGAGGTACTCGCTGCTGCTGACCTCCCGCAGGGAACAAATTCGTGGCAGAACCACACACTTGAATTTACAGCCCCGGCAACAAAAGAAGTTGTCTATCTTGTCATCCGTCGAAAAAGTTGCCCGGTCTTATCCTGTCCGGCTTTTGGTACAGCCTGGTTCGATGCGTTCTCCATAAAAGCAAATAACTGACGCTCCTGACAAACTCCAGAAAACTGAGGTAAACAATGAAAGCAGTAATTTTAGCCGGTGGAATTGGGAGCCGCCTGGCCCCGTACACGACCATCCTGCCCAAGCCCCTGATGCCCGTGGGAGAGATGCCCATCATTGAGCTTTTAATTCGCAGCCTGAAAAAGCATGACGTAAAGCAGATTACTTTGTCTGTCGGCTATCTGTCTTCGCTCCTCATGGCGTATCTCGGAAACGGTGAAAAACTTAATATTCCCATTGAGTATTCACATGAAGCAGAACCAATGGGAACGGCTGGCCCGCTGGCGCTGGCGGAGGGACTTGATAGTACGTTTATGGCGATGAATGGTGACTTATTAACCGACTTGGATTTTAGAAAGATTGTGGCGCACCATCGGGAAAATAAAGCCGATGCGACCGTCGGAGTTTATCAGCGAGAAGTAAAAATAGATTTCGGTGTCATCGAGACGGATGCAACCGGACAGCTCACCGACTATATTGAAAAGCCCTCGTTTCAGTATCTCGTCAGTATGGGCGTTTACGTGTTGGAACCATCCGTGCTTGATTTTATTCCCAGCCACACACGCTTTGATTTCCCGGATTTGATCAAGGCTTTGATGGCAGCCAACAAGCGCGTTTGTGGTTATGTGCATACGGGTTATTGGCTGGATATAGGCCGACCTGATGATTATGTGCGAGCACAAAATGAAGTACCGTTGCTGGCGCCTTACTATCAGGAAGCCAGAGTCGCAACTTCGCCGCAGGCTATTCGCTAAGTATTCTTTTTCTTCCCTTTGCTTATCAGGTAATAATTTTTACTATGGTTACTAAGCAAGAGCAGCGAGTTTTCATTACCGGAAGCACCGGATGTATAGGAAAACAGTTAGCAAACTATCTCCTCGCAAAAGGATTCAGTGTCTATGGCTTGCAGCGCAAACCTGCGGATGCCAACTCTGGCCCAGTTATTGATAACAAGTATGTAGCAATAGGCAATATCCTGGATAATGACGCATTATGTACTGCGCTTAGCGATATTCGCCCGACACAAATTTACCATTTAGCCGGCGCGATAGATAAAGACATTCAGGAAGGCCTGATTAATTATGAAACAAATGTTCTCGGGACAATCCGCTTACTAAATGCCGTCAGAACAGTGGGAATAACACCCAAAATCTTAATTGTAAGTTCAAGCGCGGTGTATGGTGCAGCAAGCAGGCAACCTATCGCTGAAACATCGGAGCTTCTTCCCTTAACGCATTATGCTGTTAGTAAAGTCGCCCAGGAAATGGTCGCGCTGCAATATCACCTCACTTATCAATTACCGATAGTCCGCGTGCGTAACTTTAACGTCGTCGGCCCTGGTCTTGCACCGTCTTTATTGTGTTCTGATTTAGCGCGGCAAATTGCGCTGGCGGAAAAGACTAGCGAGCGGTCTATTCAGATCGGCAACATACTGCCACGCCGAGACTATACTGATGTGCGGGACATTGTTCGTGCCTATCAAGTATTAATGCAGGAAGGTAAGCCCGGCGAAGTTTACAATGTATGTTCGATGAAATCGCATTCGGTTCAGGAATGTTTGGAGATACTGCTTACTAAAGCAAGAGTTCCAGTTTCTGTCATCATAGATAAGTCAAGATATAGAGCCGCTGAGATTGAGATTCAAGTCGGAGACTCTACTAAACTTAGTAAGTTAACAGGTTGGAAACCTGAGATACCCTTTGTGCAAAGTCTGGAAGATTTATTAAATAGCTGGCGTGACAAATTACAAGGAGACAATGAATGACTTGGAAAGACAGATCAGTATTGGTGACGGGAGCGGGCGGTTTTATTGGCAGCCACCTGGTGGAATCCCTTGCCAGTCAGGGAGCGAAGGTACGAGCCTTCGTGCGGTATAATTCGCGCGCTGACACCGGCCTCTTGAAATTGATCAATAGTGATTACGCCCAAAATGTCGAAATTGTCATGGGAGATATACGCGACTCCTCTGCCATCTTAACGGCGATGAATGGTTGTGAGGTTATCTTTCATTTAGGAGCATTAATCGCTATTCCCTATTCGTATGTGCATCCACGTGAGGTAGTAGAAACGAATGTCATTGGTACCTTGAATGTCCTGGAAGCCGCCAGAATCACAAAGCCCGCCAAAGTGATTCATACTTCGACCAGCGAAGTATATGGGACGGCCAGATTCATTCCAATTAGCGAAGAGCATCCGTTACAAGGTCAGTCGCCGTATTCCGCCAGTAAAATTGGTGCGGATAAGATTGTTGAGAGTTATCATCGCTCCTATGGCTTACCAACGGTGACGGTCAGGCCTTTCAACACGTATGGTCCGCGACAATCGGCCAGAGCAGTTATTCCAACTATCATCACGCAAGCCTTAACGAAAGATATGATTAAACTGGGAGAGTTATCTTCGACAAGAGATTTCACTTTTGTTGCGGATACAGTGCGCGGGTTTCTTTGCGCGGCAGAAGCCGGCAACATTGAAGGGCGCGAAATTAACCTGGGGAGTAAACAGGAAATCAGTGTCGGTGAGCTGGCACAGGCAATTCTCAAAATGATAGGACGCGAAGTCGAAATTGTTTGTGAGACAGATCGTCTCAGGCCAGCAAAGAGCGAAGTGTTTCAACTTTACGCAGATAACACTCTGGCAGGTCAGCTTATGGATTGGCGACCTTTGACATCGTTGGATGAAGGACTGGCAAAAACAATCTCGTGGATTAAAGAAAATCTGAATTTATATCGAGTTGGAATGTATCAGGTATAGGATAAAACATGTGTGGAATCTGTGGAATTTACGCGCCAAATTTTGCCGACAGAGTTGAGACCGTCGCCAGAATGAATCAGGCGCTGGTGCATCGTGGGCCTGATGACGCCGGACAATTCGATGGTCAGACGGCTTCAATTGCGATGCGTCGGCTTTGTATCATTGACCTGACGACGGGGCATCAACCTATCGCCAATGAAGATGGTTCGCTGCAAATCGTCTTCAATGGCGAAATTTATAACTACCGTGAATTGCGCGATCAGTTACTTGCAACAGGGCGACATACTTTCAAAACTACTTCTGACACGGAAGTTATTCTTCATCTCTATGAAGAATACGGCATAGATACACCGAAATACTTACATGGAATGTTTGCCTTTTGTATCTATGATACGAAAAACAATTCACTATTTTTGGCGCGTGATCGGTTTGGAGAAAAGCCGCTTTTTTATTCCGTGCTTGATGGCAAGACGCTGGCGTTTAGTAGCGAAGTAACCAGCCTGTTGGAATGCAACCAAATCGAAAGAAAGCTGGACGTGCAGGCATTGTCCTATTTTCTGCATATCGGCTACTGCCCTGCCCCGCTTACTTTATTTGCTGGCATTAAGGAATTGCCCGCCGCACATTGGTTACAGTGGAACCAAGGCGAACTAAAAACGGGTGTTTACTATCGCCCCACCTATCACACTGAGCCAAAATTGTTGCGGGAGGAAGAGGCGGTTGAGGCAGTGCGCGCCACGTTGCTAAAGGTCGTTAAGCGTCAGAT
>JAYSTY010000358.1:0-6435 GCA_043719385.1 Blastocatellia bacterium | reverse complement strand
AATTCCAGCCCGAGCAAGACAAATGATTGGCAATACGGACAGGGAGAATTCGACGAGACGACGAAGCAAACAAAAGATTTTCTGAAGCACGAATATTTCCTCGGCGGTCACTGGCGCGCTACGCCGCTCATCAGCGATCCGCGTGTCGTCAGCGTGCGCGTCACCGAAAAAGGCGGCAAGCCCGATGGAAAACCCAAAGCCGTCATTCGCCGCTGGACAGCCGCATTTGACGGAGACATTTCGATCAACGGAATTCTCGAAAACGAATACGAAATTCCGTGTTCGGGTTGCGACGGAGTGCAGGGCACAATCGTTTCCAGCCGCGCCGGAATGCTCGGTACGTGGACGGCAAATTTCAGTAAGCTGGAGACGCGTGTTCCGTTGTTAACAGTCAAAAAAGATGACTTCATTGATTTCATTACCGACGGTCGCAAGAATTCTGGCAGCGATGAATTCAAATGGAACGTGACCATCAAACGCGTAGATTCAAACGAAGAATGGAACTCCATCAAAGATTTTCGCCAACCCGCGAATGCACCGCTGACAGCGTGGGAACGCTATGCACAGGTGCTATTGGCGGCGGCGGAATTCATCCTGATAGATTAAGGAACAGATATGGCAGACATACATGAAGACAGTTTTCTAACACGCCGCGAATTGCTCGAACGTTGCGGGTTCGGATTAGGCGCACTTGCGCTGACATCTCTCGCCGACAAAAAAGCGCTCGCGGCTTTATCTCCGCACGCAGCACTTTCTGCTCAGCACTCGACCAATCCGCTTGCGCCAAAACCAGCACCGCTCCCTGCCAAAATCAAGCATGTCATTCACCTCTTCATGAACGGCGGACCTTCGCACGTAGACACCTTCGATCCCAAACCGGAACTCACGCGGATGGACGGCAAGATGCTTCCGGTGCATCTCAAAACCGAGCGCAAAACAGGCGCAGGATTTGCTTCACCGTGGAAGTTTCAGAAGTATGGACAAAGCGGAATCGAAATCAGCGACCTCTTTCCCCACTTAGCCAAACACGCCGATGAACTCTGCGTCATTCGTTCGATGCACACGGAATTGCCGAATCATGAACCTTCGTTTTTGATGATGAATTGCGGGGATGTGCGGCAAGTGCGTCCAAGTTTTGGTTCGTGGGTGACGTATGGGCTTGGCTCAGAAAACCAAAACCTTCCCGGCTTTGTGGTGATGTGTCCAAATGGTTATCCAACTGTCGGCACGCAAAATTGGACAGCAGGTTTTTTACCCGGCGTGTATCAAGGGACATATATTGATACGAAAGAAACCGCGCTTGAACGTTTGATCGAAAACATCAAAAACAACAGCGTCACGCGTGAGCAGCAGCGCGAACAATTGGACTTGCTCTCGACGCTCAACCACCGCTACCAAAAGCAACGCGAAGACGAATCATTGATTGAAGCGAATATTCAATCGTTTGAATTGGCGTACAGAATGCAAGCCGAAGCTACGGACGTTTTCGACATCAGTCAGGAACCGCAAAACATTCGCACGATGTACGGCAATCATTTGTATGGACGACAAGTGTTGATGGCGCGACGGCTGCTCGAACGTGGTGTCCGCTTCGTGCAGGTCTGGCAGGGCAAAGCGCAGCCGTGGGACAATCACGACAGTATTTTGCGCAATCACGGCAACCTCGCGCGCGAAACAGATCAGACAATCGCAGCGCTCTTGACGGATTTGAAGCAACGCGGAATGCTGGAAGATACGCTGGTGATTTGGGGTGGAGAATTTGGACGTACACCAACGGTTGAATTGATGGGCAACAAAAATCGTGAGAGCTTCGGACGCGACCATAACAATCATGGCTTCTCAATTTGGATGGCTGGCGGCGGTCTGAAGAAAGGCTACATTCACGGCGCGACAGATGAGTTCGGATTCAAAGCCGTAGAAAATCCTGTTCACGTGCATGATCTGCACGCCACAATTTTGCATTTGCTCGGCTTCGATCACGAACAATTTACTTATCGTTATGCCGGACGCGATTTCCGGCTCACGGATGTTTCAGGCGCAGTGGTTAAAGATTTGCTGGCATAGATCAATTTTCAATTGCGGGTGGGATGCAGGACTGTGAGTCAACCCGTTGCTATCGCTCCGGGTACTGTACCAGCCCTCTCGACATCGTCGCTAACTATTAAATTATTTATGAAAAATATCATCATCGTCTGTGATGGAAGCAGCCTCGGCAACGGACGCGGAGAGACCAGAGCCGCCGCCGCAGTTTTAGAATTCAATGGCAAATGCAAACGTACGGTGAATATTTGCACGACCATACGAATCAACAAGCCGAAATAATTGCCGCTGCGTTAGGTCTTGAAGCGCTCAAAGAAACCTGTCAGGTCAAGCTCATTTCCGATTCGCAGTACGTCATCAAAACGATGAAAGGCGAGTTCAGACGCAAAACCAATCACGAGTATTGGAAGCGTTTGGATCAAGCCGCAAGCATCCACAAAGTTCAATGGAGTGGACCCGCGGACACGCCGGACATCCCGTTCAGGAAATCTGTGATACCGCTGCGCGAACCATCGCCGAGCGCGGCGTTGTAGACGAAAAAGAAATGGACAAGATTTTGAATCAGGAAAACTAAACTTCTCTTGTAAGAATCATAGCGTCCTCAGATATTATTTTAGCAATTGTCCCGACTTACCAACCTCGTCAATGCTGCCGAATTTTGCGAAATGCCGCAGGCGGCAAGCCAAAATGCCGATGAAATTGGCGCGTGAAGAAATAAACATCGCTATAACCTAGCTGTTCTACAATCTCCTTAATCGGTAAATCAGTTTCGTCCAACAACCTGCGGGCTTTCATTAATCGAAGATGCAGCAGGTAGTCATGAAGTGGCTGACCTGTTTCCTTCTTGAAGCGGCGGCGCAATGTGCTAAGCCCCATATTCAACTTACCCGCAATTTGCTGGTAGTCAGGGACAAATGTCTCACTATTTTCCAGCTCTATAATCAATTGATCCAGCCACAGTGCTGGTATCGGCGTTTGCAGGCGCAATTCAGCCAATTCAATCAATAGGCGCTCCATTAAATTGATAGCTCGCAAATTCCCCCAGCGATCAGCGCGAATTGCTTGCACCAGAAGTTCATCAAACAAGCGGGTAAAATCTCGTTCATCCGGGATTTGTTGTGGACTGACCAGCAACAAGCCATCCGCAACCCAACGTTGTACCAAAGTTCCCTTGAATGCCACATAACGATGCTCCCAATAAGCACAGCTTTCAGCCGGATGATACCGTATACGCGGACCGGGATTCGCAGCCCAAAACCACTTGCCAAGCAGCGTCTGCTTTTCGTCCTCATAATACAAATCAATACCACCAGCATTCATAAACTGAACTGTATAATAACCAACAAAATGCTTATCAATACGTGCTGTACAGCGTGGCATATAGCCGCAATGTAGAAAATTGAGATCGCTCTTCATAGTGAACAGATAATGCAAAAAGATGATTAATTAGTCCATACCTAAAAAAACAAATACAGCATAGGGTAGAATATTTGTTATAGGTAGTTGATTACACCTAGTGCAAAGATTCGGGGGTGCCTTTACAAGATGAAACGAGTTGTCAAATTTGTCGTTCTAATTCTGTTTACTTGTCTGCTTTTACCGATATTCAGTTCTTTCGGCACGGTTTCAATGCAAATCGAAAAAGTAGATTTTGCGCGCGACATACAACCCATCTTTGCCGCTCATTGTGCTGGCTGTCACGGCGCTAAAAAGCAGGAATCCGATTTACGCTTGGATGATAAGCAAAGTGTGACGCGAGTTATTCAGGCAAGTAAGAATGGGCAAAGTCGCTTAGTGCATCGCATCCTTGGGCTTAACGGTGAACCTCGAATGCCGATGGGCGGCCCGGCATTAAAGACGGAAAAAATCGAACTTATCAAACGCTGGATTGACGAAGGCGCAGTCATGTTCGAAACGCAGAACCCGAAACCCGAACCTGAAAAACATTGGGCTTTCATCGCGCCAACGCAGCCAACTTTGCCGACAGTCAAAAACAAAGCCTGGGTAAAAAATCCGATTGATAATTTTGTTCTCGCGGAACTGGAAAAAAATAATCTCAAGCCTTCGCCCGAAGCCGACAAAACTACGCTGATTCGCCGCCTTAACCTTGATCTCATCGGCTTGCCTCCGACGCTCAAAGAGATTGATAATTTCGTTTCGGACAATTCCGCCAACGCTTATGAAAAATTAGTTGACCGATTGCTCAGCAGCCCACATTACGGCGAACGCTGGGGGCGTTGGTGGTTGGATGCGGCGCGGTATGCCGACACGAATGGATTTGAAAAAGATCGTGATCGCTCCATCTGGCCTTATCGTGATTGGGTGATTAATGCGCTCAACCAGGACATGCCGTTCGATCAATTTACGATTGAGCAGCTCGCGGGAGATTTGCTGCCGAACGCGACGTTGCAGCAAAAAGTTGCGACAGGATTTTTGCGCAATTCGATGCTCAACGAAGAAGCTGCGGTCGAACCAGAACAGTTCCGCGTCGAAGGAATCATTGATCGCGTAGACGCTGTCGGCAAAGCGTTTCTGGGGCTGACCGTCAATTGCGCCCAATGCCATACGCACAAATTTGATCCGATCAAACATCAGGAGTATTACCAGTTCTACGCGTTCCTCAACAATGACGAAGAGCCTGAAATTGAAGTCCCAACAACTGCGGAAAATAAAAAGCGCTCCGAAATTTTTGCTGGTATTACAAAAATCGAAGACGAATTAATTGCCAAAAATCCTGACCTGCCAAAACGGATTTCCGAGTGGGAACAGCAGACAAAATCCGACGAAGGGCAATGGACAATCCTGACCGACACCAGTGTCATCGGAACGAATGGCGTGAAGTTTGAGCGGATGCTGGATGATTCATTTATTGCCAGAGGCGACAACCCTCCGCAAAATGTTTATTACCTGAAAGCTAAAACAAAGCTGAAAAATATCACGGGCTTTCGGTTGGAATTGATGACCGATCACAGCTTGCCTCACAACGGGCCAGGACGTGCTACGGCGGGGACGGTGTTGCTGTCAGAATTCAATCTTGAAGCCGCTCCTGTTAATCAACCTGACAAAATTGAGCAAGTAAAAATTGACTCTGCAACGGCGGATTTTTCCTCAACTGATAATTCAATCAACCGCGCCATTGACGGCAATCTAAAAACTTCGTGGAGCCTTGATGCGGGGCCGGGGCTGCGCAATCAGGAGCGCAAAGCCGTCTTTGTTCCGAAAAATTTAGTTGGCTACGACTCCGGCACAATTTTGACTTTTGCCATTTCGCAAAAAGAATTTGGCGGCGGCGCGGCGGAAAGATTTGAAGCGCCAAATTTGGGACGCTTTCGATTGTCCGTCACAACGGCTCCGAATCCGAAGGCTGATCCATTGCCCAAAAATGTCCGAAGCATTCTCGCAATTCCGGCGGCGAATCGCACCAGGGAACAGCAACGCGAAGTCTTCAGATTTTATCGCACGACGGTTCCAGAATTCGCCGAAGCCAACAAAGCTGCGGCTGTATTGATGAAAAATTGGCCTTACCCTGCGACTACGATGGTATTGACGCCACGCACCGTCGAACGCGAAACACGAATTTTCAAACGTGGAGATTGGAAGCGACAGGAAACTTTAGTCACGCCCGACACGCCAGCATTTTTGCATCCGTTTCCGAAAGACGCGCCGCGCAATCGCCTCGGCTTAGCGCAATGGATCGTAGACAAAAATAATCCGCTGACTGCTCGCGTCATTGTAAATCGCATCTGGCAAAATTATTTTGGACAAGGCTTGGTGGCTACGCCGGAAGATTTCGGTACGCGCTGCGACAAGCCTTCGCATCCTGAGTTGTTGGATTGGCTGGCGGTTGAATCCAGGGACGGGGCGATGGGGCGACAACGCGACGGGGTGACAATTCCGACCACCGATCACCGACCACCGACCACGTGGTCAATGAAAGCAATTCACCGCCTCATCGTCACTTCCGCAACTTATCGCCAGAGTTCTTCAACCCAGCACTCAGCGCTCGTCACTCAGCACCTGGATGGTGCGCCGCGCTTTCGCGTAGATGCCGAGACGATTCGTGACATCGCACTTTCTGCCAGTGGATTGTTGAGCTTGAAAATTGGTGGCGCTTCAGTCTTCCCGCCGATTCCTGATGGCGCGATGGCGGTCAGTTTCCGCAGCCGAACGGTCTGGGAAACCAGCCAGGGCGAAGATAAATATCGGCGCGGAATGTATACGTTCTGGAAACGCTCTGTGCCGTATCCGTCGCTGTCTGTTTTCGATGCGCCCAACGGCGATATGTCGTGTACGCGTCGCGCTCGCTCGAATTCGCCGCTACAGGCGTTGACGACTTTGAACGACGCAGTGTTTATGGAAGCGGCGCAGGCTCTCGCGTTACGCGTCTGGAAAGAA
>JAYSTY010000357.1:0-15571 GCA_043719385.1 Blastocatellia bacterium | reverse complement strand
GATTTGTCTACACTAATGCAGGGCTTAACTTAACCTCATTGGGCTGTGAGCCTGCCGTTAATGCGCCGCCGCAATTTCGGCCACAGCCTGCCGTACATTCAAGCCAAATCTGCTCTAGTTCGCAGTCAAGCTGCGCCCACGCACTAACCCTGTCGCTACCATTCCGGGTACTGTCCCGCGCACCATAGCGAACCGGGTTCAGCCGGGAACTCGCTTTGGTAACGGTGAAGTTGCGAGGTAATGAAACTGACTCGCTACGGCTCGCAATACTGTTCCAGAGTTTACTCGCAGTAACACAAGCCGCCGCACTACAATTAAGCACGTTCCATCTCTACCTGACCTAATTTAATTAAGTATTTTTTCTTTTCACCTAATTTTTATTAACCATATTACAGTTTGTGTCACCGAACTATTTGCCCTATAATTTTTTATGTTCGTAGACAAGAGGAGATCACGGCTATGGTAGTGGTAAATAATGCCCCGCTCACGGGAACCAAAAATGGCGCGTTTCCCATCGAAGAGATTGGCTTTACCGAAATCAGTTCGTTGCCGATTGACCATCCCGGCGCACACGATCCGCATTACAGAATGCGCCGCAATTACATCGCCAGCCTCGCGCAACAATTTCGCGCCGACCCGCTGCACATCATTCCGCAGGTTGAATACACCACAGAAGAAATCGAAGTCTGGCGTTATGTTTATCAGCAACTGGAAGCGGCACAGCTTCGTCGCGCTTGTTCGTTTTATTTACAAGCAAAACGAAATCTCGGCATCAGCGGCGCAGCGATTCCCCAAATTCGTGAGCTAAGTTTGAAGTTGCAAAAATTTACGGGGTTCAGCCTCGCTCCTATCGAAGGCTTAGTTGAAACACGGGCTTTTTTAAGCCGCTTGGAAAAACGGACGATGCTTTGTACGCAATACGTGCGCCATCATTCGCGCCCGGATTACACGCCCGAACCCGACATCGTACATGAAGCCATCGGACATATCCCGACGTTTACGATTCCTGATTTCGCAGATTTTTCTGAACTGGTAGGATACGGCGCACGCATTGCCGACGAGCAGCAATTGATTGAGCTTGGCAGGTTGTATTGGTGGACGGTGGAATTTGGGTTGATCGAAGAAGGCAGCGAAATCAAAGCCTTCGGCGCAGGTTTGTTGTCGTCATTCAGTGAACTGGAAAATTGTTTTCTCCCGAAAATTCCGAAGACGAAATTTGAGTTGAAGGAAGTTATCAACACAGAATTTGATTATTCGATGATGCAGCCGGTGCTGTTCATCATCCCTTCGTATGCGTATTTGAAAGAAGTGACACGCAAATTTATCGCGTCGTTTTGAAAGACATTTCCTGAAATTATGTGACGCAGATAAATTTTTAACCATCGAAGATGGTGACAGCATAAAGCCCCGTGCGTGAGCGCGGGGAAGATGCGCCACAATATTCAAAGCCCGTGATAACGGGCGACAGCCATTGAAATCAGGCGGCTGTCGCTCACTTCGAGAGCTTCGTCAAATTTATCAAGCTTACCCCGCGCTCACGCACGGGGCTTTATGCTAACACCCGTTTCACGGGCTGAAATCCTGGATTGCATAACGTGAGTTACAACGTATGATGAAGCGCGAACAATGCCCTGTTTGTTTCGAGTTTTTAGAAACAAAAGCAGTTGCTCCATGTATGGAATGTGGGCACTTGGAACAGGAAATCGAACACGCTCTTGCTGGCAAACATACTTACGCTGAAATGCGAATCTTTGGCCATTTGACCCTGGTTCTCTGCAATTTTTGTATGGTTGACTTTGGTTCTTATCAACCTGATTTTTTTGGCCTACCGCTCAATGCGAAGATAGGCTTTCAGAAGATGCAATTTGTAAAAGAAATAGATAAGATCGAAATTACTAAAGATAAAGTCTGCCCTGCTTGCGAGCATCGGCTTCAATTTCTTGAATTTCTTGTGGCCGCTCGTGAGTTACACGCAAAGTTGAATAATGAATACTGACCTGAACAATTTAATCGAACAAATCACCGACTTAGTCTTCGCTCGCTTGAATGGCACGGACGAAGTGCATTGCGGTTGCACGCCTCACACTTTGGCGTGTGCGCTGGATGCCGGAGCTTCGCGCATTGGTCTGGCCTTTGGCGAAGCGGCAGCGGCAAACGCTGAAGTCGCAAAATACATTGATCATACGTTGCTCAAGCCCGATGCGACCAAAGCCGAAATCGAAAAGCTCTGCCACGAAGCACGGACATTCAGTTTTGCTTCCGTGTGCATCAATCCGGCGTGGGTCAAACAATCAGCGCTGTTGTTGCTCGGCTCGCCTGTCAAAGTTTGCACGGTCGTCGGATTTCCGCTGGGCGCTACGTTGCCTGATGTAAAAGCATACGAAACACGGCGTGCGATTCTGGACGGCGCAACTGAAATTGATATGGTCATCAACATCGGCGCATTGAAATCAGGTCTCGACGACATTGTATTCCGCGACATTTTAGCTGTAGTCGAAGCCGCGCACGAATCTTGCGCCATCGTCAAAACCATCATTGAAACTGCCTTGCTGACCGACGAAGAAAAAACGCGGGCGTGTTTACTCGCCAAAGAAGCAGGCGCGGATTTTGTGAAGACTTCAACCGGCTTCAGCAAAGGCGGCGCAACGGTCGCCGACATCACATTAATGCGGCAAGCTGTCGGCGCGGAAATCGGCGTCAAAGCAGCGGGTGGAGTCAAAGACTTAACGTCAGCGCGGGAAATGATTGCGGCAGGAGCGACACGCATTGGCGCGAGTGCAGGCATTGCAATTGTGCAGGAAGCGAAAGGGCAATCACCTCTCACAACTAAACCGACAGGTTCGTATTAGCCATTCAAAAATCATTTTCCAAGGCATATCAGTTGCAGCTAGATGATTGCACCGCCGCCTGCGCCGGCTTGAACTGCTGCTAATATGAAGTTTCATCATCTGAGAATCCTTATTACGGGAGGCTGCTGCGCCCTGAATTGCCACGCCGTCCGCCTGTTAGCGGTGTTGGCGTATTGGTACGGTCCCACAGTTCATTGATGGGGCCGTACACATCGTCCTGTGAAAATGGAACATAAGGAAAGCCGATACCCAATGGATCATCCTGGCGAATAGTCGTCCAATTGATGCCGAGCGCAGAATAGATTGTCGCTTCGATGTCTTCGATCCGCACATCACGCTCGCGCGCCCAACCCGGCACAATGGTTTGACCACCCGTCGGATCAGTTGCACCCAGGGTTTTGCCGCGCACGCCAGCGCCTAAAAGCAAAAACGATTGTTGCAGGTAATGATCGCGCCCGGCTTGTCCATTCAATGCGCCCACCGACCTGCCGAATTCGCCGCCCGCAACAATCAATGTTTCGTCATACAGTCCCGCCACTTTCAAATCCTTGATGAGCGCCGAAAGCCCGTTGTCAAAGCGCGTGGTTTGCGCGGGCAGGCTGCTGTACAGATTGCGGTGCATGTCCCACGTGCCAAACGCAATCTGGATGAAGCGCGTGCCTTGTCGTGCCGCCAGAATTTGTTTCGCCACTAAACAGGCATCACCAAAACTGTCGCTGCCATACCGCGCGCTGTCTTCCGGGGTAAAACTGAAGGCTTGATTGATGGCTTCGTTATGTACCAGCTTGTTCGCCGCCGCATAAAATTCGCGCATATCTTCGGCATCGTGGCCGAGGGGCGAAGCCGTTATTGCCGTGCCGCGCAAGGGTTCATCCAACAATTGCAATTGACTATAGCGTTCCGCAAAACGTGCCTCGCCATCGGCGTGCGTTATGTTGGTCAACCCCGCTGTGGTGGTCGTGACTTTGAAAGGCGCATAGCGTCCCGAAAAGTAGCCCGGCCCATTCGCGGATTCGGCATTGAGCGCAATGAAAGCAGGAAAGACCTGATGCGCGAGTCGTTCGGGTTCTTTTTCCAATCCTACGATGCTGCCGATGTGCGGTGCGATAGCCGCCTCCCTGGCATTCGGATTGCGCCCGACCTGCATCCACGCCCGCCCGATTTCATGCACCAACGCCCACGACCGCATCGAACGAATAATGGCGATTTCGCCGAGATGCCCCGCCAATTTCGGCATCAGCGCCGTTGGCCACAAGGTGCCGCCGATGCGCTCCGGGTTAAGGTTGTTGGGTGTCACGCCGGGGATCATTTTCAGGTCAAATGTGTCCACGTGGCTCGGCCCGCCTTCCATCAGGATGAAGATGACATGCTTAGCGGTGTTCCTGGTGATCACCTGCGCTTGTGCCACAACTTCGGCGGCGTCCAGTTGTTTGGTTCCCAGCGTGAGAAATGATCCCGTCAGTCCGGCTCCGGCGAGTTTGAAGAACGCGCGGCGATCC
This sequence comes from Blastocatellia bacterium, assembly GCA_043719385.1. Classification (GTDB taxonomy): domain Bacteria; phylum Acidobacteriota; class Blastocatellia; order RBC074; family RBC074; genus JAFDVL01. Next base: position 11,223 of record JAYSTY010000357.1, on the reverse strand, counting down.
CAATGCGGACGCCGAAAGAAGGAATGGTGCGCGTGCGGATGACAGGCGATAAAGCGATTGAATTGTTCCTGATTTTTCATAGCTGTCATTCATCCACCCATCACACGAAGCACCACGGACTGCCTTTCCCTTTTAGCCGAAAAACGCTTCGTATGATGGGGCAGATGAATCCGGTTAATAGTTGTAAATGAAATCCACTTTGTTATAGAGCGTCCAGAGCAGGTTTTCGACCTGTTCCGTCCGCGAACCTTTTTTCAGGTTCGACAGGACAAGGTTCTTTTCCGACTCCGACGGTGGACGCGAAAGCACGGCAGCAAACAGCTTGTTGACCAGTTGCTCATCCGTCAGGCTCAGGCTTTTGGCCAGGATGCCGTTGGGATTACCAGCTTTCACGCGCTCCAGCACAAACTTGTTGTTGAATAGCTCCAGCGCCTGATTGATGCGGGCTTCGTCATCGCGGCGACTCGTGGCATTGTCGCCTCGCAAAAAGCTGTCGAGGAAATTCGTCACATACGCCAATGGAGGCGGCGGCCCGGTGGGCGGAATCGGCACTCCCATCGCACCAAATTGAATCGTCGCCACAGGCATGCCAAAGGTTTCGGGAAACTGCATCGCGTAATTGATCGGCGGCAGCTTGTTGATGGTATAGGTCGGCACAATGCCGCTGGATTGTGCTACGGCATCATGCAACTCTTCCGCCCACAAGCGCCGTACCAGCTTGCGAGCATACAGCCGCTCCCATTCGGCTTTCCACACGCCGTCATAGCGGGCTGAAAGTTGATAGCTACGTGAATTGACGATCTGATGCATCAGCCATTTCAAGTCGAATTTGGAATCTACAAATTCCTGCGCCAGGTCATTCAGCAAACGAGGATGCGAGGCTTGCAACGTCCAGGGGGCGGGCGGCGGATTGTCAGGATCAAGCCGTGCCGGATCAAGCCCATTGACCGGTTCAACCAGACCGATGACGAAAAATTCTTTCCACAAATAATTGACGATGGCCCGCGCAAACAGCTTGTCTGAGGTGATCTCGCGTGCCAGCGCCACGCGATACCGCTCACCCGCTTCAGGGCTTTTGCCGCTGAACACATAGCGTGGTTTGATTTCGTTCACGCTACCAATCGGATTGCGGGGCGGGCGATTGCCGAGTTCGACTCCATCCAGAAAATAATCGCTATTGGTGCGCGCTGTGTTTTCACGAACCGCATATTGCCCAGTTTGCGTTGGTCGCCCGCCACCGCCGCCAGTGTCGCCCGATTGCACGACATCAGTGCGCGAAAAGAACGAGGCAAATTCCCAGGCCTCAGACCGCCTTGCGTTGCGTCCCCACAGACTAATCTCATCCAAATGCCCCCGCCCGTTGTGACAGAGGATGCAGTCCATGTGTTTGAGGCCGAGAAAGTTGTCCGCCGCATACAGCGCCTGCTGATCGTAGGTTTCCTGCAAGACCCCGACGCGTAGCGAGGCAAATGTCAGCATGCCGGTCAACCAGTTGAGGTCACCTTGTGTGGCGCTGTTTTCACCTGTCGTGGTCAATAACTCTGTCACCCATTGGTTGTACGGCTTGCCCGTGCGCAGCGAATTCTGAATCCATTGGTAAAACGCATCGCGCGAATTTTCGCCACGGGCCGGAATGAAGCCCGGGTTAGAAAAATTCCTGAGCAATCCGCCAAAAAACATCGTCCATTTGTCTACCCATTCGGGTTTGGCAAGTAATTCATCAATCAATTTCGCGCGTTTGTCAGTCGCCTTGTCACCGAGAAAGCTTTCGATCCGTTCCGGTGTTGGAATGCGTCCGGTTAAGTCCAGCGTGACGCGCCGAATGAATTCCAAATCGGTGCAGGGCTGTGCCGGCACGACTTTCGCTGCGGCCATAGTGTCGAACAAATGGCGATCAATCGTGTCGGTTTCGGCTTCAGTGGTTTGTTGCGCTTTGGTCACAGTGGCAAGGCGATTGGCAACCTTGACCGTCAACGCGCTGGCAGTATGCGGTTCCAGCAATGCTCGCGTGCGGGCCGCGCGTTGCGATGAGCTGAAGTAGGAGCAATTGTTTGCCTCGTCAATTGCGCTAACTCTGTCAGTCAAGGCGACTGCTGCCAGCGTGACAACAACCGTAGCAAGTAGGACAAGTTTAAGGGAATAGGTGTTCATATTTCTAATCGGTCAAACGCAAATCATTTTGTGCTGTCAGTGCGTCTGCGGAGCAAGGGCGACGTTTGGAAAGGTAAATCGCGCTTGCATTTTCCCTTTGTCATTCATCATTGACGTGCTCTTCGGCAACGACGAATGACAAAAGGAGAACTGCTTAACTGTGCAGGCGCACCTGCGTAGTATCAATATCGGTAGCCCTGACAAAGACGACTAATTCCCTGGGCGACCGAAACCACCGCGCCGTCCTTCGCCACCACCACTGGGCGGGCCGCCACGTTCCTGCATCGCTTTGCGCAGTTCGGCGAGTTTGGCTTTCTGTTCGGGCGTGAGCAGTTGATAAATCGCGGATTCGGTTTTGGCCTGGATGAGGTGAATTTCAATTTGCACTTGCGTCATCTTTTGTGCCAGGGCTCTGGCTGCCGCTTCGTCGAAGGCGGGCGCTTCGGTTAGTTTTTGCATTTCTTCCGTGATCGGTTTGATCTGCTCGAAATACGGTTTGGAGGCGGTTTGCGCTTGTTCGCGCAGATTTTTGATCTGAGTCTTTTGCGCATCAGTCAGGCCTAAGATGCGGGCGAAACGTTCTTCCATATTCGCGCCGCCAGGGCCGCCAAGGCCACCTTGACCCGGCCCGCCTTGACCGCCTCTGGCCCACGGTGGTTGAGCGACGGCGACGGCGCTGCTGCCGATGATGATCGCTAGTACAAGGTTCAGAATCATTGTTGTCAGACTGGCAATATTGATATTCATAGTTTCTCCTGCTGGTTCGTAAAAGTTCGTTGCGGTTGAGAGGGCTGACGTTGCATTCGCGTCAGCCCCATTGTTATACGCCGGCGCTATTATCCGCGCGGTCTGCCACCACCACCGGGACGACCGCCGCCGCCGGGCCGCTGCCCTGGCGTTGCGCCATCCGGGCGTTTTCCACCCACGCCATCCGGGCGTGTCGCGCCATCAGGACGCTTGCCGCCGACGCCATCCGGTCGTTTGCCGCCGCTGGGGCGTTGCGCAAAAGAGGCCACTGATAAACTGAAAGCCAACAGGATGGTCATAATGGTTGCGATGCGAAACTTCATAAAAATTCTCTCCTTACCTGGTTGGTGCGTTCTTTATGTCGTTGGAGCAGCGCCTTACTGTCTGCTGCCCTCGACACGAAGAAGTAAACCACAAAAAGAATTCTTCGTGTGTAAACGGTCGGTAAAGTCTGGAGCCGTTTGTCAAAACCAGTGGAGTCGTCACGACAAGCCCTAAAATCAAGAGTTTCGTGCATTTTTGCGGCGGTTGATTGAAGCGGGACAAAAGAGGGTTGCCAACGGCTTTGTAAAAATTCAGTAAACTCTGAGGTGAAAAATCCCGATCTTCTTACAACCGACATATAATCCGCGCTGATGTTTTTGCGACCACCAAAATTTGATGTGATGACGCTGAGCTTTGGTGGGCTGATCGTGCTGTTGATTCTTGCTGCCATCTTCATGCATCGCGCCATCAATCGTGTCAGTGAAGGCGAGCGACGCGAAAAGCAGGAACAGCTTGAGGCCGCGCTGCACAGCAGTACCAAAGACTTCACCGCAGCGTTGCGCGACCTGCCGGATTTGAGCGGCGAGCCAAAAGCGCCGGCACAATTGGAGGGCTGGGTCAGCGAACAATATCAACGCTGGCGCAGCAAAACGTCGCAGCCAAATCTCATCCGTTCGCTCAGCATTGGCAAGCTTTTGACCAACAACCAGACAGCTTTTTCTCGTCTCAATTTGACGAATGCACAACCGTCATTCGCCGAATCTGAATGGCCGGAAGCCTTGGCTGCAATTCGCGCAGACTTGCTCACGCGTGCGCAAAATAAGGCGCTGCAACCGATGACGCCGGGAGCCATCGCGCAATTCCAAACCAATCATCAATTCTTTATTGCGTTGCCCCTGTCCGTTAGCGTGAAGCCACCGCCGCCCAGATTTGTGCCACCGGTGCGTAAGTTTCAGCTTCCGGCCTTTGAGCCGCCGCGGCTGGGCCCACCGTTGGACGCTGCCCGCAACCCTGGTGGTCGCCCCGGTGGGCCACCGCCATTTGTGCGCCAACGCTGGGAAGAGCAAAGAAAACAAGTAGAAAACCGGCAAAAACAGTTCGAAGTAGAAATGCGGAAAGAGCGATTGGCAGCAGCGCGACGTGAACAAACGCTGCGTGACGAACGGCCTCCGATTGAGCACTTGGGGGGCTATTGTTTTTTGGAATTGGACAGCGACTATTTGCGAAAGCAGTTCCTGCCGCAATTGATCGCACCGCACTTCAAGACAGTGGAACTCTCGAATTATTACTTTGCGGTAGTGATTGAGCCGGAACAACAAGCCTTCTTTGCGACAAATTCGACGATCCATTTTTCCTCTTTCGAGGCTCAGGAAACTCTGTTTCAAGGCGAAGCCAAAGCCTGGCGCGGGGCTGTGCCTGCCTCGCCCAACACCCTTGTCTTGCGCGCTCAGCACAAAGCAGGTTCGTTGCAGGCCGTGATGAATCGCACGCGCTGGCGCAATCTCGCACTCGGTTACGGCGTGTTGCTCTTGCTCTTCACCGCAGCTTCGGCGTTGTTGATTGCCACACAGCGCGCCCGGGCATTGGCACAACGGCAAATGGAATTTGTCGCCGGCGTCACACACGAATTGCGCACGCCGCTGACCGCGATTCAATCCGCTGGGTTCAATTTGTCCAGCGGGCGTGTCAACGATGCCGAGCGCGTCAAGCAATACGGTTCAATGATTCACACCGAAGGCCGTCGTTTGGCGGGTTTGATTGATCAGGTGCTGAGCTACGCCCGCATCGAAGCCAAGGGGAAAGCGAGTGACAACGCGTACAGCTTTCAATCGTTGCAAGTAGAAGAAATCATCGAACAGGCGCTGCAAGAATATCAATCCGCGTTTGCCGCCTGGCACATCGAAAAAAACATCGAAGCCGATTTGCCGCCCATCAAAGCCGATGCCAACGTGTTGGGCAGCGCACTCAAGAATCTGCTGCAAAATGCGCTGAAGTATGCCGAGCAAGGCAAATGGCTGCGCATTGAAGCCGCGCGCGTCAATGGCGAAGTGCAAATCACCGTGGTAGATCAAGGCCCTGGCATTGATCGCCGTGACTTGCCGCATATTTTCGCGCCCTTTTTTCGCGCGCAGAAAATGGTCGCGTCGACGGTGACAGGCACTGGCTTGGGGCTGAGTCTGGTGAACGAATATATGAAAGCGCATCACGGTCGTGTCACAGTTGAATCTGCTCCTGGAAAAGGCGCGGCCTTCACTTTACACTTGCCCGTCCACGCAAAATCTGTATGAACACAAAATCGCCTGCCCGCCAAATTTTATTGGTTGAAGATGAACCCAGTCTGGTGATGACGCTGAGTGATTTGCTCGCCAGCGAAGGCCATCGCGTGCGCACGGTTTCCGACGGGCAGGAAGGCTTTGAGACGGCATGCTGCGAGGATTTTGAGTTACTGATTTTGGATGTGATGTTGCCGAACAAAAACGGCTTTGATATTTGCCGTGAACTAAGGCAACGCGGTGTGCAAACTCCGATATTAATGCTGACAGCGCGTGGCCAGGTCATTGACAAGGTTTTAGGGCTGAAGCTTGGAGCAGATGATTATTTGACTAAGCCATTTGATGCGATGGAACTACTGGCACGCGTGGAAGCCTTGCTGCGTCGCTCGTCCGCTTCATCTGTTGCCAAATTGCCGGAGACGTTTCGCTTCGGCAATGTCATAGTGGATTTTCGCCGCACGCAGGTCAAACGTCACGGGCAACGAGTCGAATTGTCAGCGCGTGAATTTGAATTGCTGCGGTATTTCATTCAGCAACGCGACGTGACGCTTTCGCGGCAGCAATTGCTGCGCGACGTGTGGGGCTATGACGAAGAGGCATTGACACGAACGATTGATGTCCACCTCGGTGCGCTGCGACAAAAGCTCGAAGACGATGCACAACAACCAAGATTTTTCCTGACGGTGCGCGGCCTGGGGTACAAGTTTGTCGAGCAGGGAGAATAGGTGAAGGCAGGCTCGGCGTTAGGTTATTTTGTGCTATCACATCATCAATCTCAGGACATTGCAATCCGGCCTTGCTGACGTTGTGTTCCATGCTATTCTTGCCGCTTCACGAATTCTGCGCTATCGTCAAACCTCTCATCGAAACCGCGCTGCTTACCGACAAAGACTTTGGCTGATATAGGTCCAAGCATACGAATCGAACGTCTTAGATTTATGCCGCATTCCCTTTTAATAGTTGATGATGAACCTGGCATTCGCCAATCGCTTGCCGGAGTGTTTGAAGACGAAGGCTTTGATGTCGCCACGGCTGAAAGCGGCGAACAGGCTTTACGCGCCTTCGAGCAACGGCTTTATACCTGTATTTTGCTGGATGTCTGGTTGCCGGGCATTGATGGGCTGGAAACGCTCGAACGGTTGAAAGCGGCGTATCCTGACGTTAGTGTCGTGATGATTTCCGGGCATGGAAATATTGAAACGGCGGTGAAGGCCACCAAGCTGGGTGCGTTTGATTTTGTCGAAAAGCCGCTCTCGCTCGAAAAAACTGTGCTGGTAGTAAAGAACGCCATCAGGCGGCATGAATTGGAAGTCGCCAATACTGAAATGCGCACGAAGCTCGAACGCGATTTTATGATGGTTGGCGCTTCGGTGCCGATGCGAGCGTTACGGCAACAAATTAGTTATGCCGCTCCGACGACCGGGCGGGTTTTGATTTTTGGCGAGTCGGGCACTGGCAAAGAATTAGTCGCCCGCGCCCTGCACGCCCGTTCGTTGCGCGCTTCGCACCCATTCGTCGAAACAAATTGCGCGGCGATTCCCGAAGAGTTAATTGAGTCGGAATTGTTCGGGCACGTGAAAGGTGCATTCACCGGCGCAACCCAAGCGAAGCGCGGAAAATTTGAACAGGCCGACAACGCGACTTTATTTCTGGACGAAATCGGCGATATGAGTTTGAAAACGCAATCGAAGGTTTTGCGTGCGCTCGAAGAACAAAGATTTCAGGCGGTCGGCGCTGAAACTACGATCAGTGTTGATGTGCGGGTGATTGCCGCAACCAATAAAAAGCTCGAAGCCGAAATTGAAAACGGGAATTTTCGCGCTGATCTTTTTTATCGTCTGAATGTGATTCCGTTTGAAATTCCGCCCCTGCGCGAACGGCTCGAAGACATTCCCTTACTCGTAGATCATTTCAACCGCGAGTTTTCAGATTCCAACAACCGCGAGCCAAAAGAATTTACCCCTGCTGCCATTGAGCGCATGCAAAGTTATCACTGGCCGGGCAATATCCGTGAACTGCGCAACACCATTGAGCGCGTAATTATCATGCGGATTGATGCTCGGATTGACGCGGATGATTTGCCAATCCTGAGTGGCGATGTGCCTCCGGCGGCAAGTTATAATTTCGATTCTTACCGCGATGCGGCGGATGCGTATGAACGTGAATACATCACGCGCAAGCTGGCGGAGACGGAAGGAAATGTTTCGCGCACGGCGGAAATTATGAGCATTGATCGCAGCCATCTTTATCGCCGGATGAAGGCATTGGGAATTCACGCTAAGAATTAGTTTTTTCTGACCACTATGCCAACATGCGATGTTCGCAAATCATCCACACTCATCGCATTAATGGATGGATCAATTTTTTCTGGTAAGACATCAGGATTTCGCCGCCACTGATAATAAGTGCGTGACTGACCATTTGCGAGTTGCGCAAAAAGCGCTCCCCACTCGCCGGCTCTGATGCGATTCCCGCGCAGCCCATCGTAGGCAGGCAAATATTCAGCCGCTGAAATTTCATAAAAAGCGAACGGCGAATGGTCAAAGCATTTCACATCTTCCAGGTGAATATCGCTGGTCATAATTCCGCCCGAACGCAAACTATCGTACAGATTTTGTACGATCACGCCGACCAGATTACGCGGCAAATGGTTCATCACTGAGCGCGAGAAAATATAATCAACTTCCTCCGTAAATTTCCCCGCCGCAAAATCGCAGGGAGCCAGATAAGTAATGCCCAGGCGAGCCAGCGATTCTTCGTCAAATCGTTTGATCGCCAGCAAGTTATCCAGCCGTTCTCTAATTTCTTCGTGATCGCCAAAGGCAGAAAGAATATCCCGGATAATGTAATCTGTGGCCTGATGCAACGCGTCGTGCAAACGTGCCGGATTCGCCAGCGGAGCAATATCAGTGGCGATGACTTTTCTGGCTCCGAGCAGGTGAAATATCAGAGCATAAGATAAAACCCAGCCGCTCCCGATTTCCAAACAGACTTTGTCTTTGAGATTAAGCTCTGGCACCAGATGTAAGACATGCGCAATTTCAGCGGCGCTCACATCCAGGCGTTTGTGCGTCGTTGCCAGGTGTTTGGCCTTGATGTCGTTGACAATTTTTGTTTGATTAACGGCCTGCGCCAGGCCTTCGTAGTTAAAGATTTTGTACTTCTTAACGGTTTCGGTAATCAATCCATACATATTTTTTTCCGGGCAACGGATTGGACTGAACTGTGTAATTAAATAGTGTGCGTAAATTAGCGCCTTACCTAATCGCACTCTCAACTCTTCACTTTCAATTCTCAACTCCTGAGCAACAATGAGGCACTCGAATATTTTCTGTCTGTCAAAGAGTGGAAAGTGGAAAATTGAGAGTTGAAAGTCGAGGACTGCCAAAAGACTTTTACCCGCACATTCTTCGCTTAGTTACAGCGTCTTTGATTTTGCCAATCCCAACGTCGTCAAAATCTTTCTGGTTTGCCATTGGCGCGTAAAGCGAATTAATTCGCGGTCATCAATTTTTGCTGCGCCACAAAACATTTCACTGAAATAGCCAAACAAAACACACAGGGTTCCCAGCGCGACAGGCGGCTCAAAAAATCGGCGCAGGGCACTGATGATAACCCACACCGGATGCGCTCCCATAAAATACATGCCGGCTCCGCGCCGGCGTTTACCAGTATAAATTCCTTTTTGCGTTGAGCCGGTTGGACGCAGATGAATAATCTCTAAAGCTGCATCGGAAAATGTTTGCGAGACCCAGCCCATTTGCATCGCCTTGAAACAATCAATGGCATCCCAACTGGCAGCTCTGACCAGGCCGCCGATTTCTTCAAAGCAGGTGCGGCGATAACATTTGAGCGGCCCGCCGGTCATTTCCGGCAACAAATCTACCTTAAAAATTTGCCCTTCCAGCTTATCCAAAATCGCGCCGCAGCCGATGCCCAGGCGCGGATTTTCGGCAAACTTCAATTGCAGCTTTTCAAAGTAATGCGGTTGAAAATCAATGTCCGCGTCAATGACGCAAAGAAACTCATAAGCTTCTTTGGCTAAGGCGCTGAAGCCCTCCTGCAAGGCATCATAATTCCCTACGCCGACCGACCGAAAACCGCGATCCTCACGGCGAATGACGGTAATCCACGCGTGATTTTTTGCTGCCGCTTCAGCTAATTCCGGCGTCCCATCCGTTGATCCGTCATCAACGATGATCCAGCGAATTGGTTTGAGAGTCTGCGCGGTGAGGGAGCGAATCGTATGTTCGATATATCCGGCTTCATCACGCGCAGCAGTCACAACTGCGTACTTCATCTTCTGCCTCCAGCGACTTTCTCAGCCTGCAATTTTCGGCTGAGCGAGACCTCACTAAAATTTCTTTGCGGCGAAGCTTTGCCAAGTTGACCCAGGTGGCGTAACGCGCCCAACCAGTCATAAGCTCCATACAATTTAAGTTTGAAGGATTCCAAATCATCTTCCTGATGAATCGTCAGGCGGGAAATTAATTGCTCTCCGGCATCAACCGGAGTGCGTTTCAAACGCGTCGTAAATAATCGTTGCATGCCATAGTGTCGCGCTATCGCCACTGAGATTTCGTCATAGCTGTCAGCCGTCCCGTTAGGAAAAGCAAAATGGTGGCAATTAGTGCCCAGATTTTCGGTGTAAAGCTGTAAGCCTTTTTCAAATTCCCGATGAATTTCAATGGCCGAGAGATGTCCCATCTTCCGATGCGTATGCCCATGAAAACCAATGCCCATGCCCTCTTCCCGCATCGCCTTGATTTCCGGCCAACTCAGGGGACGCCACCAGTCAGGATGCGACTCATAATGATTGAAAGCATGCAGGGGTGTTTCGGGATAAATGAAAGCCTTATCAAAAGCGATGAATCCCGTGCAAATAAAAACATTGAGTTTAAGGCAGTAATATCTGGCAATCGGCATCGCAATCGAATAAATATCAGAATACCCATCGTCAAAAGTAATCATCACCGCCCGTTCCGGGACCTCACGCTCGCCACGCAAAATTTCATCATATTCATCCAGTGACAGCGATTTAAATCCATTGTCCGCCAGGTATTTCATTTGCTCGCTGAACTGTTCCGGCAACACCGAGTACATGGGAGTTTCGTTCTCAGCAAAGTCAGGCAAAACCCGATGATATGCCAGCACCGGGATGCGCTTGCCGATAAATTTCTTTTTCCCACGGAGCGTCCACACGACCTGCGAGACGATTTGAGCGAGTGCGATTTTTGTCTGTCTTACATTCATTTCTGCCAGCCCATTCCGGTATTCCAACGGGGAGGATTCTTTAGCTTGATTTCCCAAACCCAAGCATCTTGCGCATCTGCCATTTGCGGACAAACCTGACCAGTTGCTGATCAATTTGCCGCTGTTCACCTTGTAAGGCAGTTTTGAGATAGCCGTACATCACACAAAACGGCCCAGCCAGATATGGCGGTTCGTTGACGTGATAGAGCGAACTGAACAAAACCCAAAACGGATGCGCCCCCATTAAATAAAAGCCTCTGCCGCGCCGGACGCGTCCCGTATAAATATTTTTTTGTGATGAACCCATCGGACGCAGGTGCGTAATTTTCATCTCTTCATCTTCAAAGTTGTGTGTGTTCCAGCCTTTCATCATTGCGCCATAACAATCCAGTCCATCCCAGCCCGGATGCCGCACCAGACCGCCAAAGTCCTCGAAGCATTGACGCCGCCAGCATTTCAACGCCCCAAAAGTCATTTCCGGGCGACACACCAATTTTACTAATCCATCTTCTTTCAAATCGTAAACGCGCCCACA
>JAYSTY010000356.1:0-6454 GCA_043719385.1 Blastocatellia bacterium | reverse complement strand
GGCGCACTGCGATATTGCAAACCAGAGTTGCCATCCTTTGTGATTTTGACCTGGACGCGCATCTCAAAATTCTTGAGCGTACCGCCCCGCCAGATAATAAAGCTGTTGACCTTCAGCGTGCCGTCCGTAATGCCCGTCAAAGCGCCGTCCTCGACTGACCAGTATTTCGGGTCGCCTTCCCAATTCGTCAGGTCTTTGCTATTGAAGATGTATTTGAACCCGCGTTCGAGCCGTGTATTTGGCGGCTGGGCGGCAGTTGTAACAACCAGTAAAAAGAAAAGCGCGAATTGGATTGGATAGTTATTTAGCTTCATAAAGTTGTCAGCAAGTGACCTCCATCGCACTACCAAAACTGTCCGATAGAGGGCAGAGAAATATTTTTCCACGAAATTACACGAAGGAGAGCGAAGCGGCGAAACGGCGAAACGGTGAAACGGTGCGAGCATGACCTGAGCGCCCTCTCACCCCGTCGCCTCTTCGTGTGGTTTCGTGGAGAAGAAATTCTTTGGCCTGAAGGCGATAGTTTAATCATCGTGGAGCGGGGTCAATATCCGAATCCGACTGTCAGTGCATCCGACAGGGCGGCTGTTTTTCCGTCTGGATTTATTACTTTGAGGTCATAAGTACCAAAATTATCAGCAATGAGATAAACCCGAATAATCTTTTCACCCCGGAGATCATACGTCTGGATACGCACACTGCTGTCACTGAAAGACACTTCAGAGTACGGCGAAAACCCTGTTCCCGTAATCTCTAAAACCACTCCGGTACCACGCCGAATATAGGCGGGAGACACAGATTTAATCGTCACTTCCGTTACTGGCGGTGGCGGTGGCAGTGTAATTTCAAGATTAGCAGTGGTTGTGCCACTTCCGCCCCGCCCATCATTCACAGTCAGCCTGATGAGGTGCAAGCCAATCCCTAATTTGCTTTCAATGATCGCGCTGTGCCCCATTTCCTGTCCGTCCACCAGCCACAAAAATGTCAGCGGGTCATTATCTGGATCGGTAGAATCCGCGCCATTTAAAGTAACCTGAGCGCCTTCCAAATCCGTGGCTTCCAGCGTTGGTACCAGCGGGGCAATCACGGCGGTTGGTATTCCATTCGTACTCTCATGCTCCGGCGCCAAAAGCTTTGTCAGATAGGCGTAGCGCGCCTCAATCCAGGCAGGCAATTCGGATAAATACACATAATCGTACCAGTCAGGGCCTAACGGTAATTGGGGCGACGCATGCAACGTTGCTCTGACCTGCGCATATTTTGCGGCCACCAATGGTTGCAATTTATCCGGGTGAAACAAAGGGAGCATCTCACGCAGCGCAGCACTGTATTGCGAACGATAGACCGGATCACTGACCAACGCGGTAAAATGACGTTGCGAATCCCCTTCAGTAATATAAGTTTGATAAGGATCACTCTGACCGTCACTGTAAGAATCAATCGTGCTGTCCAAATCATCCACCATGAACCAAATTTTTTTGGATTCCGTTTCCTGCACAAAAAAATGATTGTAAGGATACTTTGGGTAATTATCCGCACCGCCCAGCATTTGCACGACACCCGTTGAGTATAGAAATGAGGGAATGTGCAGGTAGTTTTGCACTTGTTCCGGGGCAAAAATCGAACAGAAATTCGCCAGCTCGGTTCCCTCCCTATTCGCATAACAACCACTTTCATAAAGGGTAATTTTGCGCGTTCCGATTTGAGGCGCAAGCAAATCTTTGTTCACATCTTCCAGCAGGGTTTGCACATGATACAACTCACCGTTGAAGTAGATGGCAACTACATTTGATTTCTTGCGTAACACTTTCAAATCAGGACGAAGTTTGCCGGCCTGCTCTATGACCTTCCAGGCCAGCCATTCGTGGAGCGTATAACAACTGCCGCGATCAGTCTCAAAACGATCACTCACATAGCCATCAGGAAAGTTAACTTTACCGGCAAAATCCAGGCGAAACTGCCGTTTGTTTTCACACAGGGAAGTATTACCCAGCCGCTGCCGAATGGTGCCGGGATAAGTTTGGGCCTGATAATTCAGGGTCATGGGAACTTTGGCCGTGCTGCCTTCGGCCAGTAACGCGGTCAGATCGTCAGGCTTGATGGTGAGATAAAATTGCGGAAAATAATCATCTCGCCACGTCGCAGGTAATTCAGTCTGCGCCCTGGTGGTCGAAATAGTAAAGGTAAAAAAGACCAGCATGATGAGGCAGCAAGTTCTTAACAGACTCCGGTCAAAGAATCGAGAGGAAGGGGCGTGATACATTTTCTTTCTCCGTTATGCTCGATGTGGATTGCCGGATTTGAGAGGCTAAGAGATGTCAGATCCTCTGTACCCGGAATTGTATGATTGTCAAAGAACTATGTGCAAGATCACCGGACGAGAATTAGAAAAGGGAGCGAGAATTATTCACGACCAGTCTTTAGTTCCGCCTCAAACCGACAGGTTTTGCCTTTCATCGAACAAGGCTTTGGCGTAGCGACGGTTTATTACGGTGATATTGATCCTGATTTTGCCGGCGGCATTCAGCACGGTGTGCGTTGGCTGTATCTCAAAGCGGGGCAGACTGAACCTGCGCCAAATGAATGGGGAACAATTTCTGCGTGGGCGTGGGGCGCAAGTCGTGCGCTGGATTATTTTGAAACGGATAAATCCATAGACGCCAAACGTGTCGCACTCTTTGGCGTGTCGCGGCTCGGTAAAACGGTGTTGTGGGCGGGCGCGCACGATCAACGATTTGCAATGGTGATTGCTAGTTGTTCGGGCGAAGGTGGCGCCGCGCTCAGCCGCCGCAACTACGGCGAGACAATTAAGCACCTGACCGAGCCAACGCGCTACCCCTATCAATTCGCCGCGAACTATGGAAAATATGGTGACCGCGTGAATGAATTTCCGGTAGCTGGAAATTTGCTGGTGTCGTTGATCGCGCCGCGTCCGCTCCTGTTGCAAACCGGAGATAAAGATTTTTGGTCTGATCCGAAAGGCAAGTTTTTAGCCGCCGTAGCCGCCGCCGAACAAACAATTTTTCACACGCTCGGTTATGTAATGCACGCGGGCGGACACGGAACCATTCCATCAGACTACAATTTGTTTTTGCAATTCATGCAGATGCACTTCAAATAAAAAATAAAAGCTGTCAGCAAGTGTTATATAGACATTAAGAAAATAATTTCCCGAACAGAACCCCAACGGGGTGGCAATAAGATAGCCCAAGGTACAACCCTGGGTAGGTGCAAAGACAAAATCCAAGCCCTGAAAGGGCGTAATAATTTATTCCGCCCTTTCAGGGCTTGCGACTTACGACACATTCAACCCAGGGCTTCACCCTGGGCTATTGTATCCCGCTCCGTTGGAGCTTTATTCGGAAGTTCTTAAAAAACTATGGCTCACTTTTTCACGTTATTAGTTAGGAGCAAATTTATGACTCTCAGATCATTCGCACTTTCAATTTTCTTAACTTCGGTCGTATTTACTTTCAACTTTGCACAACAAAAACCTGTTGGTCAGTTTGAGAACCATCAGGATGTCGGCGCTGTCGCTACACCTGGTTCAGTTGTTTACGACGCTGACAAGCAAAGCTACACCATCAAGGCTTCCGGCACGAATATGTGGGACAAAAAAGATGAATTTCATTTCGCGTGGAAGCGGATGAAAGGAAATTTCATCCTGCGCGCACGCACGGAATTTCTCGGCAAAGGCACTGACCCACATCGCAAAATCGGTTGGATCATTCGCCCGAATCTTGAAAATGATGCGCCGCACGTCAACGCCAGTTTGCATGGCGATGGCTTAACTTCGTTTCAATTCCGCCGGACAAAAGGCGCGATTACCGAGCGCGTAGACTTCACCGAAAAAAACTTTGAGGTCGTGCAACTTGAACGACACGACAACAAATACATTATGTCCGTCGCTAAATTTGGCGAGACTTTTATCACGAAAGAAATTTCCGATGTCCCGCTCGGTGATGAAGTTTATGTTGGCTTGTATGTTTGCTCACACAACAACACCGTCAACGAAACCGCCGTGTTTCGTGATGTCGAAATCACTGTGCCTGCCAAAGATAATTTTGTGCCATACCGCGAATACATCGGCAGCAATTTAGAAGTCATGGATTTAGCGACGAATACGCGCAAAGTTTTGTATCGCGTCAAAGATTCGTTGCAAGCGCCGAACTGGACACATGACGGCAAATTTTTAATTTACAATCACAACGGTTTGCTCTATCGCTTTGATCTGGCGACGAACACGCCGACGCTTTTTGATACGGGTGACGTGAAGCGCAACAATAATGATCACGTGCTTTCATTCGATGGAAAAATGTTGGGCATCAGCAGTACGAGCGCCGAAGACGGCAACGTTTCGATGATTTATACGATGCCGCTGAAAGGTGGCAAGCCAGTGAAGATAACAAAGAAAGGCCCCTCGTATCTGCACGGCTGGTCGCCCGATAAAAAAACGCTGGTCTTTGCAGGCAGGCGCAACGACGAATTCGATGTTTATAAAATTGATGCTAAGGGCGGCGAAGAAATTCAACTTACGACTACTAAAGGCGTAGACGATGGGCCGGAATTCACGCCTGACGGAAAATATATTTACTTCAATTCGTTCCGTACCGGACTGATGCAAATCTGGCGGATGAAGCCCGACGGCAGCGAGCAAACGCAAATCACGAATGATGAATTCAATAACTGGTTTCCGCACATTTCGCCCGATGGCAAATGGATCGTCATTATCTCGTTCCCCAAAGATATTGAGCCAGGTGCGCATCCATTTTACAAACATGTGTATTTGCGCCTGATGCCGATTGGCGGCGGTACACCGAAAGTGATTGCGTATCTTTACGGCGGACAAGGCACAATCAACGTTCCTTCGTGGTCGCCCGACAGCAAGAAAATCGCGTTCGTCAGCAATACGGATATGAAATAAAAAATTTCATTAATGAATGGTTCACAATGAAATTCAAAAAGAAAACCTTCCTGAAAATCTTTGCAGGAATTGCCGCATTCATCGCTTTGATTCTTTTTTTGCTCTGCGTTCCGGATCCGTTTTTCCACACATCCGTCAGCGCAAAAAACCTGACGTTGTATTCTGATCAATCATTCGCGCCAGCGTCAGGTCAACAGGTTTTGGAATTAGTAGAAGCGAAACTAGCGAAATCCCTGCTCTATTCTGCCGAACAAAAACACCTCATTTTCATTTGCAATGCACGTTGGCGGCAACGCCTCTTTTTCACTTACCAGTATGGCGTGGGCGGCGTGAATTACTATCCAATTACGACGAATGTTTTCCTGCGCGATGCCATCATCGAGGAAAATTGTCTGATCGGCTCCAGCGGAAATCGCGTCCCGGGCGAGCGGACGCTGGATTATTTTATTGCGCACGAAATTGCACATTCATTAACCGGGCAAGCGGTAGGCGGAGTCGCTTACCATCAGTTGCCGCAATGGAAACGCGAAGGCTACGCCGATTATGTCGGCAAAGGCGCAGCGTTCAATTACGACGAAGCCAGACGCGCATTTTTAGCAGACGATCCGAAAATGGATCATGCGAAGTCAGGATTATATTGGCGCTTCAATTTGCTGGTCGCGCATTTACTGGAGAAAAAACAGTGGAGCGTCCAACGCGTCCTGGCCGATCCCATCGAACAACAAGCTGTCGAAGAAATGATTCGTACTGAAAAACCGTAAGCAATGGACAGGAAGGCCTGCTGGCGCAATCCATCAATGTTGATGAAGCGACGGGCTTGCTCGCCAAACGATATGCGCCGGAACGTTATCAGGAAGGAAAAGCAGAATGAGCACAACTATTGAAATTGGCAGCGTCGCGGGACTTTATCGTTATCCTATCAAATCCATGATTGGCGCTTCATTAGAAACCGCAACACTGGGCTGGCACGGCTTGGCAGGCGACCGCAGATTTGCGTTTCGCCGTGTGACGGGCAAAGTTGGCTTCCCGTGGCTGAATGCCTGTCGCTTGCCTGTGTTATCGCTGTATCAACCAATCCTGCAAGGTGATGTACCTACGCACGTGCGTACACCGGACGGCGCGGTGCTTGAAATTTACAGCGAAGAATTGCGGCAGGAATTATCGCAACGCTTCGGTAAAGAAGTGGAGCTAATGCAAATTGACCGCGGTATCTTTGACGAAGCGAGTGTTTCAATCATCAGCACAAACACAATTCGTGGCTTAGCGCAGAAGTTGGAAAAAGAAATTGACCAGCGCCGCTTTCGCCCGAATATTCTCCTGGAAACAATATCGCCCGAAATATTTTGCGAAGATGAATGGGTCGGAGGCACGCTGATTTTCGGCGATGATGACGCGGGCGCAGCCGTGAGCATTACGTTGCGCGATGTGCGCTGCAATACGATCAATCTTGATCCTGACACGGCAGAGCAGGATTCATCCGTGCTGAAAGCTGTCGCGCAACTGAACGAATGCAACGCGGGCATTTATGGA
>JAYSTY010000355.1:0-2668 GCA_043719385.1 Blastocatellia bacterium | reverse complement strand
AAAGTGACCATGTGCAGGAAATTGAGTCAGCTTATTCCGTGGCGCATATCGTCAAAGGCGATGTGCTGGTACAGATGGGCAAATATCAGGCAGCCATTGCGGAGTACAAATTTGCGTTTCAACTTACGCCTGAGACGCAAAATCAGGACGATCAGGTAGCGGCAGCTTTAGCGTTATCAGGACAGCATAACGAAGCACAAAGAACGCTCGCCTGGCTCAAAGCTGAGGCAAAAAAATCGTATGTTCCATCGTTCAATCTCGCGCGCATTTGTATCGCGCTGGGAGATAAGGAACAAGCCCTGGCTTATCTGCAAAAAGCCGATGCAGAGCACGCTGGGGAGATGAAATTTATCAAGGTTGATCCACGTTTTGCGAGCCTGCACAATGAGCCACAATTTCAGGCCATCTTACGCGGCATGAATCTTGTTCCCTGAGTTAAATACTTTGTCAGGTGAATAAAAATAATGAGGCTATTTGTTGATCGGAGTAAATAACTGACCTTCGTATGTCAGGCCAAAGCTCAGCCCGCTTTTGACACTATTTTTATTGAGTCCGGTCAGCCCCGAAACATCCCACAATAAACCTGAAGCTTTGATTCGTGCGCCGAAACGTGCTTCGCCATCGGATTCCAGGCCGAGTTGGGCACGTTTACGAGTATTGTAACGACCATTGATTTCGCCGACTAAAGTCACACGTTCATTGATGGGATAAGTCGCCGAAAACCCGTACAGCAGCATGTCGTTTTGTGAAAATAATTGGGTTGGCGCGGTAAAAATTCCCAAGCCGAGATTGCCCGTGACGCGAAATTTGCGGATGTTTTTGCTGGCGACAGCCGTGAAGAAAAAATTGGTCTGGTTCAGGCCGATGCCGCGCTCCTGATTGGAATTTGGCAATTGCGCTCCGAACCTTACACCGAAACCTGGCAAGCGACTGGTCTCATTCCGAAGCTTGATTTTCGTCGCGAGGAAAAAATCTCCCACATCGCTCGTCGAATTTGTGCTTTTAAGTTTTAAGGGAATAGTGCTTGTCCCACGATTATTGATGGCTAAAGAATTATGAATTGTTCCACCCACTTCGACTTCAATATTTGGTGCCAGGCCAAAGGTCAATGTTGTTACTCCCAATCGCGCCCAATCGCCTTTTAATCCTGAGACCGGAAATGTTTTGCCCTGCGTAAAGTCAAAGCCAAAATCAGCGCGAATAGAGCCTGGTTTGATGACTTCGACATCTTCGGTAATGAGCGGACGTTGTTGTGCTTGAGCGGCAGCAGGAACGAAGATTGTCCAGGCGGCAATAAGTACGATGAATTGAAATGCTTTGGCTTGTAACTTCATAGCTTCTGTATATCAAATTCGCAAGTAAAAAGGCAAAAGTAAAAGGAATGAATTAAACTTCCTGCTTACTTTTGCCTTAAGAAAATGCCAGCCTTAAATTTTCCTAGATCGTTATTTTAGTTCCATCAAATTTAGTCAGAGTCATTTGAACATTATCATTGTAGGTAAGCTTTTGCTCTTCCAGAATGCCGATGGTGATTGCTTCGCCCAGCTTCAGCGAATTAACGGCATCAGTACGCCAGTGTACACCTGCCGCATTGCGACCATTCGCCACGTTAGAGGCAACCTTGTTGAGTTCGCCTCCAACAGTCAGCGTTGCACCATCGTAAGGGACGAGTGCTGTACCATCCGCATTCGTCACCATCGGATTTTTAATGATGTCTGTCTCATCAAAAAATGCTTTGAGTGCTGTGACGCAGGCGCCTGCGACGGTTGCATGTCCTGAACCATAGGACGAGTGAGTGGGTGAACCTTCGGGAAAAGCCATTGGTAACAGAAACGTTCCGTA
Organism: Blastocatellia bacterium; assembly: GCA_043719385.1. GTDB lineage: Bacteria > Acidobacteriota > Blastocatellia > RBC074 > RBC074 > JAFDVL01. The sequence continues at coordinate 826 of JAYSTY010000355.1, read as the reverse complement.
CTTTTTGTACAACTCGGTTGCTGCCCGCGAATTCAGAACATCAGGATGGATAGGATATTTCGCCGCGCCTGTCATGTAATTATGCACTCGACCGCCAAATTCTTCGGGTCTGAGGCGATGCTGAATGAACCATTTCTGATACCAAACTGCTTTCAGTGCGCGGGTTGCCACTTCCGTGAGGAGACTGAGAATGTGCGGCCCGCCACACTGCGCGAAACCAGCCTGAACTTTCGAGTTATACATCGGTAATCCTGAGTCAAGGCGCGTGCCCTGTGCCAGCATGATGAGGCAGGCATGCAGATAGGCCTGATAGAGTGCGTCAACGTGGACCCACTGCGCCATATCGCGCAGGTTACGAATATAGCGCGGTGTGGCATCGTACTGGATATTTTGGCTTGGATCGGCACCATTTTGTACGTCAAGCCAATCCTGATACTTCGTCATATAGTTAGTACCAGCAGGCAATGTTTTCATCTTCTGTGAAACAGCATTAGCGCCAAATGGAAAATCCAGCGTCAGAAATTGGGAGAGCCACGGCCCCGTCAGATCGCCGAGTGAACTATTTCGAAAGATTGAGTTTGGCGTTATCTGTCCATTACTTCTGCGTCCACGTAAGTCTGCCAGTCTTGAGCCTTCTTCTGCTACCTGTGCATTGCGAACCGGTCTTCCACCATCTCTGGGGCCACGGAAATCGGAAAGTCTTGAGAGGTCTGCTGCCGCTGCTGCAATGATCGGGTCGGTTCCATAATCCGAAAAATTAACGTCGCGGGCGAGCGCCATCCAGTAAAGCTCAACCATCTCGCCGGCTTCTTCCGCACTATCAAAG
>JAYSTY010000354.1:0-6457 GCA_043719385.1 Blastocatellia bacterium | reverse complement strand
ATAATTTTCGTCGTCCAGCTTTCATGACTTTGGTGCACTACTTTTTCCATCACGTGCGAAAAAGGCCAGTGCCCAAGATCGTGCAACATCGCGGCAACCCGCGCAACTACTCGCGCTTCATCACTGATTTTGTGTTTTTCGTTAAAGCGATTCAGCACGCGTGTCATCAGGTGCATCACGCCCAGACTGTGCGTAAACCGCGAATGCTCTGCGCCCTGATACGTGTAATGCGCGAGACCAAGTTGACGAATATAACGCAGGCGCTGAAATTCCCGCGTGTCAATTAATTTGATCAGCAACGCATCATCGGCGCGATGGTCAGAGAGGGCGATGATGTTGTGTACCGGGTCGCGGTAAATGCGTTCCATAAATAGTTAAGGACTGCCAGCTACGGTTATTAATCGCGTCAGCAAAGCCGCACGCTGCGGAATATCCGACAAAATGATATGTTCGTGTTCAGCATGTGCGCCGGCGCCGTCCACACCTAAACCATCAAGCGTAGGAACTCCAAGTGCGGCGATAAAATTCCCGTCAGAGCCTCCACCAACCACTCCTTCCTGCAAATCAATACCGAATTCTGCGGCACAGCTTTTGGCGATTTCATACAGGGCAAGATTTTTTTCAGAACGCTGCATCGGAGGGCGATTGATGCCCCCAATCAGTTCCAGCTTTGCGCCAGCCAACACTGGTCGTAGATTGCGAATTATTGCCTCGACATCCGCACCCTCTTCATCTTTCCAAAAACGAAAATCTATTTTGGCGCTGGCCTCCGCCGGGACGACATTTGAAGTCGTGCCACCATTTGCGACGCCAACATTGACCGTAATTCCCTGTTCGTAATTATTAAGCGCCGCCAGATGCAAAGTTTGATGCGCCAATTCAACAATCGCGTTAACGCCCTGGGCAGGATCAAGTCCCGCGTGCGCAGCGCGGCCTGTGACTTTGAGCGTGAACCCACCGATTCCTTTGCGCCCTGTTTTGACGCGACCGCCAGGAATTGGTGGCTCAAGCACCAATGCGGCAACTGAGCGCCGGGTTTCTTCTTCGACCAGAGCTCGCGAAGTTTTGCTCCCAATTTCTTCATCACAAGTCAGCAACAAAGTTACCGGATGTTTTGTTGGCAGGCCTTGCGTAGCGATTGCCTCAAGCGCACTCAGTGCCACAGCGATGCCAGCTTTCATGTCGAAAATCCCCGGTCCATGGGCTGTACCTTCCTCAGTGATGCGAAACGGCAATCGTTCCAGCGTCCCAACAGGCCAGACAGTATCGAGATGCCCGACGAGCAAAACCTGTGGCGCAGCCGCTGAATGACCGAAATTGAAGCGTGCGCACAAATGCGTTCCGTAACCAGGGCTGGGGAAAAGCTGTACCTCAGAAGCAAACGGTTGAAGTCTTTCCGCGACAAAATGAGCGATTGCATTCAAGCGCGTTTCTTCCCGCGAAATTGTTTCCTGCTCAACCAATTCACGGGTCAGTTGAATAATTTTTTCCTGTCGTTGGACAAAGTAATTAAGAAGTGCAACCATGTTCGCTTTAGCATCAACTAAGTGTTCGCAGTTAGGGCAATTGACAAAGTATTTGAATCATGCACAATACGCAAGCATCTGACAAGTTTCAGGGAAGTGCGTTTGAAGATACAGTTGCCCCGCTTACCCCTCTCGCCCAAATCAATCTTTTTGCTGGTTGTAAAATTTGCGACTGAATAATTGAATTGATTGAGAATTAAGGGAAATGCGGTTGAAGATGGAATAAGAGATTTGAATACTGCGTGTTGCGACTTTGCGATGTATTTAAGTTTCCCTTTGGTAATTTGTCAGTAAGTTTTTGCGGTGTCGGTCAGGTTAATAAAAAAACAGATATTCGGCAGGCTGTTTCTGCAATAGCCGGATCAATTCTGACACTTCGCAGATCAATATCCAGCTTAATGAAATGACTCGGAGGATTAATTTTTTATGAAGAAGTTCGGTTTATTTGCCCTGGCGTTATCCCTCAGCGTCTCTGTGATGTCTGCGCCGAAACTCGCCAATTACAACGCTGGCAATGCTGCCTATCAGCAGGCACAGCCTACGCCACCTTTACCAGACGATGCACGTCCTTTTTATGAGGATTATTACAACGAGAAGGATGAGGCCAAAAAGTATGAAAAGGCCAAAATCTTTCTTGAAAAATTTCCTAACATTGATCCTTACTGGCGGAAAAGCCCGCTGGCGTATATAGCGCGCTATGAGCTGAAACAGGTATACAACAAATGCTCGGAAGCGGATAAAACTTTTTTCGCTACCCCAAATGAAGCTAACCTGAATGGCTTTCTTTCGGCTTGTGATGCGTGGATCAGCAAGTCACCTAAGCCTGATGCGTATTTTTCTACGCGGATGCCTCTGGGGACAGGATATGGCGTGCTTGTCGGGTTTTATAAAGACACTGCTCGCGGGATGCAGTACACAGAAAAAGCCCTGCCCATGCTGGCGCAAGCAACCGCCCCTGAAGGTTGGAAACAGCCGGAGTGGGACAGCTTCCGTAAGGACAATACAGCCCGCCTGATTCAATATCAGGGTCTTTACTATTTGCGCCAAACGCCTCCTGATAATGAGAAGACAATTAAGTTTCTGACGGACGCGGCGAACATTAAAGAAGGCACAGCCTATAAAGACCCAAACACATATTTATTACGCGCCGAGGCAACTACAGCTCTTTATACCAAGCTTAATGCTGAGTATAACGCCTTATCCAACGATGAGAAGACAGGCGAAAAGGGCAAGGGGTTACTAGGAAAAATTTATCCCGTCGTTGAAAAGATGACGAATGATTATGCGCGTGTGATGGCTTTGACAGAAGGTAAATCTGAGTACAAAGCTGTTTATGATGATGCCAGGGGACAAGGTGAAGCGTTCGCCAAATTTCTCAATAAGGATTTCAAAATTGAGGAACTGGTCAAACACTTTAAGCCTGATGTCAGCGCTGCGGATATGAAAATTAAGACTGAAGAGTCTACGACTACTCCTCCGCCTAATGCCCCCAAAGGCGGCAAAGGTGGCAAGGCACCGGCGCCGGCCCCTGCTGGTGGGACAGCCAAACCAGATGCTGGTGGAAGTGAAAAACCTGCCACACCAACTAAGGCAGCAACTAAACCACCGGTTAAAAAACGCAAATAGCGAGTAGTAAACATCAGTTACAATCTGAGGTTAAGGCGAAAGCCGGCTCTCGACAACGAGCGTCGGCTTTTGTTTTATGGTATTAAGTTAGCTGTCATGAGTGATGATTTAGAACAACCAGGGGCAGAAGAATTGACTGGCAAATTACTTAAAAAAGACGCCAGTCAAGTTTCCGCCAACTCTAATCGCTCATTAGAGCAGGCGATGACCCAGCTCCAGGGGATTATCGGCTATCAGTTTCGTGATTTGAATTTACTCCAACGCGCCCTGACGCACCGCTCTTTTGCCAACGAACAGCCGGAGCCGCGCCCCTTGCATAACGAAGCACTGGAGTTTTTAGGCGATGCGGTGTTGGAATTTTTGATCAGCGCGTGGTTGTTGGAAACATATCCGACTGAGAAAGAAGGGACACTGTCCAAGTTACGAGCCTTTACGGTCAGTGCAGTGAATTTGCAAACTCACGCAGTGCGCATCAAACTTGGCGATTATTTGTTGCTGAATCGCGGAGAAGAAAAAACCGGCGGACGCAACAAATCTCACTTAATGGTTGATGCTTATGAGGCGCTGATTGCGGCGATTTATCTGGATGGCGGCATTGAGGCAGCCAGAGATTTCGTCAAACAGCAATTTGCCGGAACCTTCGCGGCGATGGATCCACTTGACCTGACCGCAACAGATTACAAGACGGCGCTCCAGGAAAGCTTACAGGCACACGGGTTACCGACCCCGAAATATGCGATTATTGAAAAGCACGGGCCTGATCACAAACGAACCTTTCAAGTTGAGTTGCGCGTTAACGGTAAGCGTCTGGCAACCGGGCAGGGAACAACTATAAAAAGTGCCCATCAGGATGCTGCCCGTTCAGCCTTAAGCTGTTTACCAGAAGAAGTCGAAAACCTTAAAACCATTGAATAATGGTCGCCTAATAGAGGCTATGCGGCTTGCTGAACCTGAGATAATGAATTGATTTCACAATGATAGGTTGTAGCAAGCTGTTCCAAACGATCCCATTCGATCTCTGAAACAATCAAATATCCCCCGTCAACGTAGATATCCCATTTGCTGGCACGTAATTCATTGATAAGTTTGGCACAGTCCTGAGCGTTGCCGTTAATTTCCGCACGAAAATAGCTGGTCATAGGTGAGAATCCTGTTTTAAGGGGCAATGAAATAATAAACGCAATAAAAATCTAATTGCGGGGCGATGCTCGGTAGGCGGTCAGAACGAGACGGGTAAAATATAGCATCCCACTCTTACCTTAAACAACATTAAACTTAATTATTGATTTAAATCTTGACTTGAGCTACGTCCTCCAACAGTATTCTCATCTTTTCTCATTTTGCTATTCCTTAAATATGTCACTTACTTATTCGCCAGGACATCAAATTCGTGATTGCGCAAGCTTTGAAGACTATAGCGCCTGTGTTGATATGCAACGGGAGGTTTGGCAATTCTCGGATTTGGATATTACGCCTCCGCGCTCTCTGGTCATCACCAAAAACAGCGGTGGATTTACCCTGGGCGCATTTGCAGATGAAGATGGAAAGATGCTTGGATTTGCCCACGCTCTGGCAGCATTTGATGATCGGTTGCAACCTTATTATTATTCCCACATGTTAGCGGTTAAGCCGGAACTGCAAAATTCAGGAATTGGAATGAAGCTCAAATTCGCGCAACGGCAACGGGCGTTACAATTAAATGTTCCCCTGATGGTTTGGACCTTTGATCCGCTGCAATCGCGTAATGCTTATCTAAATATTGTGAAGCTGGGTGGAGTCGTTCGAAAATATAAGGTCAATTATTACGGTCATCATAGCACCAGCGCCTTACATCGCGGATTGGATACAGACCGCCTGCTGATTGAATGGTGGGTTAATTCACCGCGTGTCAGGGCTATCGCAAATCATGCTGAAGAAGATCATATGCCATCAGCGCCGCTGGCTTTTGTCGAAATCCCCTTCGACATTGAGCAAATTAAAGCCCGCCATCTGGCCGAGGCGCAGGAATGGCAACTCAAACTTCGTTCGGCATTTCAACAATACCTGTCGGAAGGTTTATATTGCGCGGGTTTTGAACGTGGCACCCCGGAAAAACCCAGCCGATATTTATTTTTCCAGGATAAAAATACCGGGTAAATTGAAGCATCAGGCGCGCGGTTTCTCGTTTTATCTTTACGCTTAATTTTTATGGCTAGTCCTATCGTTACTGCTATCCGCAATGGAGCCGCCCCTGCCGCTGCCAAACTCGCTGCCGCCCGTGCTGCACTGCCGATTCCCCCGGAAGACCTGCTCGAAATTCTCGTTGTCCTGAGCAAGGATGAAGATGCGGAAATTCGCTCACTAGCTACCAAATCTCTAAATGATTTTGCGCCTGAAAGAATGCGTCAGGTTGTGTTAATAAAAGAGACTCCACGCGATGTTTTGCAACATTTATGCAGTTGGCGCGGTGGTAAGGCAGAGGTTTACGAAGCCCTGATTCTGAATGATTCGACCCCGGATCAGGGAATTACTGAATTGGCGCGTTGGAATAAAGAAGCTAAGTTACTTGAATTGATTGCGATCAATCAGGAACGCATGATTCGCTATCCTGAAATTATCACCTCACTAATTGAGAACAAAGCCAGTAGTGCCGAAGCCATTCGCCGGGCAAAAGAAGTACGAATTGAATTTTTCGAGAAAGAACTGGGGGCCAAACGCATTGGCGAAGAGCGTCGTGCGCGAGCAGCAGCGATGTCTGCGGCTTTAGGTCTTAACTATGTCGAAGAATCCCTGCCGGACATGCTTGATGATGACATTCCGGTTGAAGACCTGAATTTTGAAGCGGCTTTTCAATCCGACGATGATCCTAAGATAGGGTCCGAGTTCATTAAAGTTATTCGGGATGAAATGCAGCGGGTTCAGGAAGAACCCGATCCGCCACAACCAGAATTGGTTGAAGTTTCAGTCGGCTCTGAAGCTGAAATCCCGGCTGATTCTGAGGCAGAAGCTGAAGCGGAGCGCATCATCAATGAAATGAAGATGGATGGTGAAGAGACAACCGTCGAGCGCCTGACGATGATGCAGAAGATCACCAAAATGAATGTCAAATCACGCGTCAAACTCGCCCTCAAAGGCAACCGCGAAGCACGCAATATTCTGCGCCGCGATTCCAATAAATCGGTCATTCTCGGTGTCCTCGGCAATCCACGGATTACTCAGCCCGAGGTTGAAGCAATCTCAGCGATGAAGTCTCTGCCAGAAGAAGGATTGCGCCTGATTGCACTCAATCGCCAATGGATTCGGAGCTATCCAATTATTCACCATCT
>JAYSTY010000353.1:0-6467 GCA_043719385.1 Blastocatellia bacterium | reverse complement strand
ATCGGATGACCCACCTCGGCATGCCCGACAGTTACAAGGTCGCCGGATGAAAGAAACTCTTTCCGGCAAGGACTCGGCATTTATGCAACAACGTCGATACCTACTAAAATCATTAAAGACCTTAAAGCCAAACTTGAAAATAACCCATTAGTATCCGAAGTATTGGCAAAAATGGTAGTAGAGTTTATGACATATCAATATTTACCACATAGCGAGCGACAAAAGCTATCTGCCCTTTTTAAAATAGATCCTAGTAATAAGCTTCTACTTGCTGAGAAGAATTCCGGGCGGCGCTAAAAGCTGTGAGTTAGTAAATCCATAACCTTAGCTCAAAAGAATAGCTCATGAAGACGAATGTCCTCATGAGCTATTAAGAATATTCGTTAATGAAAGTGTTATGCAATCGTAATTTCTTTAGCTAAATACACATCCTGAATCGCCTGCAACAATGCTGCGCCTTCAGCCATTGGGCGCTGGAAAGCTTTGCGACCAGAAATCAGGCCGGTTCCGCCGGCGCGTTTGTTAATAATTGCCGTCCTGATCGCTTCTTTTGTATCGCCTTCACCGGACGAAGCGCCGCCGGAATTAATCAACCCGGAGCGTCCCATATAACAATTCGCTACCTGATAACGTGTCAGGTCAATCGGATGATCCGTGCAGAGTTCAGTGTAAATGCGCTTGTCGGTTTTGCCGTAGGCGCTTTCGCCGGTATTCAAGGCCAGGTAACCGCCGTTATTTTCCGGCAGTTTTTGTTTGATGATGTCGGCCTCGATGGTCACACCGAGGTGATTCGCCTGACCCGTCAAATCGGCGGAAACGTGAAAATCTTTTTCTTTCGTCTTGAACGCTTCGTTGCGCAAATAACACCAGAGCACCGTGTACAAGCCTAATTCGTGCGCACGGCGAAAGGCCTGGCTGACTTCGACGATTTGGCGGCGGGATTCCTGCGAGCCAAAATAAATGGTCGCACCGACGCCTGTCGCGCCCATATCAAAAGCCTGTTCGACCTGTCCAAACATAATCTGGTCGAAAGCATTCGGGTACGACATGAATTCATTGTGATTGAGTTTGACGATGAACGGAATTTTATGCACGTATTTTCGTGCGACCGAGCCAAGCACGCCCAGCGTTGACGCGACGGCGTTGCAACCGCCTTCAATCGCCAGCTTGACGATATTGCCGGAATCGAAATAGATCGGATTTTTGGCAAAGCTGGCTCCGGCGGAATGTTCGATGCCCTGATCCACCGGCAAAATCGAAACGTAGCCTGTTCCGGCCAGACGACCGTGATTGAACAGGTCCTGCAGGTTGCGCAAGACCACCGGCGAGCGGTCAGAATCAATCCAGACACGATCAATAAAATCGGAGCCGGGAAGGTGAATATTTTCTTTGGGAATAGTTTTGCACTCATGTGCGAGCAGCGCTTCGGCTTCGGCACCGAGCAAATTTTCAATCTCTTTGATGTCCACTTAAAAGGCCTCCATAAAACGCTAATTTGTCTTTTACCAGAACGGAGAATTTTAGTGCGCAGCGCAATCATTTGCAACGAATGAAAAGGGAAAGAGCATAAATCAAATTTATAGCGCCTTAATTCAGAGGTTTTGCGTTATTTGCATTTGCCGCCAAAATTGCTCTAATGATCCGGCTGAGCCTGGCAGCGTTTAGCAGGAAAATCAGGCACTGGCTGCGTATGCAAGTTCGTCCGCCTTAAAGTAATTTATGAAACATACCCTTTTGATTTTCTGTTGCTTTCTCGTCCTTACAAGTTATGGCTTCGCCCAACAGGCAATGCCTGAAGCGGATGTGCTTCAGTCCATCGAGGTCACGACCTTAACCAAAGGCCGCGACGGTAGTACAACGTGGTTTTTGCCGCGTGTTTGCAGGCTTCCGCGCACTACCTTCATGACCTTGCAGGAAATTACCGGCTCGGATTATTACGGCCCGGTACACTGGAGTGAATCCACCGATAACGGCAATACCTGGACAAAGCCGCAACCTGTTCCCGGCTTGGGAAGAAAGCCATTTCAAGGCGACATTGAAGAAGCGGTCAGCGATGTGTTGTCGGAATATCACGCGCCGACAAAAACATTGCTCGCGCTGGGCGAAATTATTTATTACCGCGAAGGGAAATATTTTCCCGAACAACCACTGCGCTATCCTGTTTACATCACGCGCGATCTGAACGGTCATTGGTCAGAGCGCAAAAAACTGGAATGGAAGGACTCGCGCAACTCTGCCATTTATTCTGTCGGCTCTTCGCAATTCGTAATTTTGCCGAATGGAGATTTAATTATTCCGGTTTCGTTTCGTCCCAAAGAACGCAATGATTTTGCCGTCACGACGCTGCTTTGTTCCTTCGACGGAAAAACAATCAAAGTCAAAAAAGCAGGCGTCGAACTCAACAACACCGTCAAGCGCGGCCTGCTGGAACCGCAACTTATCAAACTCGGAAAATTATATTATCTGACCATTCGCGCCGAAGATGGTTACGGCTACGTCAGCACTTCAAAGGATGGATTGAACTGGTCAAAACCAACCGCGTGGGCGTGGGCGAGCGGCGCAGCGTTGACGATGTCTACGACGCAGCAACATTGGCTGGTGCATTCGGACGCCTTGTATCTGGTCTACACGCGCCAAGCCGAAGTGAACGCGAACGTCATGCGATGGCGTGCGCCGTTATATTTAGCGCAAGTGGATCGCGCTTCGATGCGGTTAATCCGGAACACCGAGCGCGTAGTTTTTCCGTTAGTCGGCGACGGCATCAACGACCCGACGCACGTCCCGCACTACGGCAATTTTCACGTCGCGAATATTTCTCCACAGGAATCGTGGATCACTGCCGGCGAAGTCATCCCCGCAAATTTTCGTGGCGACATGTTGCTGGCGCGAGTGAGGTGGATGAAGAGAAATTTTCTGACCAGGCAATAGCCTCGCAAATCCTACTCCACCCTGGTGCTTATGAAGGGGAAAGAGAAGGCAGGACTAATGTTTGCTGATCCTGATCCTGAGCAATTGGCGGACTCAGTTTTTCGAGCAGTTCGAGAATCAAATCATTGGCAATATTTTTAGACATTATATCTTCGAGCGCGAAAAGATCGGTGAACTCCTCATCGTATTTTGCCGCCCACAACGGTACGCCATCGGTTACGCTAATTAACTGTGCGGTCACGCGGATATAATTATCACAGCGCTGGAAATTGCACTCCACAATTAACTCCGCGCCTAATTCCTGTCCTACCGTTACCAGTTCAACATCTGCCGCAAGGTATTTTCGGACGGCATTGGTTGGGCGCACCGTCAATTTACGACAATTACTAAGCCGCGTAATCAGGGCATCTGCTAAACCCAGGCTCAGCCCATCATCTCTTTCATTTGTATTTAAAGACCGAAATGGCAGGACAACAATAATCCCTAATGTCGGGAGTGCGCTTGCCTGCTCCGGGATGCAAAGTTCCTGCACAGGCGCAGTAAACCGATAGCCGAGACGCGGAACCGTGACGATATATGGCTGCCCCTTGCCATTATGCCCCAGGGCTTTACGCAATAAATAAATAGTGGAACTGATATTTCCCTCTTCGACAAAATCGTCCTGCCACACAGTTTTGATGAGTTGTTCCCGCTCAACCAATTTGCCGTGATGTTGCAGCAGGAGGAGCAGTGTCTCAAACAGCTTGGGCGTAAGTGGGATAATTTCTTTGTCGCGGGAGAGCGCACGCGCGGCAACATCCAGGCGAAAAGCCCCAAAATGATAATAAACTCTAACAGCACGTGTCATGATTTTCTTTCCTTCATTCACCTTCGGAAATTTAAACGATTTCGGATGCGTCTGGTCTGTTCGTTTCAAAGACAGACCAGCCAGCTCCACATTTGAACTTACCAACACCAAAACAATGCAATACCAGGACTTCTCCTGTAATGCCAAATCACGGCTGGCAGAGATATGTCCCAGGAAATAAAAGGGCTTTCCAGTAAACCAGTTACCAAACCCACCTAACCTACGATATTGGGGGAGTGTTCAGAGGCCGCAATCTGTGCATTTTGGCATCCGGTGAATTTCTACGATAAAGATTTGCGGGCTGCTATCTAATCGTAGAAAAGGGAAGAAACTATCTTCAATAACTTATCCAACATCCTCATTCCACCTTGACAGGGAATGGATGTAAGGTTGGCCAGGGAGAGTAGTTTATGGAAGAAAGCCAACGTCTGGAATCAATTATATCTATGCTTCTTAATGCCTTACCTCTTCAGTCAGCAAAAGAACCTACTCTTTAGTAGTAAGTTATCCTGATTTCTACTCTAACGACTATCAATATTTATCAGATTACCATGATGATATTTATTTCTTCAAACAATAAAAGCGGTACTCATTAATATTTGCAGCAGCAGATAAATGGCTCAATCTATTATATGCTAGTAAACACAGTGAGTTAAAAGACGTTTTACTTTTAGATATTTTTATTGCCCGAAAAAAAGTCTCCACCTCAGACCTGCCCATTAGATTAGGTTTACGTTTTTATTGTCCATAAGATAGTAAATTTCTTATAGAACATCTCCAGTTTTAAATAAACAATTTGATCTATTCTCCTGGTTTTTTCGAGAAATTTTCGAGATTTTTTTAGAATTCGGACAGGACTTGTTTAAGGGACTTTCCTGTATAGTTCACTCGTAGGCAATTAACTCACTGAAAATAGAATTAAATATCCGGCAGCCCAGCGTTTAGCTCGTCTAAAATACCCCCAAGCGTTCAATATTATGTTGTCCACTTAATTTTGTGGGCATTATTTGCTTGATTAATTAAATCTACCGGCAACCTGGTTATAGTAATGCACCAAAGCCACCTCAAAGGAAATATCTATACTGGCACCTTACCTTTAGCCGTGCCCTTTAACACCGCTGCCAGTCCGGCAAACGAACAAAGCCCTGCCAGTCAGGCAATGGCGATGCTGGCGCTGACCCATAGCCCAGTTGAACACTGTCTATACAAAGCTTTACTAACTGAGGTGGTTGCTGCGCACACGCGCATTTGCACTTTTAGCCTGCGGCAATTGATGACGCTCACACAATTGCCTAATTACAGTGCGATTCGTCGCGGACTGAGCGGGTTAGTGAGTAAATTAAGTATTGAGCAGCATAAAATTGCTGGCATCGAGGCTTCGTCTCCGATAGCGGCTTTACTTATTTTTACTCCCGAAGAAATTTTTGTGCGGCGGACGGCGGTGAAATTCGCAGGTACGCCCACAGTCATGAATAACTCCATCGCAAGCAAAAGCATGGGGCGGGCGATAGAGCATCTTGCCAACCGCTACGATTTGAGCCGCCGGGAATCGCAGGTCGCGTTATGTTGTGTCCAGGGAATGACGAATCTGGAAATTGGTGAACAACTATGTATTAGCGAACAAACGGTAAAATTTCACTTACGGCATATTTTCGTTAAGTACGGTGTCAAACGTCGGGCGGAGTTGATTTCAAGACTATTAGCCACAGATGGTTAAAGCAAGGATCTCCCCCTTAAAATACGCCACGCTGCCTCGCGTTATTGAGGCTTCCCATTGAGGTTCTGTTACCGGCAAAGCTAAAACGCTCCGCTGGTAACGTAGCAGAATTATGTCTTCACACTCAATCATCTGCCATGAAAAAAAATAAAGACAAAAAGAAGAAAAAGCATACGGCATTAATCGTCTGCCGTAACCAACAACAATTCTGGACAACGCAGACCCAGTTTTGGCAATGGTTCCGCGAGGGCGTTGTCGTCAAAACACAGGATAGCCCCTTAACAGGTACGTTTATCCGCGAGCATGAAGAAAAGCTTGTGGTCGTAAAAAATACAGTTCTCAATCTGGCCTGCCCCAACCATTTACGTGAGGCGTTGTCCGCACGTCGCCTGGGCTGGCGGTAAAATACAGACTTGGGGTAAATGATATGAAAACGAGACTTTATCAGAATTTTATTTGGCACTTCGGTTGGCTGGTGCTTCTTTCTATTGGGCTGACAGGGCAAGGCAAAGCACAGGAAGTAGCCGGGAAAAATGAAATCAGGAGCGGGACAACGATGAGCATGGAGGACGAGCGCTATCGCATTGGCCCGGGCGACCTGCTTGAAATTCGTATTTTCAATCGCCCGCAATTATCGCGGGAGGCAGTGCGCGTTGATGCCAGAGGAGTGATTCGCATGCCATTGATTGAAGAGGATATTCAGTCCGCCTGCCTGACGGAAGGAGAGCTGGGAAAAGACATCGCGCAACGCTACCGCAAATATCAGCGTAATCCGCAGGTAGACGTTTTTATCAAAGAATACAACTCCCAACCTGTGGCGGTGATTGGCGCAGTGGAAAAACCCGGTAAATTTCAGTTGCAACGTCGGGTACGTTTATTGGAATTGATTTCCTCGGCGGGTGGGCCAACCCAAAAATCGGGCAAGCGCATTCAGATTGCTCACGTCGGACGGCACTTTACTTGTCAGGGCGCGAC
>JAYSTY010000352.1:0-2680 GCA_043719385.1 Blastocatellia bacterium | reverse complement strand
GCTTGCATTCCAGGACCATTGCCCAATGCTCCGCAACATTTGGAAACATTGCTCAAGATAGAAAACCTGAGCAAAGAGTTTCCCATGAATGACGGATCAACCTTTGCGGCGCTGAAAGATTTCACGCTGGAAATAAAAAACATTAAGGATAAGCCGCAAATTGTCAGCCTGCTTGGGCCTTCGGGTGCGGGCAAGACTACGGCGCTGCGGATCATTGCCGGACTTGATCAACCAACTTCCGGTTGCTTGTTTATTTCCAATGGAGAGGGGCAAACCTTACGTCCGGTGCGCGTCGGCGATGTGGGCGTAGTTTTTCAGCGCTACCCTTTATTTGAAGACCTCAGCGTGCTGAATAATTTGATTGAACCTGCCGTTCGTTCCGGTCTGAGCAAAAAGGCCGCGAAAGAAAAAGCCCTGCGCTATCTGGATGAGTTTGATCTGGTCAAGCAGGGGCTGGCGTGGCCGATGCAGCTTTCCGGCGGACAGCGGCAGCGTGTCGCCATCCTGCAACAATTAATTTTAGATCGTCATTTCATTATTCTTGACGAGCCGTTTTCGGGGCTTGATCCGGTCAATATTTTAAGTGTCATCCGGCTGATTTCTAACATCGCCCATCAACATACACTGAATACATTTATCATCATCACGCACGATGTCACCTCCGCTTTGATCATTTCGGATCACGTATATTTACTGGGGCGTGAACGCGATGCGCATGGCAGTCCGATTCCCGGTTCAAAGGTTATGAAAGAATATGATTTGATTGCCGAGGGTTTGGCCTATCATCCTGACATTGAGGACTTGCCGCGCTTTTCCGCGATTCGGAAAGAAATCAGACTGGTTGAGTTCCCGAAACTTTAGATTTTTATGGCTAACGACGAAATCAATTACACCAAAGAAGTGCTATCGAGCAATCTCAACCTGATCTATATCGGAATAATGGTGTTCCTGATGCTCGTGTTCAATTTCCTCGGCTTTCTTCCTTTGTTGGTAGCCGGAGAAATTGCAGCGCTCTTCATTGCGCAAATGCCACGTGTGCAAAGGATCATTCGTTCGCGCCTGAACAAAGATAAAAAGATTGAAATCGAAGACGTTGAGAATTCCATCGTCAAAGCATTGCCGCCAAATTATCAAAGTGATTTTGCTTCGGTCAAAAGATTGTGCGAAGAAATTGAACGCCGCACGAACGAAGTCAGCAACGACCTCGGCGGCAAGGGCAATAACATGATGCTCAGCGGCATTGTCGAAAAGCTCTCGGCCTTTCGCTTTGATTATGCGCGGATGCTGCGGGCGCATCATCTGCTTTCCAATCGCAACTATCGCAACATCACCGCTGGACTCGAAAGCGAAATCAAACGAACTGAGTTGGCCATCGAGCGCGAGGAATCCCAGCAGGTTAAAAATGCGCTGGCGCAAAACCTGCATATCCTGAAACAACGCCTGGCGCGGGTCAGCAAACTTGATGAACTGGTGCGCCTGCTCGAAGTCCGCTTACAGGTGGTGCGCAATTCGCTGAGCCTGATTCAGGACGAAGTTTACACCTTCACCGATGTTTCCAGCATTTCCGGCCTGGTGGATAATTTACTGACGAACCTGAGCCTGAGCGATGAATTCCGCACGGCTTATGAGGACGTACTCAACAGTGATGATACGGCTTATGGCCTGGCCGCACTGGAAGGCAATGGCTCTGGTCATACTGCTCTGCCAGAAGCTTCTGGCGACTCGGAGGCAGTCAGGCGACCACCGCAACGAGAACAAACCCGGCGCGGAAAATAACCAAACAAACAAATTTGAGGTGCAGCATCTATGCCAAATCCGAATCCACCAAAACCAAAATCAACCGAAGATATTTTGCGCGAGATGGAAAGTATTTCTGACGGCGACAAGAACAATTCTGCCGCAAACGAAGGCGGTGGTGCGCTTAAATCATTGCTCGGATTTTTTGTCAAAATTGCGCCGGATGAAGATGCTCCGCCGAACTTGAGCAAAACTCCGATGAATGCACCGCCTGCGCCTCCGGCTCCGCGTCCGGCGCCACGCGTCCAGGATTTAGTGGCTGGCGAACCCGCGCCTAAATTTGCGCCACCAACGCCAAATGCCAAAGCGGAAAATTTAGCGGATAAACCATTCGACGAAATTTATCGCGCCGCCAATTTACCGCTCACGCCCTGCACCATTGATGATCTGGCACAGCTTTTGGAAAACCCGACCATTGCACAGCAACCGGAAAACGTGAAAGTCATTGCGGTAAACCTTACGCTTTCCGCCAAAGGAATTACGATTGAAGTCCCGGTTGCCGATGCCGTCCGTCGTGATCGGACGCTCGACGCTTACCAGGCAATGCTGGTGGAAAGAGTTGTTACCACAGAGGAGCGCAATGCTTCACACATTCAGAAAATTTCGCAGGAAGTCGAAGATTTTCTGAAGCGCAAACAGGCGGAGATGGATGCCCTTAAAGCGGAAATCTCTGAAGCCAAAAAGCAGGCCGTAGAATTTACCATCCGGCGTGAAATTGAAGAAAAACGCCTCGCTGATTTAATCGCGCCCTTCCTCGAAGGAAAACCCAATCCTGTCACGATTGGCAATCAACCGGAAATGACCCCGAAGGTATAAAGTTGTAGCACGAGCTGCCAGTCCGTAAAAAGAAAGGCCGTCGCCAGAGTAGCGCAACCAGCCATGG
>JAYSTY010000351.1:0-6498 GCA_043719385.1 Blastocatellia bacterium | reverse complement strand
TAGACAGTACAGCGAGCGGTAGCGCTCTGACCAGAGCGCTACCGCTCGCTGTACTGTTAGTGTTTGAAATGTCTCAGGCCAGTAAATATCATCGCCAGATTCTGTTCATTGGCAGCCTGAATTGATTCCTGATCGCGCACCGAACCGCCCGGTTGAATGACCGCCGTAATTCCGTGTTTCGCCGCTTCGTCAATTCCATCGCGGAACGGGAAGAACGCATCCGAAGCCAGCACCGAACCCGCCAACGGTAATTGCGCCTTCAACGCACCAAATTTTACCGAATCAATCCGCGACATTTGACCCGCACCAACGCCAATTAATTGATCTTCTTTGGCATAAACAATCGCATTGGATTTGACGTGCTTGCAAATTGCCCAGGCGAAGCGCAACGCCCGTAATTCAGCGACCGATGGTTTCCGTTCACTGACAATTTGGAATTTTTCCTCGTCGAACAATTCAGCGTCTTTTTCCTGTACGAGCAGGCCACCACTGATGCGGCGAAATTCAAGGATGTTTGCTACGTTGACCGCAACTTCGCCCATGCGCAACACCCTGAGATTTTTTTTAGCTGCCAGCACCGCCCTTGCGACCTCGGTAAAATCAGGTGCGATGATGACTTCGGCAAATAAATCAGCCATCGCCTGGGCGGCTTCTTCATCTACGATTTTCGTGCAGGCAATAATTCCCCCGAAGGCCGAAACCGGATCAGTCGCTCTGGCTTTGGTGAAGGCTTCAACCGCTGAAGCCGCGACCCCAATTCCGCAGGGATTGGTGTGTTTGATGATCGCGCAGGTATGCGGCAGCACCGAAAAATCGGTCACGCCTTTGGCACGTGCATCACGATATTGTGCCCGGAAAATTTCGAGCGCCAATTCCCATGCTCCGTCTGAATCCAGCAAATTGTTGTAGGAAAGTTCCTTGCCCTGTAATTGCTCGGCGCGTGCAATACCGCTTTCGTTATTGCCTGAAATTGCATACAGTGCAGCTTTTTGATGCGGGTTTTCGCCGTAACGCAAGCTGCTGATCTGCTTCAGGTCAAGCGCTATTTCGGCAGGCAAATTGCCCGCTTTTGGCTGCTTCACCTGCGCTAAAAATTTGGCGATGTCACGATCATAGGCTGCCGTATGGCTAAACGCTGTGACCGCCAAATCATAACGAACATTTTGCGTTAAAGCTCCGTCGTTGGCGTTCAGCAATTCGATGATTTTTGGATAATCGTCCGGCTCGACCACGACGGCGACATCGTGGTGATTTTTGGATGCCGAGCGAATCATCGCTGGCCCGCCGATGTCTATATTTTCAATCGCATCTTCCAGGGTGACATCAGGTTTGGCGATAGTTTTCCGAAAGGGATAAAGATTAATGACGACTAAATCAATCGGCACAATGTCGTGCGCCTGCGTTTGCGCCTGATGTTCGGCGTTATCACGAATGCTCAGAATTCCGCCGTGAACTTTTGGATGGAGAGTTTTTACCCGTCCATCAAGCATTTCGGGGAAGCCCGTCAAATCTGAAATATCACGGACAGGGATATTATTTTCTCGGAGAATTTTTGCTGTTCCTCCGGTCGAAATAATTTCGATCTGATGATTAGTTAAAGTCTGCGCTAATTCGATAATTCCGGTTTTGTCCGACACGCTCAGCAGCGCCCGAGTGATTTTTTTTAGTCCTGCGTCTGACACGATTTTTCTCCTCTGAAAATTGCTCATCGTCCGTAACGTTTGAGTTTACGATAAAGCGTTGAAAGGTCAATGCCGAGCAATTCTGCCGTCCGCAGCTTGTCGTCATTTTCGCGGGCCAAAGTAGCGAAGATATAGCGTCGCTCCAGTTCTTCCAGTGTCACAGTTTGTCCGGCTAAATCTTTCGTTCCGAGCCTTGCTTCAATGATTTTGGGCGGTAAATTCGCTTCGTCAATCTGTTCATCGCTGAGCGTTACGGCACGTTCAATTGCATTTTGTAATTCACGCACATTGCCGCGCCAATCATAGTTAATCAGCCGTTGCATTGCTTCATCGCTGACTTTTTTTTCGGCAACATTTTGTTCCGTGCAAAATTTTTTGGTAAAGAAGCGAACCATTAAGGGAATGTCTTCGCGGCGATCACGCAGCGGCGGCACATTGAAACTGATGACGCTCAAACGATAAAACAAATCGGCGCGAAAACGATTTTGACTGACCTCTTCCTCCAGGCTGCGATTGGTGGCTGCGATCACGCGTGCATCATAAGCTTCAGGTTTCGTCGCCCCCAGCGGAGTGACTTCGCGCTCCTGCAACGCCCGCAACAATTTTACCTGCAGAGTTGCCGACATTTCTCCAACTTCATCCAGAAATAATGTCCCGCCATTGGACGCTCGCAATAAACCGATTTTGTTCGTATTCGCTCCGGTAAACGCGCCTTTGACGTAACCGAACAATTCTGATTCCAGCAGGTTTTCCGGCAAGGCTCCACAGTTAATCGCAATGAACGGCGCGTCAGCACGCAGCGAATTGTAATGAATCGCGCGTGCAAACATTTCTTTTCCGGTCCCGGATTCGCCCTGAATTAACACGCTGCTGCTGGTTGGCGCAATTTTTTCGACGAGCCGAAAAATTCCTGTCAGCGTATCTGAGCGCCCGATAATATTGTCAAAGTTGTAACGCGCTTTCAGTTCGCGGCGCAGGTAATGATTTTCACGAAACAGCTCTCGTTGTCGCAATGCGTTCCTAACTCTTTGCAATAAATCTTCATTGATAAAAGGTTTCGTCACGTAATCATAAGCGCCTTTGCGTAAGGCCGCGACGGCGGTTTCAACCGAAGAATATGCCGTAATCATCACCACCAGCGCATCAGGATTCAGTTGTTTGATGCGATCAAGCAACGCCAGGCCATCAACTTTGCCGAGGTTAATATCGCTGATCGTTAAATCAGGCGCCTCAGCAGTAAACAGGTTGATTGCTTCTTCCGCGTTAGCGGCGGAGATTACATGATAGTTGGCCTCGGTCAATAATCCGGCGAGGATGCCGCGCATTAAATCTTCATCTTCGACAATGAGAATGGTTGGTTGCGTCATAAGCATAAATATCCGACAAACTGCCAGCTTTTGTGCCGCACTGTTGCAGCGACTTCATTTTCGAGGTAAGCCGTGATTATGCTTTGCCACGTGTCACAGGAAGGAGGTTCAAACTCGGTATGGTCAAGCCACCCATAATTCCAGCGTGAGAGCAGGCTCCTTATGAGTAGATTTATCATAGCTTGCTATACGATTGCTGAACTAACATTTAGACAGAAAAATTCTCGCAGAAATTTATAAACTCCCGCGCTTTCTCCCACGCCGAATCAATTCGTCTGATGAACGGCTTTTAATTCAAGCCCCATTCATCAAGCTCACGATTGCGGCGCGATTGTTTGTCTTGTCGTTCCTGTTTGTAGTTTGCTGCGCCAGCTTCAAAGCTGCGTGCGACTTTTTTCTGCGCGTGTAAACCTTCCAGCAATAATTCGCAACCTACGATCAACTGCGCTTCGGATTCACTTTCGAGCTTGCCACTGCGCACGGCGTCAAGTAAGCCTTTGACTTTGCCGAATTGCTCCAGCGCGTTGGCATTGCTCGCCATCTCCGCCAATTTTAAAGTTTTGCCCTGATTGAAATGGTCGAGGATTTGGCGCAGGTCAACTTTGACGAAACGGTCAATAAAAACTTCGCCACAGGCACGGCGAATTAATTCCTGCGTGATGCGATCAGCACCGACCTGTTCGCCTTCGTACTCAAGTTCGATTTTTCCGGTGATAGCCGGAGCCGATGCGTAAACGTCGGTGATGCGCGGCGAAGCGACAGGTTCATGATTGAGCAGGGCGCGGCGTTCAGCGTTGGAGACTACAGCTTCAAGCACGGAAATTGGCAGGCGCTGGCTGACGCCGGAGCGTTGATCCAGGCGTTTATCATCGCGGGCTTGAAAGGCGATTTGCTCGACGACTTCGCGGATTGCCTGCGGGATTTCCAGCGGGATTTGCTCGCCCCGGTTTGTCCACGCTTCCTGTTGCGTGATGGCGATTCCGTTGGCTAATGCGGACGGATAATGCGTGCGAATTTCTGCGCCAATGCGATCTTTCAGCGGCGTAATAATTTTGCCACGCGCGGTGTAATCTTCAGGGTTTGCCGAAAAAACTAACATCACATCCAGCGGTAATCGTACCGGGTAGCCTTTAATTTGGATGTCGCCTTCCTGGAGGATGTTGAATAAGCCGACCTGGATTTTTGCGGCTAAGTCCGGCAATTCGTTGATCGCAAAAATGCCGCGATTCGCTCGTGGTAATAATCCAAAATGGATCGTCATTTCATCACCCAGAATATGTCCGCCGCGGGCCGCTTTGATCGGGTCTACATCGCCGATAATATCGGCGATTGTCACATCCGGCGTGGCTAATTTCTCGACAAATCGCGCATCACGATGAATCCAGTTGATGGGAGTTGCGTCGCCTTTTTCAGCGATTAACTGCCTGCCATAAGCACTTAGCGGCGCGAGCGGGTCATCATTAATTTCAGAACCAGCCAGCGCCGGAATTTCGGCGTCAAGCAGATCAGTTAGCGCCCGCAGGATGCGGCTTTTGGCTTGTCCGCGCAAACCCAGCAAAATGAAATTGTGATGCGCTAGTAAAGCATTGGTGATTTGCGGAATGGCTGAATCGTCATAACCGACGACGCCGGGAAAAAGAGTTTCACCGCTTTTGATTTTGCGGATTAAATTAGTACGAATTTCATCTTTGACGGAACGCGTGTGATAGCCCGCTGCTTTCAATTCACCGAGAGTTTGTGGTCGTGCCATAGAAAATTGCTTACCTCAGAGAAAATAAATTTATGGATTGCGCGTACAGGAATCATAGCGTGTGGCGAATGGGCGATGCAAGCAGCAACAAAAAAGACTGCATTCTCATGCAGTCTTAAATGGTTAGAAATAAAGTTTTCACGCAGCACCGAATTAATAGCGAGGCTGCCGCGATTTAAATAAATGATAAAGCGCCCCACCGCCACCGCCCAGCAACGCGCCAACACCTGCCCCTTTCTTACCACCAGCCCACGCGCCAACGCCTGCGCCAAGCGCGGCAGGAGCAGCAATGGTCAGTGCTGTGCGCAATTTTGAACTGCGCGGCGCACGCCGATAATTATTGTTATAGGAAGAACGATAATACGAATTGCGCCGATGGCAATCCAGTGACGGATGCAGTTGATTGCTCAACGCTGGTTGTGCTGCGGGAATTTGCAGCGCGGTTGTTGCGACACTTTCGTTTCCTGCCAATGCACTTAACGACAGCGCCAAAACTAAAATACCAGTTAACAAATTAGCTTTCCTGATCATAATTTTTTATCTCCATTTCAATGAGGTTGTCTTGCAGCAGGGAAACAATCTGTTACGAGCAAATCAGGTGCCACACCGCCGCTTCGCTGTAAGCTGTGTTCCTGCAACGAATAAAAGTTAACTGCGATTTTGGAATTACTGGACGGCATGCGATATGGGGTACAGCGGCGGGAAAAATAACCGATATGGGAGCGGAAACAGCAGCAGCCCAAAATATTTTTACCTTCATTCCAGTTTTCATCTCCACTCTGCGCTTAAGTTACTGAGAGCAGCAAAATTCAATCCTTTGATGAAGCTTGCGCCTCTCACACTCCCTCAGCTCCCTTGACAAGATGTCAGCTAAATCGTAGCTCGACACCAAACTTTTAGCAGTATCACCACATACAAATCACACACCAGGAGATTAGATCATGAAAAAATTAATGCTATGGTTTCTCAGCCTTACAATGCTCATCAGCGTTGGTATTCCACCCGCGCCAGTGCAAGCTCAGGAGCCAAAAGACGAACCCGACAATACCCGCACCAAAGGGCGAATATTAAAAAGCTATAAAGCTGAGGAGCAGGGAAAAGCTTCCGCCAGCGCAGGCAATGCCGCACCCAGCGCCGCTTCTCGGCAAGCTGCCAAACGTCCGACGTGGGTCGAAAATGCTTTGGAACGCAGCTTTGAATTCCTCGGTAAAAAAAATGTAACCAGCGCCACAGGCGGCCTTGAATCAATTAGTCAAACGTCACGCAACGCACGCAAAGATTTTGTTTTGGTCAGCGCCGAGCAGGATGATTTGGGTTTGACGCACGTGCGTCTTAACCAATTACATCAAGGCGTTCGCGTGTTTGGTGCGCAGGTCGTGACCCATCTGGATGCCAAAGAAATGCGCGCCACCAGCGGTCACAATTTTGAAGAACTGAATGTTGAAAACACGCCGGTTCTGAGTGAAGCGCAGGCGATTGAAGCCGCTCAGTCAGCACTGAAATTCGCGGGCAAATTTGCCGCAGAACCACAGGCTGAACTCGTAGTTTTGCCGCATGCGATTTTTAAGGACGAAGATGACCAGGGCGCAACGCTGGTTTATCGCGTCGAATTGAAAATTGAAGACGGCACCGAAGCCACCGCCAATCATCAATATTTCGTCAATGCCAAAGATGGCAGCATCGTCTGGAATTATGATGC
>JAYSTY010000036.1:0-4374 GCA_043719385.1 Blastocatellia bacterium | reverse complement strand
CCTGCTGGCGAGGCCTGGAAAAGAAACGCCAGCAAGATGCTGGCGCTCCGACTCTGACGCTCTGGCTCTGGCGCTCCGGCTTACAGTCCGGCCAGTTTTTCTAAAACCCTGAATAAACTTTGCGTTCCCTCGTCGCCACGCCCTTCCGCCTCAACCGCCGCCAGCAATTGATGTGCAATCGAGGTTCCGGGTAATGACGTATGATTCTGGCTGGCGGCATCCAGCACGAGCCGCAAATCTTTTTGCTGCAACTTCACCATAAAGGCCGGAGCAAAATCACGATCAATCATTTTTTTGCCGAGGACTTCCAACGCCCACGAATTCGCCGCGCCGCCTGTCAATGCGCTGTGAACCGTATTCAAATCCAGGCCAGCTTTGGCGGCGAAAACCAGGCCTTCACAGGCTGCCAGCAAATTTCCGGCGACGATGACCTGATTGCTGAGTTTGGCAAATTGTCCATTGCCCGCTTTGCCAAAATGAGTAATGCGCTTGCCCATCGCTGCCAAAATCGGATGCGCTTTTTCCAATGCTCCGGCATCGCCACCGACCATAATTGTCAGCGTTCCTTCAATCGCTCCTTTTTGTCCGCCAGAGACCGGAGAGTCAAGCCAGAATAGCCCTTTGGCTTCGGCTTCGGCGGCGAGTTCCTGCGTGACTTTGGGCGAAATCGTAGACATATCAATGATAATCGTGCCGGCCTTTGCCGTCGCAAAAATTCCATTTTCACCACGCGCTACCGCAATGACATCCGGCGAATCTGTCACCATCGTGATGACAACATCGCTGGCGGCGGCAACCTCAGCGGCAGTGTTCACCGCTCGAACATTGCCAAGCGCTTGATTATCGGCGGTAAATTTTTCCGCTTTCCCCGGAGTCCGTGTGGCAACAGTCAGGGCGAATCCGGCTCTGAGTAAATTTTGCGCTTGCGGCGCACCCATAATTCCGAGACCAATCAAACCAACCTGCATATAAAATCCTCCAAAAGTTTTTGCGCTACATTAACTTGCTAGATTTCAAATGTTCTTTCAATAAACACCGATCCATCACGACCAGCAAGCCGGCCTCTAACGCACGTTTGGCCGCTGCTTCATCAATCACTTCTTCCTGCATCCAGACAGCTTTGGCACCAATTTTAATTGCTTCATCAACATGCGCTCCGGCCTGATCAGCGCGCCGGAATATATTTACCAGATCAATTTTTTCCGGCACGGCAAAGAGCGTAGGATAAGCTTTTTCACTTAACACTTCGCTATCATTTGGCGTGACTGGAATAATGCGATAGCCGTGACGCTGCATATATTGTGAAACATCATAGCTTGGTCGCGCAGGATTCGAGGAGAGTCCGACGACGGCAATGGTGCGGCAATCGGACAGGATTGTTTTGATGATTTCAGGATCGTTGATGCTCATTTACGAATGATGCTCCTGCAAACTTGTCACACCGAATTTCCCGTGTTCCTGCAAAGATTCAATTGCGCTCGCGGCGGCGTTGGCTCCGGTCAGCGTAGTGAAGGTCACGACATTGTATTGCATCGCGGCGCGCCGAATAGCGCGTTCATCGTAAAACGAAGTCTTGCCCAGCGGCGTATTCACGATCAATTCGATTTCGTCGCTTTTGATTAAATCTACGATGTTGGGGCGGCCTTCATTGACCTTAAAAACACGCTCGCATTCGACTCCGGCATCGTTAAGCGCCACGGAAGTTCCGCGTGTAGCGATCAGGCGAAAACCCAATTCGCTCAAGCGGCGCGCGACGCGCACAGCGTTTTTCTTATCGCTGTCATTCACGCTGATAAAGGCTGTGCCTTTCAGTGGCAGAATGGAACCAGCGCCCAGACAGGCTTTGGCAAAGGCTTCGCCAAAATCATCGCCCATTCCCATCACTTCGCCGGTCGAGCGCATTTCAGGGCCTAACAACGGATCAACGCCAGGGAATTTAGCGAAGGGAAAAACTGGCGCTTTCACAAAGAAGCTGCTGACGGTTAATTCTTCGGGCAAATTAAATTCTGCCAGTTTGCGCCCGGTCATCACGCGGGCTGCAATTTTAGCCAGCGGAACGCCTGTCGCTTTTGAAACAAACGGCACAGTGCGCGAGGCACGCGGGTTCACTTCCAGCACATAAACAATATCATCTTTGATGGCGAATTGAATATTCATCAGCCCGCGCACATCCAAAGCCTGCGCCAGTTGCCGCGTATATTTTCGCATCATTTCCAGATGATCCGGCTTGACCATATACGGCGGCAAAACGGAAGAAGAGTCGCCGGAATGGATGCCCGCCTCTTCGATATGTTCCTGGATTCCGGCAATGACGCACTGCTCGCCATCGGCCAGCGCGTCCACGTCAACTTCAAAGGCATCTTCGAGGAAGCGATCCACCAGAATTGGTTTTTGCGGTGAAGCGTCAACCGCCGTTTTCATATAACCTTCGAGGCTCGCTTCGTCATAAACAATCATCATCGCACGTCCGCCCAGCACATAACTTGGGCGCACCAAAACCGGATAGCCAATGGAAGCCGCGACGCGCTTCGCCTCGTCAACATTGACCGCCGTGCCATTGATCGGTTGTGGAATATGCAACTCGGCAATTAATTTGCCAAAGCGTTTGCGGTCTTCCGCGAGATCAATTGATTCAGGCGAAGTGCCGATAATCGGGACGCCGGCCTCGTGCAATCGCATTGCCAGGTTCAGCGGCGTCTGACCGCCAAATTGCACGATCACACCTTTGGGTTTTTCCAGTTCGACGATGTTCATGACATCCTCGAAGGTCAGCGGCTCAAAATACAAACGATCTGCCGTATCGTAATCGGTCGAAACGGTCTCCGGATTGCAATTCACCATGATCGTTTCGTAATTATCTTCTTTAAGCGCAAACGCTGCGTGGCAACAGCAATAATCAAACTCAATGCCCTGCCCAATGCGATTTGGGCCGGAACCGAGAATCATGATTTTATCTTTTGTGGATGGTTCCGCTTCGCACTCTTCTTCATACGTTGAATACAAATATGGCGTGAAGGATTCAAACTCTGCCCCGCACGTATCTACGCGTTTATAGACCGGAATAATTTTCGCGGCTTTGCGTTGGGCGCGAACTTCGTTTTCCGTGCAACCAAGCAATTCACCAATTCGTGCATCCGAAAAGCCCATGCGTTTGGCGGCGCGTAAAGTTTCATTCGTAATTGAGTCAAGCTCGTATTCCGCAATTTCGTTTTGCATCGTCACGATTTGCTCAAGCTGCGTCAGAAACCAGGGATCAATGCGGGTCAGGTCGTAAAGCTCTTCCACCGACCAGCCGCGTTCCAGTGCAGCATACAAATAATAAAATCGTTCGGCATTGGGGATAATGAGTTTGCGGCGTAAAGCCTCATCATCAACGCCGCTGACTTGCGGGGCCGTGCGAACTTCCAGCGAGCGGATTCCTTTCATAAATGATTCTTTGAAAGTGCGCCCAATCGCCATCGCTTCACCAACCGATTTCATTTGCGTGCCAAGCGTGACATCCGCGCCAGGGAATTTCTCAAACGCCCATTTCGGAATTTTGACGACGACATAATCAATCGTCGGCTCAAACGAAGCGGGGGTTTTTTTCGTAATGTCGTTGGGAATTTCGTCGAGCGTGTAACCAACTGCGAGCTTGGCGGCAATTTTCGCAATCGGAAAGCCTGTCGCTTTTGAAGCCAGTGCTGATGAACGCGAGACACGCGGGTTCATTTCGATAATGCGCAACTGTCCGGTTTTCGGATTAATCGCAAACTGAATATTCGAGCCGCCGGTTTCCACGCCGACTTTGCGGATGATTTTCAGCGCCGCATCACGCAGCACCTGATATTCACGATCAGTCAATGTTTGCGTGGGTGCAACGGTGATCGAATCCCCCGTATGCACGCCCATTGGATCAAAGTTTTCAATCGAACAAATAATGACGACGTTGTCTTTCAAATCGCGCATCACCTCGAGTTCAAATTCTTTCCAACCGATGATTGATTCTTCGACCAGAACTTCGCTGATGGGGCTGGCGCTCAACCCGCGCTCGGCGATTTCCTCGAATTCTTCCATGTTGTAGGCAATGCCGCCGCCTGTGCCGCCCATTGTAAAACTTGGGCGCATGATAATCGGGAAATCAATTTCCTCAGCGGCGATCAGTGCTTCCGCCAGGTTGTGAACAAAATGCGCTTTGGGCATTTCAAGCCCGATTTCATCCATCGCTTTTTTGAAGAGTTGCCGATCTTCGCCGATTTGAATAGCCTCAAGTTTTGCCCCAATCATTTCGACGCCATACTTTGCCAGGATGCCGCTTTCTGATAGCTTCACGGCTAAATTCAGCGCCGTCTGACCGCCGACCGTGGGCAATAACGCATCTGGTTTTTCGCGTTC
>JAYSTY010000350.1:0-2682 GCA_043719385.1 Blastocatellia bacterium | reverse complement strand
GAAAGAGCTTGCCCCCCAAGCCTCGCAACCATGGCTGGTTGCGCTACTGTTTGTGCGCCATTTCCTTTTCTTGAAAGCTATAACTATCGAAGCAAGATGAAAATTCTTCTGACTCAAAGCGTCTTCTTTTTGGTGGGATTATCACTGCTCACTTGCGTACGCAATTATTCGGAACTGGAAAGGCGGCAAACGCCAACTCCAACCATTGCTCCCACGATCAGGGCAACCCCCAATCCTTCCCTGAGCCAGCCTGCGGCAACTAAACCCGCTCCTTCCGTTGCTTCCCCGACAATTGGAACATCACCGGCGCTCATAATTCCTGTAGCTGGCATCCGCGCCGAGCAATTGCATGACACGTTTAATGACGCGCGTTCGGAAGGGCGAGTCCACGAAGCCATTGATATTATTGCTCCCCAGGGGACAAAAATCCTGGCGGCGACAGACGGAAAAATTGTCAAACTCTTTACCAGTGAGAAAGGCGGCATCACAATTTATCAGCTTGGCCCGCAACAAAATCTGGTTTTTTATTATGCGCATCTACAGCGGTATGCGGATGGCCTGGCGGAACAGCAGGAGGTGCGACAGGGGGATTTGCTGGGCTATGTCGGTGACACCGGAAACGCACAGCCGGGCAATTACCATCTGCATTTTGCAATTTGGGAAATCACTGATCCAAAGAAGTTCTGGAACGGTGCAAATCTGAACCCGTATGGTATTCTCAAGCACAGATAAGCCGATGAGGACATCGCAACTTTTCATCTTTCGTTCAATCAACAATAAGGAATTGCCCCTATGATTTTTTTCTCACGAATGCTCGCGCTGGTGACTGTGGTATTGGTCGCCACTTTTTTTGTCGCTTGCCGGAATGAAACCCGCACGGCTAATACTCCCGTCCTGCCTTCGCCGACGGTTTCGATGGTGCCGTTGGAAACGCCGATGGTGGAGCCAACGCTGACGCTGCATCCGGCTGATTACTCTTTTCTCACGCTGCCTGTCATTGATGCTTTTTTGGTGGACGAAGCATTTGTTGCGGACACTAAAAAACAACTGGGTTTGACCAGTGAGCAGATGGCAAAACTGCGCACCGTAGCGCGGCAGGAAACCGCTAAATTGCGCGAAACCGGGGTTGACACATATAGCCTCTCGACTGCCGAAGCGCACGAACAGGCGATGCGTACATTGACCGATGTGATCGGTGCCGCCAAAGCCCCGGAGTTTGCCAAATTCATGTTTGATCACTGGGGCGAAGAGCGCGAAGTGGCCAGCGCTTCGCCTACTCCGGCCACGAATGCGTCTCCAGTGCCGAGTGCGAAGGTTAGCAAAAACGCTTTGCCAACTGACCCGAATAACGTTCCTACGGATACGCGTATTGTCGTGAACTCTCCGGCCTATCGTATGGATGTCTTTAAGGACGGACAATTGGTCAAGTCATATAAAATCGGCATCGGCTATCCTGAATTTCCGATTCCGGTTGCCATGCGCAAAGCGAACACAATCATTTTCAATCCGACCTGGACGCCGCCGGATGAACCGTGGGTCGAAGGTTCCAAAACCGTGAAGGTCGGTCAGACTGTAGCGGCAGGCAGTGCGTTGAATCCGCTGGGGCCGATTAAGATTCCGATTGGTTCGCCTTCGCTGATTCATGGGGGCAAGACGCCCGCCAAAATTGGCACGTTCGCCTCGCACGGCTGCGTCGGGTTGACCGATCCACAAATCCAGGATTTCGCCAAACTCCTGGCCGATGTCGGCGGCACGCAATTAACTGTGGAGCAACTCGCGCAATATGCCAAAAATCGCACGGAAACCAAAAACGTAAAGCTCGCCGCTCCGATCCCTGTCGAGTTACGCTATGAAACAATCGTGGTCGAAGATGGCAAACTGCATATTTACCGCGACGTGTATGATCGCAACACCAATTCCGAAGCCGAGCTGACGCGGGTTTTGCAGACGTATGATGTCCGCCTGGACGATCTCAGCAAAAAAGAAGGTCAACAGGTGCAGAATGCAATCAGGCTGATGGCGCGTGATGCAACGGGCAAAGCCGAGACGCCCGCCGCAAGCCCTTCTCCCAGCCCCACCGCCAAAGGGAAAAAAGTTGGTAATGATGTCGAAAATAAAAAAGTGACCCGCACCGTCAAAGGCGCAAAAGAAATGGTCATCGAAATTGCCGCGTTGCAGGGCAAAGGCTATCCGGCTCCGGTAGATTTGAGTACGGGCGCTCCGCCCAAAGCAGCAGCGAAGTCAGCTAAAAAGAAATAGGGAAAAGATGAGATGACTTTCGTTACAGGAAGGAATTTAAGCGCAACTTGATATTCCCTTCAGGCAAATTTAACCTTCACCTGTTATCATATTTTTTTAAGTCAATTCGTGCGGTAAAATGAAGCTCCTCATAGTATTGCTCCATTTGAGGAGCTTCATTCAGACAATTTTAATGGCAACAATAAATAAACCGGGGAGGTTTGCGATGAAGCGCTTTTTCTTACGCTGCACAGTTTTTTCAACTATTCTTTTCCTCACCTTAAATCTTTCTCTCCAGGCACAATTCGATACTGCCACTGTCCTGGGAACAGTCCATGATGCGAATGGCGCAGGATTGCCCAACGCCACTGTGACAATTAAAAACGATGCCACTGGCATTGCGGTCACAACGCAGGCAAATAGCGAGGGTAACTATCAATTCGC
>JAYSTY010000349.1:0-6513 GCA_043719385.1 Blastocatellia bacterium | reverse complement strand
CGAAAAAGCCTGTGCTGTACGTTGGCGGCGGCGCGATTACTGCCGAAGCTCATAAGGAAGTTATTCAACTCGCAGAGAGATTAAATCTTCCCACGACTTGTACGTTGATGGGGCTTGGCGCATTTCCTTCGACGCATCCGTTGAGTCTCGGAATGCTCGGCATGCACGGCGGATATTGGACGAATATGGCGGTCAATAACAGCGACCTGCTGATTTCAATCGGTGCTCGCTTTGATGATCGCGTAACAGGAAAATTAGATGAATTTGCCAAAGGCGCAAAAATCATTCACGTAGATATTGACCCTTCAAACATTGGGAAAAACGTCAAAACGGATATTCCTGTGATCGGCGATGCGCGCAGCGTGGCGAAGCAAATGATTGTGGAATTATCCGAACAACTGGAAGCCGGAGAAATCATTGCGGACAAATCTGACTGGCATCAACAAATCGCTGATTGGCGCGAACAGAATCCGTTCTGGTTCCATCAGGACGATGAAACGATCAAGCCGCAATTCGTCATCAAAGAATTGCATCGCTTGACCGAAGGCAAAGCTGTTGTTTCCTCTGACGTTGGTCAGCATCAAATGTGGACGGCGCAACTTTATGGTTTTGATAGCCCGCGCAACTGGCTGAATTCCGGTGGACTCGGCGCGATGGGTTATGGATTTCCTGCCGGGATGGGAGCAGCCGTAGCGCGTCCTGATGACATCTGCGTTGCTGTAGTTGGTGACGGCGGATTTCAAATGACTTTGATGGAACTGGCGACGATCAAGGAATACAACATTCCGATCAAGATTCTGATCATCAATAATCAATATTTGGGAATGGTGCGGCAGTGGCAGGAGCAATTTTACGCGCATAATTATTCACAGAGCGACATCGCCGTGCAGCCTGACTTCGTGAAGCTGGCCGAAGCTTATGGTGTTCCTGCATTCCGTGCTGAAAAAGTTTCCGAAGTCGCATCAGTCCTGCAAAAAGCTATTGATACGCCCGGCCCGGTATTGATGGAATTCAAGGTTGCCCGTGAAGAAAATGTGTTCCCGATTGTGCCAGCGGGGGCGGCATTGAAGGATATGATTTTGCGGTAGTGAAAAAAAAGATGCTGGATATTAGGTACTGGATGCTGGTTTTCGCATTCATACCTAGCATCTTGCATCCAGCATCTAATATCTATTTTTATGAGACATACAATTTCGCTGTTAGTAGCAAATGAATACGGAATGTTGGCGCGGGTAGCTGGATTATTCAGTGCGCGCGGCTATCAAATTGACTCGCTCTGTGTTGCGCCAACGCTTGAAGAAGACAAGTCGCGGATGACGCTTACGACGCACGGCAATGACCAGATTATTGAGCAAATCATCAAGCAGCTCGAAAAATTAGTGAAGGTTTTTCATGTTGATGATCTGACGACTGATCCGCACGTCGAACGCGAAATGGTGCTACTGACCGTCAATGCGGCGATGGGCGAACAGCGGCAGGAAGTCCAAAATCTGATAGACATTTTTCGCGCCAAAGTCGTAGACGTTTCGACCGATGCGTTCATCATTGAAATGACTGGCAGCGCCGAAAAAGTTGATGCGTTGATTGATTTGCTGAAGCCAGTTGGCATTCGTGACATTGTTCGTACTGGTACAGTGGCGATGACACGAGTCGCCGCCGTGAAAGCTCGACAGCAGCGTAACGATGACGAGGCATTTTCTGAATTAACGTTGAATGAAAAAGTGTAGCGCAAGTGTTCCAGCTTGCGTTTGAGAAACGGAGCAAGCTGCAATGAAAACTTACAACTCACTTGAAGAAATTACGCGCCTGATCGAAGGCTTTGAAAACGGTTCGTGGCCTGCCGCCGAATGGACGCATCAGGCGCATCTCACGATGGGCGTTTGGTATTTGTCAAAGCACTGTGTGCCGGACGCGACGAAGCTGATTCGTGATGGCATCAAAAAATATAATGTTGCGTCAGGCGGACAAAATACGGAAACGCGTGGCTACCACGAAACGATCACGTTGTTCTATATTTGGTACATCAAAAAGTATCTGACGAGTGTTAGCCCTGATCGTTCTTTGGTCGAGTTGACAAATCATTTTTTAGAATTTCACGACGATAAAAATTTACCTTTTGAATTTTACGGCAACGATCTGCTGATGTCGGCTGAAGCCCGACGTGACTGGGTTGAACCCGATCTGAAGAGTTTGAGTTAAGGCAACATACGGTTGCAACTTTTACCAAAGTTTTTTACTGATTTAAGATGCAGCCTGACAGGTTGCGCTACATTTTTTTAGGAGCTTTCCACATGAAAATTTATTATGACAAAGATGCAGACCCCCAATTTTTGCAGGATAAAACCATTGCTATTATCGGCTATGGTTCGCAAGGGTTCGGACATTCCAACAACCTCAAAGACAGCGGTGCAAATGTCATCGTCGGGCTTCGTTCTGACAGCCCCAGCGTTGCCAAAGCCCAGGCTGCCGGACTTGAAGTATTACCAGTTGCCGATGCCGCAGAACGTGCAGACATCGTGATGCTGCTGACGCCGGATGAGCTGACGCCGGGGATTTATGCCCGCGAAATCGCGCCACATTTGAAGGCTGGAAAATATCTCGCAGTCGCGCACGGCTTCTCGATTCACTTCAAAAAAATCGTGCCACCCGCTGACGTCAATGTCTTCATGGTTGCGCCGAAAGGTCCTGGACATTTAGTGCGTCGTGAGTATGAACGTGGCGCAGGTGTGCCGTGCCTGGTCGCCGTTGCGCAAGACCCGGCAGGTAATGCGAAACAAGTTGCGCTTGCTTACGCTTCGGCGATTGGTGGCGGACGCGCGGGCATTATCGAAACGACTTTCAAAGAAGAAACTGAAACTGATTTGTTCGGCGAACAGGCAGTGCTTTGCGGCGGTCTGACAGCGTTAATTCAAGCGGGATTTGAAACGCTGACCGAAGCCGGATATGCGCCGGAAATGGCGTATTTTGAATGCCTGCACGAAATGAAACTAATCGTAGATTTGTTGTATGAAGGCGGCGTTTCAAATATGCGCTACTCGATTTCCAACACGGCGGAATATGGCGATGTGACGCGTGGCCCACGCATCATTGATGCTTCCGTGAAAACACGCATGAAAGAAATTCTCGCCGAAATTCAATCTGGTCAATTCGCCGATGAATGGTTAGCCGAAGCCGAATCCGGCAAACCAAATTTCAACCGCATGATCGCCGATGGCAAGAAACATCAGATCGAAGAAGTGGGCGAACAACTGCGCGGATTGATGCCGTGGCTGTCGTCCAATAAGATCGTTGATAAGGCGAAGAACTAAGGAAGATGCTGGATGTTAGATACTGGATGCTAGGTTTTCCCAGCATCTAACATCCAGCATCCAGCATCCACAATATGTCTACTCAAGCCGCGCACAACGCAGAAATTCTGGATCAATTCACGAAGCAGGCGGTGCCGTTTTCAAAGCTGGCGACGCAGCACGAAGAATTGTTGCTTGAATTTTCTGGCGTCATCGCTGATGACAATGTACTGGACGTTGCGTGCGGCCCCGGCATTGTGGCTTGTGCATTTGCAACGCGGGCAAAACACGTCACTGGAATTGATTTGACTCCGGCAATGTTGGAGCAGGCGAGGAAGCGTCAGCAAAAATTTCAGCTTGAAAATTTAACGTGGCAGCTTGGCGACGTGCTGCCGTTGCCGTTTGCGGATGATACGTTTTCGATGGTGATTACGCGCTACACGTTTCATCATTTTCTTGATCCACTGGCAGTGTGCAAAGAGATGTTGCGTGTCTGTAAAACGGGTGGAACGGTGATGGTCGTGGACGGAACTCCGCCACAAGAAAAAGAAGTCGCATACAATTTTGTCGAGAAGTTGAAAGACCCTTCGCACGTGCGGGCAATGTTGGAAGCTGAGTTGTTAGATGTAGTAAAAACAGCCGGATTACAGCAAATCAAAACGCAGCGTTATCCGTTTGAAGTTGAGTTTGAAGCTTCGATGAAATCATTTTTTCCAAACCCCGGCGACGCTGAAAAAATCCGCCAACTCTTTCACGCGGATGTCGGCAAAAACGAATTGGGATTAGACGTGCATCGCAAAGGTGACGCGCTGCACTATGTTTATCCGGTCTTGATTGTTGTTGGCAAAAAGCAATCTGAGCTTGGTAATGTTGAGGAATTAGTATGAGGAGTAATTTGATCGAAATCTTTGACACAACATTGCGCGATGGTGGGCAGGGCGAAGGCTTGGCGTATTCGGTCGAAGACAAAATTAAAATTGCCCACGCGCTTGATGAACTTGGCGTCGCGTTCATCGAAGGCGGATGGCCTGGCGCGAATCCGAAGGACGTAGAATTTTTCGACCGCGCAAAGTCTATCCAACTCAAAACCGCTTTATTTGCTGCATTCGGCAGCACGCGCCGCGCCAATGGAATCGCGGCTGATGATGCAGTTGTACAGGGATTGCTCGCGGCAGAAACTCCGATTGTCACGATCTTTGGCAAGTCATGGGATTTTCATGTTGATGTGGCGCTCAAGACTACACTGGATGAAAATTTGCGGATGATTGCGGATACGGTTTCACATTTGAAGGCGCAAGGCCGCCGCGTCTTTTATGACGCCGAACATTTTTTTGATGGCTTCAAAGCGAATTCTGAATACGCGCTTGATACATTAAATTCCGCCGTCAAAGCCGGAGCCGAAACAATTATTTTGTGCGACACCAATGGCGGCGGCTTGCCCGAACGAATCGCCGAAACTGTTGAGATTGTCCGCAACCGTTTTCCCAATGCAAAAATTGGCATCCACGCGCACAACGATGGCGAACTTGCCGTAGCGAATTCGCTCGCCGCAGTCGAAGCGGGCGCGACGCATATTCAGGGCGTGATGAACGGCTACGGCGAACGTTGCGGCAACGCGAATTTATGTTCGATTATTCCGAACCTTGAATTGAAAATGGATCGTCGTTGTTTGCCTAATGGCAAATTAAAATTGCTGACGCACACCAGCCGCTACATCAACGAAGTGGCGAATTTAGTGCCAAATGATCGCGCCGCATTTGTCGGCAAAAGCGCCTTCGCCCACAAAGGTGGTATTCACGTGTCCGCCGTGATGAAAGCGAAATCCACTTACGAACACATTGATCCCGAACTCGTAGGCAATGAAACTCGTGTCCTCGTCAGCGATCAATCCGGCATGAGCAATATTAATTTTGCCGCGAAAGATTTTGGCGAAGACTTCATCAACAATCCTGAAGCCGGACGGCGGTTGCTAAAAGAATTAAAGGAACTCGAACATCAGGGCTACTCATTTGAAGAAGCTGATGCTTCATTTCATTTACGCGCTTTGTCGGCGCTCGGTAAGCGCAAATATTTCTTTGAGCCGCTGGAATATCGCGTGTGGATTGGCTCGGCTGGCGAACCCGAAGCCGTCGTCCGTGTAAAAATCGGCGACGAAATTATGCACACCGCCAGCTTTGGCGATGGCCCGGTTCACGCGCTGGATCAGGCGCTGAGAAAATCTTTACGCGAACATTTTCCCGCGATTGAAAAATTTCACTTGATAGATTTTAAGGTACGAATTTTGGATGGCGAACACGCGACCGCCGCGAAAACACGTGTCCATATTGAAACCAGTGATGGTAATCGTTCGTGGAATACGGTTGGTGTAGCCGAAAATATCATTGCCGCTTCGTGGCAGGCAATTCTTGAAAGCATCGAATACGGCTTGCAGAAAATTATTCAAGAACAAAAGTAATGCAGACCAAATCCGTTCATTTAGCTGTGGGCATTTTTGTCGTTGCCGTATTTTTGCTGACGGGCTATCACATGCGCTTCCACATTCATCATTTGATGGAAGCCGATGACCGTTTCAGATTTTCACTACGCGGAAATCACGTCTATATTTTGTTGCTGGCGCTGCTGAACCTGAGTCTTGGTTCGTACCTCAAAGTCAGTCAAATTATCTGGCGCGCTTATTTACAACTGGTTGGATCGTTGATGATTCTAAGCGCAACTGGCTTGGTCATTATCGCTTTTTTCTTTGAGAATAAAGCTAATTTAGAGCGTCCATTTACGCTGTTAACAATCATTCTGGCGCTGATTGGAACTGTGTTGCACGTTGGGAGTACAATCAAGCAACGATGAGTTTGACTAAGGAACAAGAAGAGATGTTGCTAAACCCAAAGCCTGGAACGGCGGCGGCGCGAGCACTTGATTATGGGGTTGATCTCACGTTAAATCTTAGGCAGTTACGGCGTTCTCTGGAAGAGCGATTAGCAGATTTACAGTCTTTTGTGAATGATATTGAAACGATGCGAGCGGCTGTCCGCCACCACAAACGAGTATGATTCAATTCAAAAAAATGTTGGATTGGCTGGCGGATCATCAGGTTGATTTCGTCATCATTGGTGGAGTGGCTGCCAACTTACATGGTTCAGCCAGGTCTACATTTGACCTGGACGTTTGCTATTCGCGGGAACGCGAAAATCTGGATCGTTTGGCGCGGGCATTAATTTCGATCAATGCC
>JAYSTY010000348.1:0-2695 GCA_043719385.1 Blastocatellia bacterium | reverse complement strand
TCGCGCGCCGTCACCAAAATTCCGCCGGGACGTGCATCTACCAGTTTATTCGTGACCGTTTGTTCAGACACCAGATTGAATTGATCCAGCCCCGACGTATCTTTTTTGCGTTTGGCGTTGGCGCGTTCGGAAACCGTAAACAAAATAAAGAAAACCAATGTGAAGGCTATCCCCCAAATGGTGGCAAGTTCTTTGGTGAACAAATTTGTTAAGGCCAGTGCGAACAAGGTTAAGGCAACCGCCAGCAATCCGACGGGCAATTCTACGTTGCCCAGCTTGAAATTGAACGGTACGCGCCACTCACGTGCACCAGGTCGTTTGAAGCGCAGTACAACAATAGACGCAGACATAAACGTAAAGCTCCAGATCACGCCAAAGGCATACGCCTCACCCAACTTAATAACATTTCCACCGCTGAGTACAATAGTGACAATTTGCAGGATCGCAACCATGTCAATGAGGCGATACGTGGTGCCGTATTTTTTATGCGGCGCACGAAACCAACTGGTCAGGACACCATCTTCCGAGACGCGATTCAGCACTCCATTGGAGCCAATGATCGCCGTGTTGACCGCGCCGGCCAGAATCAGGAACCCGACAATGACGACGAACGCCTGGAATAACAATTTCAACCACTCCGGGCCGATGACGCTCATGGCGAGGCCTGACAGTAAATTCCCGGTGTATTGCGGGCGCACCGCATCAGGAATAATCATCACTGCAAAGAATGATGACAACGAGGTAAAAACCATACTGAAGACAAAAATCACCATCCCCGCGCGCTTCAGATTTTTGAGCTTGGGCGCTTCCAGTTCGCGCGCGACCTGCGCCAACGACTCTTCGCCACTCATCGCCAAAACGGAATGCCCGAAAGCAATCATAATTCCGATCAAGCCAATAGAGGGCAAGCTGGTGTTTTTCAGCCAGCCGAGTGGATGGAATCCAGTTGACGGACTGACCTGAAAATGCAGATTCGACGGCAGCGGCAAAGGCGGCAGCGAAGCCGGATGCTTAATGAGTGTGAGGCTGCACCAGACCACGATGACGACCACCATCACCGCCGTGATTTGCATAATGCGCAGCGCACGTTCCGACGATTCGTGCATGCCGATGATATTGAGCCGCCAGTAATACGCCACGACTGCCACAGAAATTACTACTACCGTAAAATTGACATGCAATTGCCACGCCCAGCCGAAATGTTCCGCCGATGAATTGATTAGCCCAACAATATATTGCCCTGCGGCAACTACTGAAATCGGGCCAGTCAAAATGTAATCAAACAGCAACGCCGAGACCGCCAGCTTAGCCAGCGTCCCGCCCATCGCTTCTTTGACGACGCGATAGACGCCGCCACGTGTAAACATCGTGCAGCTTTCGACATAGACGGCGCGCACCGCATACGAAAACAGCATCACGCCCAGGACAAACCAGGGCGCTGATTTGCCGATGGCTTCTTCCGTAATACCGCCGATGTAATACGCCGTCGAAGCCAAATCATTCAACACAATGGCGGCAGCCCGCCAGAACGAAATGAACGACAACATCACCGAAGTCGCTACCACTACTTTCGTGGTACGACCAGAGATTTTTTCTTGTACTTGAGACATTTTTCCGTGCTCCTTAATTTAATAGGAAACATCGGAAGGAGGTGTTACGAAATTCAATGCTACAAAATAGAAAAACCACGTGACGCTCAACTCTAAAGGTGTTCGCGTGGCTGCTACATTTGTAGTACAAGTTTACGATAAAGACCCTTCCGCAAATGCCGACGAGGTTAGCTGACGGACTCGGACTGGAAAGTAGCCCTACCTTTTACGATCAAAAGGATTCGCCCCTTGACGTGTATTGCACGCCAATTTGGTTCCCCCGCACCCACGCTGTTGCGCGTGGATTTAGGCCGACAATTTCATAAAACTAGCGTCAGTAATTAATCGCTTAGAATTAATACTGACAATGCCAGTCTACGTCTCGCTTCTTTCTTTTGCAACGTAGAGAAAAACTGACAGATAAACATATTTGATTTGAGCA
Source organism: Blastocatellia bacterium (assembly GCA_043719385.1). Taxonomy (GTDB): domain Bacteria; phylum Acidobacteriota; class Blastocatellia; order RBC074; family RBC074; genus JAFDVL01. Next base: position 664 of record JAYSTY010000348.1, on the reverse strand, counting down.
GCAACATAATGCTTATCCCAGAATCCTGGCTAACCAATCAGGATGCAATGACCAACCAAGAAACCCTGAGAGTCCAAAAATAACTCCCAGAATCGTTAACGCCAGCGCAAAAATCAATAGCCATTTCTTTTTGACCAAAGCCGTGATTCCATAGAGCGCAATCGCAATTGTGAACACGGCATCCGCCATATCAAACTGGTCATCGTGTGTATTTAGTTGGTCATATTCTTTCGCAAAAATTTCAGCTTTGGTTTTGATTTCTTCTTTTTCCTGCTCGTAACGCTTTGCTTCGTCCAGATATTTTTTGGATTTTTCTTCAAGCATCGTGCGAGCCGCCGGAGCCAGTGTTGATGCGGTCGCAAGCTGTGTCTTCACTTGCTCCATCATATTTTCTGACAACAATTGCTTCGTGCTTTTCGCCTGATAATACGTCCAGGCATCTACGCCCCGTGCCTGTGCCAGCGTCATGGCTTGGACGATGTTCCCGTCTTTGATATTACAAATTGCCATGCACGTCGCAGTCAATGCCACGAGAACGGCGATCCATGAATTCAGTGATGATTCGGATTTTGGCGAACTTGTTTCCTGCACAACTTCTGAAATTTCACTCATACAGTTTTCCTCTCTTTGCCTTCAAAAACTAAATACAAAGTTGGTAAAACGA
>JAYSTY010000347.1:0-2699 GCA_043719385.1 Blastocatellia bacterium | reverse complement strand
AATATTGCAATGGACATTGAGTTGATCACCCCGATTGCAATGGAGAAGGGGCTGCGCTTTGCGATCCGCGAAGGTGGACGCACCGTCGGCGCGGGCACCATCTCCGATATTATTGAGTAAGGATTCAGGAACCAGGATCAGGATTTAGGGATGATATTCTAAGCCCTGAATCCTAAGCCTTAAGACCTGAGTAAATATGTTGAACGAAAAAATTAGAATTCGCCTGAAAGCTTACGATTATCGTGTACTTGATCAATCAACAGCGGAAATTATCGAAACTGCTAAACGTACTGGTGCGCGGGTTGCGGGGCCGATCCCTCTTCCAACAGTTAAGAATAAGTGGACTGTTTTGAAATCGCCGCATGTTGATAAGAAATCGCGTGAGCAGTTTGAAATTCGCACTCATAAGCGTTTGATGGACATTCTTGATCCAACCGCGCAGACGATGGAAGCTTTGATGAAGCTTGATCTGCCTGCGGGAGTGGATGCTGAGATTAAAGCCTTCGGACGTGATCGTAGATCATAAATAGTAAGTTTTTGAATCACTAATTCGTCGTGAATCGTCCTTATCGGCGGTTTGCACTAGACGGAGTATAAATATAATGGTGAACGGCATTATTGGTAAAAAGCTGGGAATGACGCAGATTTTTGCGGCAGATGGCACTGTTACACCGGTGACAGTGATAAAAGCCGGTCCGTGTGTTGTCATACAGCGCAAGACCGTTTCAACCGACGGCTATGAAGCTGTGCAGTTAGGGTTTGTTGAAGCTAAGTCTCCTAAGAACACTAACAAGCCGATGAAAGGTCATTTTGACAAAGCAGGTGTTCCGCCAACTCGCGTGCTGAAAGAGGTACGGATAAAAAATAGTGATGAGGCGAGCGTGGGTGACAAAGTGCTGGTAGATCAGTTTTCTGAAAATGATCTGGTCGAGATTATTGGCACGAGTAAAGGGCGAGGATTTGCAGGCTTTATCAAGCGTCACGGTTTTAGTGGTGGGCGCGCCACTCACGGTTCGATGTTCCATCGGGCGCCTGGTTCAATTGGTCAATCAGCGTATCCTTCGCGTGTGTTTAAAGGCACGAAGATGGCTGGACACATGGGCGTCGAGCGCAAGACAGTCAGAAATTTGAAAATTGTCCGCATCAATGCAGAAGAGAACCTGCTGATGATTCGTGGTGCGTTGCCGGGGCCGACCGGGGCATACGTGCTTATCAAAAAAGTTAAGTAAATAATTTCTTCAGGATGCAGCAATGCCGACGGTTGAAGTAAAAAATCTAAAAAATCAGGTGGTAGGCGAAATTAGTCTCAATGACGAGGTTTTTGGCGCTCCACTCAACGAGCCGTTAATTTATGACGCGCTCAAAAATTATCAGGCCAATCAGCGTTCAGGAACGTCTGCCACCAAAACTCGTGGAAATACTTCGGGTAGTGGTAAGAAGCTCTGGAAGCAAAAGGGGACGGGACGCGCCAGAGTCGCTAGTTTGCGTTCCCCGTTGTGGAAAGGTGGCGGTAACGTTCACGGCCCACAACCCCGTGATTGGAGCTACGAATTGCCGAAGAAAATGAAGCGCGGCGCTTTGCGCTCAGCTTTGTCTGAGCGGTTGCGCGAAGGCAATTTAATGGTAATTGAAGACCTGAACATGGACGACCATAAAACCAAAAATTTTGTGGCAGCGGCTAAAGTTCTGGGCTTGGATAAGCGGACTTTATTCGTTGATGCAAAGGCGAGCGATAAATTTGCCTTAGCTTCCCGCAATGTTCCCGGCGTAAAATTGGCGGCTGGTACCAACGTCAGCATCTATGACGTCCTGTACCACGAAAAAATAGTGCTGACCCGCGAGGCTGTTAATGCTTTGCAGGAAAAACTGAGCAAGTAAAGTTATGAAATCGATTTGGGATGTCATTAAAGCGCCAGTAGTCACGGAAAAAGCGGTCAAAGCTAAAGGCGACATCGGCGTTGCATCTGCTGGTGAAAAACAGGTACTGACTTTTATCGTGGCGGTTAATGCAAATAAGTACTCCATTAAGAATGCGGTTGAATCAATTTTCAAGCGCAAGGTGGACGCTGTTCGCATTATTAATGGTCGCGGACAGGAAGTTCGCCGTGGTCGGCTCGTCGGACGTAAGCCGGATTATAAAAAGGCCTATGTCACTTTGAAAAAAGGTGAGCGCCTTGAGGATTATGGCGACGTTATTTAGTTTAAGTTGCCAGTATGAAACTGGAGTGAACGATGGGAATTAAAAAGTTAACACCAACAAGTCCGGCGCGACGTTATCAAACTTATCTTACCAATGATGAGTTGACGACCGATAGGCCGTATAAACCGCTAACCGTCAGCAAGTCGCGTATTAATGGACGGAATAATCTTGGCAGAATTACTGTTCGCCATCGTGGTCAGGGTCATAAGCGACACTATCGCATTATTGATTTTAAGCGTGATAAGGCAGGAATTCCGGCCAAAGTTGCAACGATTGAATATGATCCGAATCGTTCAGCTCGCATTGCTTTATTAAACTACGCGGATGGTGAGAAACGCTATATTCTGGCTCCAATTGGATTACAGGTTGGACAGGCGATTCTCTCAGGACCTGAAGCGGATATTCTGACAGGGAATGCGCTTCCACTTAAAAATATTCCGCTTGGAACGCAGATTCATAATATTGAGTTAAGACCTGGCAAGGGTGGGCAAATGGCTCG
>JAYSTY010000346.1:0-6548 GCA_043719385.1 Blastocatellia bacterium | reverse complement strand
GCTGTACCATCACAACGGCGAACGCTTCAGTTTGCCGCATACGAAAGAAGTTTGGTCGGTGGCATTTTCACCGGACGGCAAAACGTTAGCTACCGGGGATGATAACGGCAAGGTGAAGTTGTGGGACGCGGCTACCGGGCAGGAACTCCGCACGCATCAGGGACACACGAATACGGTTTGGTCTGTGGCTTGGTCACGGGATGGGCAAAAGTTGGCAACGGTCAGTCACGATAAAACAGTGAAATTGTGGGACGCCGCCACAGGCCAGGAATTGGTCACGCTGAAAGGTCACACGAAACGCATCAATGGGGTTGCCTTCTCGCCGGATAGCAAAACATTGGCGACGGGGAGCGATGACGGTACGGTGCGGTTGTGGGACGCCGTAACGGGCAGCGAGCTACGGACGATCCAGAGCGGCGCGGTATGGGTGCGCTCACTCGCCTGGTCACCCGATGGTCGAACCCTGGCAACTGGGCTTTCTGATCGGGCCAAATTGTGGGATGTGGCCACCGGGCAGGAACTCCATACCTTCGATTTACTGGGATTGGTCTGGTCAGTCGCTTTTGCACCGGATGGGAAAACATTGGCGTCCGGCGGCAATGATCGCACCATACATTTGTGGGATGTGCAGACGGGGCAGGAAATCGCGGCGTTCAAAGGACAGAGCGAAATCCGTGCCGTGGCCTGGTCACAGGATGGGCAACGCGTGGCGAGCGGCAATACTGACCGCACAGTGAAGTTGTGGGACGTGGCCAGCCGGCAAGAACTCGTCACACTCAAAGGACATCTTGGACAAGTGTGGTCGGTCGCCTTTGCACCGGATGGAAAAACGTTAGCTACGTGCGGCGATGACTTCACCGCAAAATTATGGGACCTTGATGCAGCGCTGGAAATTACTACGCTCAAGGATGGGTCGGATGGCGCTGTCGCCTTTTCGCCGGATGGCAAACGGCTGGCGGTGGGCAGTAGCAGAGGCAATATCGCCAGGCTGTGGGACGTGGCGACGGGGCAGGAACTGGCGGTCTATAAAGGGCATACTTATCTGGTTCCGGCGGTCGCCTTTGCACCCGATGGCAGGACGGTGGTAACGGGCAGCGCCGACCGCACCGCGAAGTTGTGGGACGCGGCAACCGGGCAGGAACTCGCAACGTTGTCAGGGCATTCGGCCCCGATCAATGCGGTAGCGTTTTCACCCGATGGTCGCAAGCTGGCGACTGGCAGCTTTGATCGCACGGCAAAATTATGGGATACGACAACGAGGCAGGAACTTGCCTCGTTCAAAGGACACACCAACATCATCTTTTCGGTCGCGTTCTCGCCCGATGGCGCAATATTGGCAACCGGGAGTTATGATCTCACGACAAAGTTATGGGACGTGGCGACAGGGCGTGAACTGGCTACGCTCAAGGGACATATCAAGCCGATTCTTGCCGTCGCTTTTGCGCCCGACGGCAAGACGCTCGCCACGGGCAGCGCCGATAGCACGGTTAAATTGTGGCAGGTAAGTACCGGGCAGGAACTCGTTACAATCAAAGGGCACGCCGGCCATGTTCGGTCAGTCGTCTTTGCGCCGGACGGAAAACGCCTGGTCACCGGCAGCAGCGAAGGCATCGTCAGATTATGGGATGTGGCAACGGGGCAGGAATTGCTGGCCCTCAAAGGCCACACCGATGCGGTGAATGCTGTAGCTTTCTCGCCGGACGGGTACTTGCTGGTCAGTAGTAGTGCTGATGGAACGATGCGGTTCTGGCGTGCCGCAACTCGTCAGGAGGTTGTCAATTCAGGTAAACCGTAAACGCATGTGAGCTACCACTTATGTCAGCTTCTGACCCCAAAGAATTCACCCTCCTCCTGGCCGAATATCACAGCGGCAATCAGGACGCTTCGCAGCAATTGATCCTGATCATTTATCAGGAACTGCGGCAACTGGCGCAATATTATCTGCAACAGGAACGCGCCGACCATACGTTGCAGGCAACGGCGCTGGTGCATGAAGCTTACTTGCGGCTTTTCTCTGGTGAGTCCGATTTTGCATGGCGTGACCGGGCGCATTTTTTCGCCATTGCGGCGCGGCAGATGCGGCGCGTGTTGGTGGATTATGCGCGGCAGGGACAAGCGGAAAAACGGTTCGGCGGGACGATTAAATTAGCGCTGGAAGAAATCACGGGAGAGTCAGTCGCGCCAGATGAGGATTTGGTCGCGTTGGATGAAGCCTTGCGCAAACTGGAAGTGATCGCGCCGCGTGCCAGCCAGATCATTGAATTACGTTTCTTTGCGGGACTGCTGGAAAAAGAAACGGCAGAAGTGCTGGGCATCTCCCTTGCCACCCTCAAACGTGATTGGGATTTTGCCAAAGCCTGGCTTTTCAGCCAACTCCGAAACTCTTAGATTTCAAATACGTGTGCAAATCTTCAGTTGTCTCTGGCTGGTTCTTCGTGAAAAACCATCGGGTCCTGGCAGCATTCGCACGGGCCGGGTTTATGCGTGGAAATATTGCAGACGACGCAAAAATAGAACAGGTCAAAAACTCTGCCCCATTTGACGGATTGCAACTTAATAACCTCGATAAACTGGAAATCGGGAAAGGTACGCACGGTGACTTGTAATTCGCGCTGGCGAAATCGCTCATCATCGTAAATCGCAGCGGCGGTATCGGTCGGCAGAAACGGATAAAGTTTGCCGTCAGCGGTTTTGAGGCAGTAAATCACGCCACGCTGCGCGGTTTCCAATGTGATCTGATGACGGAGCGCAAATTCATCCGCGAGATTAACGACCCGCCCACGCAAAATTACCGGAGTGATTTTGTCTTGTGCCTGGGCGAGCAACGGCAACGCTGGAAGTGTCAGCATGGCTTCGATGAATTGTCGGCGGTTGTTGCTCATTGCTGCAAATAAATCTACGCGAGAGGATTGCTTAAATCAAAGTACATTATTTTTTCTTTTCAAAAATCACGATGATGACTCGTGTTTCTGCTGTGATCCGATTTAATTCTTCGACAATAATATTTAAAGCAGTGTCGCGTTTGAAGCCGCCAGTACCAGCGCCAATGATTGGAAAAGCCACAGAGGTGAAGCCGTTTTCAGCAACAACTTTCATAGCGTTTCGTACCGAAAGTCGGATTGAGTTTTCGGTGGCTCGCCAAATTAAATTCAATCCAGCAACATGAATGATGCCGCGAAAGGGAAGTTTTCCTGCTGAAGTCAGAACCGCCTCTCCAGGTGAGAGCAGTCCGAATTTTCGCAACTCATTGAATAGTTGAACTCCTCCCTGCTTTTTGATCGCGCCAGCTATTCCCTGCGGTAGCAATATCCACCACGGAAGGAAATTCCTGTTCCAGGCATTGACGATGACTTCAACTGGTTGAGCCAGCAAATTTCCTTTTACAATTTCAGGTTTCATCCATCAATTTTTGTGTTAGCAAATTCTTCGCGTATCTGCATCAATAATTCTCCGGGCCGATTTAATCCGCTGCCATCACCGCCATCAGCCCAGTAATGATCGTTGGCTGTGTGTTCAATCAACTTCGCATCGCCTGTACTGAGCATAATTTCGAGAATGTCTTTATGTTGAGAAAATTTTGCTCGCACTGCCTTGAGCATAATTTCGTCTTTGACAGCTTCCCAGTTACGGCGCAAAGGTTTCTTGCGGTCACGCCCCATCCGCGCCGCAATCATCGGCGATTTTTCACGACGAATCTCTTCTTGAATTTTGTCATTCAAGAATTTCTGCGCCTGAAAATAATGCTCGCTGGTAGGCCAAACTTTGCCATCAAGCTTGAATGGGTGTGCTGAAAAATTGGAGAAGCAGCCTACTCATTATCTGTCCGATAAAATTTTATTTCGTTCATAATCCCTCCGAGAAATATTGCACGGGGACATGTTCGATTAACCAAACCCCATTCGCAGATTGATAAAATAGAAAGCCGTCCTTGTGCATCTGGGCGCTATTCACGATCAGCGTGATTTCTATGCCATGACGTTGTCCGACGGCTTTGGCAGTTTTGATGTCAGCCGACAAATGTACGTGATGGCGATTACCTTTGACGATGCCGATTTGATTGATCGAAGCAAGAAAGCGGCTCGCGGTTCCGTGGTACAAAATTGGCGGCGGTGTTAATGGTTCATATTTAAGTTCGACTTCAACAGAATGCCCTTGATTCGCACGAATCCGCGTTTTGTCTTCATTAAAGGCGAAGCGTTTTTTGTCATTATTTTCGACAACAAAATCTAAATCTTCGGCTGTGATTCGTTTGCTGTGTGCGTTGCAGGCTGCGAGTAAAACGGAGACATCGACCCAGCCCGCGCTGTCGAGTTTGATGCCGATGGTTTCAGGTTGATGCCGCAAGACGAGGCTGAGGAATTTACTGATTTTTACTACGTTGTGATTCATACATTTAATACTCTTTCGAATGCTCCAAGTGCTCCCTGATCGGGAGAGCGATCAAAAACGGCGTACACTATTTGTGCAAAGCATCCGTAAAATTCACCACCTACGCCAAGCAGTTCAGCAAAACAGTTGGCGACCATTGCCGGATTGTTTTGAAAAACTCCGCAGCCCCACGCACCAAGAATTAAGGTTGGATGTTGTTGCTCCGCCGCGATCCACAATAATTTTTTCATCCGCGCAGCCAATGTTGGCTGAATGAATTTTGTGTTGTCAGGTTCATTTCTTTTCACGGCTCCGGCGTTCGGAGCAGGTGATGTCAGGAAGGAAACGAGGTACGGCTTTTCCAGCAAATGTCCATCATCGTTCCTGAAAACGGGTACTTCCGGCGAATAGATCATGTGATCGGAGTACAAACAGCTTCGTTCGCGGCGATTAAAATAATACATTTCCATGCTTGAAGTTAAGCTGGCGTAAAGCCCTGATGAACGCGCCAAAGATTCTTCCTGCGCCTGACTCCCGTTTTGAAATCCGCCGCCGGGGTTTTTTGCCGATGCGAAATTTAAAACCAATGGATTCGCGTCCGGGTTAAGATTAATAATACGTGCAGCCGCTTCAAGCGATGTTTCTCCTGTCACTTCAACTTTGATATCCGCGAAATTTTTGCCGAGGGCAAACTTAGCGGGGAAGTCGGTTGGGCGATAAAGCACTGTCTTGTTGATGGAATTTTCTAACGCCGCGCTGATGTTGATTTCAGTGTTTGATGACGTAAGGTATTTTCCAGCGTTGATGATTTCCAATGTTTGTTGTGCCAGCACGACACGCATGTCTCGGTTCATAACTAAATCTCAAAATTCAGACCTTGTTTGGTCAATTGTTTGTATTTGCGCTCATCAAATTTGTAGAGCTTCGCGGCGCGGTGCGCGACATTTTTTTGTACTTCGTTGAGTTCTTTCAAGACATCCAAACTGAAAATCTTTTTGCGAAAATTTCGGTTGTCCAATTGTTGCCCCAGCAAAATTTCGTACACTTTCTGAAGCTGCTTGATGCTGAATTTACTGGGCAAAAGCTCAAATCCGATTGGTGCGTAGCTCAGCTTTCCCCTGACACGCTCCAGCGCAGCCTGCAAAATTTCCTGATGGTCAAAAGCTAGCTCTGGTAATTCTTCGATTGAAAACCATTCGGCGCGCCGCGCATCGGTGGATGCCGTGACGTGATGTTTTTCGGGCGAAACTAAAGCGTAATAAGCGACCGAGACTACCCAGCCGCGTGGGTCACGTTTTGGTTCGCCAAACGTAAAAAGCTGTTCGAGAAAAACATCGGCGATGCCGGTTTCTTCCTGAAGTTCGCGCCGCGCCGCATCTTCGAGGGATTCTCCACTTCTGACGAAGCCGCCGGGAATTGCCCACATTCCTTCAAATGGTTCCAGGGCGCGTTCAATCAACATGACTTTTAAATCATCGGATTCCAGATCAATGCCGAAGATCACGCAGTCAACTGTTAATCCGGGTCGCTCAAATTCGTAAGTAAACCCCATTAATTCGCTTTCTCCTTATAATGCGTATTTTTTACGCTAAGCTATGCGTTGAAAATACGCTAAGCAGGTAAATTCTGTCAAGGGATTATTTTGCGAGGGAGATTGTTCGTGGTTACGCGTTTTAGCGCAAGCGTGGCAACCAATATTTTCCGCTTAATGTTTTTTTGAAAATCAAATTACGTATCAAATCTTTTGTCGCCAAAGGCGACCAACAATATAGCCCAGCGAGAATCGCTGGGTGAGCTCAATGCCCGTCGCTGAAGGCGGCGAACAAGGATATGTTTGTCGCCTTCAGCGACTGAAATCATCCCTGCTTCACCATAGGCTATAATGTTAGTCGCCGTTGGCGACGAAAACACTGAATACGGTTTTTCATCTTCAAGGAACATAACGCGGGACTGGGAACGACCTGATTTATCAAACTTCCGTTAGCCTCTAGCCTCTAACCTCTCGCCACCTTATAATCTTTCCTTATGTCCCGTTTAATTTCCTGAAAGGTGTTGGAATTTTCCTTTAGCAATGAATCAATGTCATTATCATTTAATCGGAGTGTGTGGCACGGCGATGGCTTCGCTGGCGGGGATGCTCAAAGCGCAGGGGCATCGCGTCACGGGTTCGGACAAGGCTT
>JAYSTY010000345.1:0-6549 GCA_043719385.1 Blastocatellia bacterium | reverse complement strand
CACGGAGATGTTTAGTGCTGAATGCGCCCGCAATTCTCATGGTATTGTGTGGGATCGGCTACGGCTCTATTGGGATGGTTTCCGCGACATTGTTCTTCCATTGCCCAGCCTGGAAGAACAAGCCGCGATTGTTGCTCACATCGCTACAGAAACAGCCAAACTAAATGCCCTGCGTTCTGCAACTGAGCAGACCATTACGTTGCTCAAAGAACGGCGGTCAGCACTGATTGCAGCAGCAGTAACAGGACAATTGAACATTGGGGATATGACATGAATATCAAACGACTCGAACTCACGAATATGCGTGCGCTCGAACAGGCAGAATTCGATTTCACTGCTGGCATGAACTTGCTGGTTGGGGTGAATGGTGTCGGCAAAACTACGGTGCTGGACGCGATAAGAATTTGCCTCTCGAGAATCTTGCCGAAAATTACCTCGTCGCAAAATAAGAGCGAGTCCTTTGACGATGACTCAATAAGAAGTTCTCAACCATCATTGACTGCGAAGCTCACATTTGAAATTGGGCAACAAGAATTTCAATTCGTTTGTCATCAACCGCGTGAAAACCTTTTTGCAACGACTGCCAAAAATAATGCTGCGCAAATTCGCGCTGCGATGGATCAACGTTCACAATCACCCGGAAAACTGCGCCGCCAAATACGCGGTCAGAAAGAAACAACAACTGCCCGCATGCTGGATAGCTTCGGCCCAAGTCTCAGCGCCCTGCAATCTGCGGTGGCGTCATCAAAGGAACAACCGCTTGGTGTTTATTTTTCAACGCGTCGTTCCCTTGTTTCTGGCGCTGCACCATCTAGCGGCAAAATAGCAGGAACAGAAGCAGTTGCATATGTGGACGCGCTGAAAAGCCATGACTTGATGATAAATGAACTCGCACACTGGATGTACGCCCAGGCAGCACTGGCAAGCGAACACGTGCCAGCGAGAAGACACCTCGCGGCATTACAACGTGCAGCGAAAGCATTTCTTCCCGAATGTAAAAATTTACGGGCTGAGACCTCACCTAAGCTACGACTATTGGTTGATAAAGGAAAAATGCAATTGGACATTCGTCAGCTATCAGATGGCGAGCGCGGGTTGTTTGCAATTGTTTTAGATTTAGCGCGACGGCTTTCACAAGCCAATCCAAAGCTGACAGACCCGGTAAAACAAGGAGCCGCAATCGTACTAATTGACGAACTGGATTTGCATTTACACCCCAAATGGCAACGAACAATTGTTGGGCAACTTACAGCTACTTTTCCTAACTGTCAGTTCATTACTACTACGCACTCGCCTCAGATCGTGGCGGCGGTGGAACCTGAACATGTGTTGTTGCTTTCCCCTGTGGGAGTAGATCGCCCTGACCGCACGTTTGGTATGGATTCAAACTGGATTCTGCGCCATCTGATGGAAGCCGACGACCGGCCTGTAAACGCAGCGGAAAAAATTCGTAGCGTTGAAGCGTTAATTAACCAAGGTGATTTTAAGAAGGCACGAACAGCTATAAATATAGCCAAACAAAACGGGCTTGATTTGCCAGAATGGTCTATCTTTGAGGCTCGTATGGCACGAATGGAGATTCTTGCCAGATGAAGTACATCAGAAAAACGGGAATGCCACACGAATATAAAATATGGCGGGATGCTGTGCGTGGCACTTCACAGGAAAACTACCCCGAGTTGCAAAATCCTGAAAAAAGAATACTTCATTCGACGCTGCTTGAGGAGCAGGGATGGCTTTGTGCTTATACGATGAAACGAATTGATATCATGTCCTCTCATATTGAACACATAAAGCCTCAAACGTTGTGCCGCGATGAATTGGCGGGGTCAGACTTGGATTACGATAACCTTGTGGCCTGTTTCCCAGGCGAAGGAATGAAGAAAGGAAATCGCTACGGGGCACAGATAAAAGACAACTGGTGGGAAAATGGTGGTGCGGATTTCGTGTCACCCTTACACCCAGCCTGTGAGACAAGATTTCAGTTTGATTTGAGCGGCGGGGTTTCGGCAGTCAGGAATCATGCTGGTGCGAAAAAAACCATTGAGGTTTTGAAGCTTGATCACGACAGCCTGATTGATGATAGAAAGCGAGTCATTCGTGAATTTCTCTACGGCCCAAATGGAGATGATCCTTTACCGCAAGCCAAGGCGCTTCAAGCCAAGTCCGTGATTGGAAGTGAGCAAGATGCTGAGGGCCGCTTTTATGAGTTTTGTATTGCGATCTGCGATGCACTTGACGCACATCTGAAAAACTTGCAAAAGGCCGCTCGTCAAAAGAAATTTGCACGAAGGAAAAGCTGAGATGATAGTGAATCATTCTTACTGAGACCGTTATTGAAAACAATCTGTTGGTCAGACGAGGTAAAAAAGATGAACAAAATTCGTTTATGGTCATTGATCGTATTGTTGTCATTGCCAATTTCCGGCGTGGCGCAAAGTGCGTTGTATTATCAAAAGAATTTTCCGCCTGAAGAATTCAAAGCGCGATGGCGAAAAGTATTTGATGGTATCGGCGATCACGCTGTAGCGATTGTGTCTGGTGCGCCGCAAACTCCCGGCTTTATTTTTCCGCGTCAGTACAACGAATTTTATTATCTGTGCGGAATTGAAACGCCGCACTCGTACATTTTGCTGGATGGGCGCACTCGCAAAGTTACCTTGTTATTGCCGCCGCGCAACGAACGGCTGGAACGCAGCGAAGGTAAAGTGCTTTCCGCCGATGATGCGGAAACGGTCAAACAACTGACTGGCGTAGATGCTGTCGTCAGCACAAAGCTAATGAATGACGACTGGATGCGCGAACTGCTGAAAGAGGGTACGCCAGTTATTTTTACGCCGTTTGCCCCTGCCGAAGGGAATGCGCAAAACCGTTACGAACTGCAAATCACGAATGCGAATATCGCTTCGGATTTCTGGGATGGGCGCGTGTCACGTGAAGCGCAGTTTATCCAACTGATTCGCACTCGCTTCCCCCGCGCTGAGGTGAAAGACCTGACGCCGATGCTGGATGAAATGCGCCTCGTCAAAAGTCCGCGTGAAATTGCGCTGGTGCGGCGCGCTTCGCAATTGGCGGCGCTCGGAATTCTCGAAGCCATGCACAGCACCAAAGCAGGCGTGTACGAATATCAGCTAGATGCGGCGGCGCGTTATGTGTTTTTGCTCAATGGCGCACGGCTCGAAGGCTATCGTTCGATCACGGCTTCGGGAAGCGCGAACATTTGGAATGGTCATTACTATCGCAATCTGGATCAGTTGAAAGATGGTGATCTGGTGCTGATGGATTTCGCGCCGGATTATGCGTATTACGTCAGCGACGTGACGCGGATGTGGCCTGTCAACGGCAAGTACAACAGCGTGCAACGCGAGTTGTTGCAGTTCGTGCTGGATTATCGCACTGCCGTGATGAAACGAATTCGCCCTGGCGTGACGCCGCAGGCCATTATGGACGAAGCGAAACTAGCGATGGCAGAAGTCTTTCGCCGGACAAAATTTTCCAAACCAATTTATGAACAAGCCGCGCACAAACTTGTAGACACAGGCGGCGGCATCTTTTCGCATCCGGTCGGAATGGCTGTTCACGATGTCGGAAATTACAACAAACTGCCGCTCAAAGCAGGGCTGGTTTTTTCGATTGATCCGCAGTTGTGGGTGCCGGAAGAAAATCTGTACATCCGCTACGAAGACGTCATCGTCATCACGGAAACGGGCTATGAAAATTTTACAGATTTTCTGCCTGTCGAACTGGATGAACTTGAAAAACAAGTGGGGCAGGGCGGTATTGTGCAAAAGCTCCCGCCCGCACAAGAGAAAGATTTAATGCGCCGGAAATGATAATCGCCTGCGCCTTAGACCTAATCCTTCCGCCGGAAAAAACTATCCTGATTCCATTGCGGGCGGTCATTGCGATTGGCGACAGATTTGACGATGTGCAGGTAGGCGCGGTTGAAATCGGCGGCGGCCTGAAAATCTATGGGCTGTTGCAAATCGTCGGAGGGTGCGTGATAGCGTTCAGTGCGCCAGCGTTTGATGATCTCGTGTTCTGGTGAACCTTTGATAAATCCTACTTTCAATGAAGCCGCAGGGATGCCGCGCTGAATGAAGCTGTATTGATCGCTGCGGATGAAGGCATTTCGCTCCGGCTCAGGATCAGTGAGGATTTGTAACTGCAATTCTTTCCCCACGGTTTGCAAATCGTCAGCCAGATTCGATTCCTCCAGTCCCTGCACAATCAAGCTGCGCAGCGGAAACAGCGGCAGGAACATGTCAATGTTGATATTTGCTACCATCGCGGTGGCAGGCACAGTCGGGCGTGCCGCAAAATATTTCGAGCCGAGCAAGCCGTTTTCTTCCGCCGTCACTGCTACAAAAATGATTGAACGACGCAACCGGGCTTTTTCTTTTTGCAATGCCAGCGCCGTTTCAATCAATGTCGCAACGCCGGAAGCGTTATCCATCGCGCCGTTATAAATACTGTCGCCATTGATGGGCTGCCCCGTACCAATGTGATCCAGATGCGCGGACAGAACGACGTATTCGTTTTTCAATTTCGCATCAGTCCCCGGCAAAATGCCAACCACATTTTGCGATTCCAGTTTTTTGCTTTCGTATTTTACCTGTGCGCGCACTGACGCAGGCAACGCGAAATGCGGTAACGGCGCGCCTTTGTCTGCCAGCGCCAGAATTTCTGCGAACGTGTGACCCGAACCTGCAAAGAGTTTTTCCGCCCGTGCCGAATTGAATGTGACCGCGAGTTGCTGGCTGGATTCACCGCTCACACTTGCATCTGCCAGCGCCATCGAGGGGCGAAATCGCGCCAGCTTGGAGCGCTCCCACGGGATGTCCTGGCCACGTGGGTTTGGTATTGAAATTACACCGATGACGCCCGCACGTTGCAACGCTTCCCAGCGATGCGATTGATAATGTGCTTTCAGTGGGCCGGAAATTTCCGGCGGGCCACCTGTCAGCAGCACTACAACTTTGCCTTTTAAATCGAGTCCCGCAAGGTCATTGTATTTTGCTTCCGGGATAGTCAGCCCGTAGCCAATAAAGACAAGCGGCACTTCGGTCAGTGGTGCGTGTGTGATACGCATACTGAACACGGCTTCGTCACCGAGCACGATAGATTCAGTTTGCCCATTACGCACCAGTGCGAGGCTGCATTGCTCTTCCTGCACACGCCGTGAAACAAAGTTTACAGGTTGCAAATAGCCTTTGCTTCCGGCAGGTTTCAATCCGGCGCGTTTAAAGGCAGCGGCGATATATTCGGCAGCCTGCAAATGTTCAGGGCTGCCCGTGTCACGTCCGGCCATTTTGTCATCCGCGAGAAACTTTATATGTTCCCACCAGGCTTGGGCGGGATTGCCGGCGCTGTTGGTTGGCTGTGCCTGAAGCGAGGGTAACAACACCAAAAAGAGTAATACTATTAGAAAGGAAGATTTCATAGTTTGTGTTCCATTCAAGTCACGAATATGGTTGTTTACAGTAGCGCAACCTGCTGAGGTTGCGTTGTTCCATCAGCTTATCCATTCAATGAAAAGCAGCGCTTTTGTCAATTACGCGAAGTGCAAGGGATAAGCTGCGCGCAAGTCGTCCCCTAACACGCGACGCAACCTCAGCAGGTTGCGCTACTCTTGCTCGGACGTTCTGTTATTAATTAGTGCGGGTGGGCGACGATAGCTCCATTGCCAATCTTTCCAATGAGTAACGAACCCTGCTTTGACCGGGTTATTGACGATGTAAGTGACGACGCGTTCCCATTCTGCCTGATTGCGAATTACGTGGTCATAGCTTTCGTGCTGCCAGAATTGTCCGCGTCGGTTCAGTACTTCATTGCAACGCCGCGCCGTCCAGCCTTTGAGTGATTCCATAATTGAGGCTAGTACATACTGACAAGTTTTTTCATCCGTATCAGAAGGCAATACCTGATTCAGTGCGGCTTGTTTCCGCGCAATGGCTTTTGTTGCTAATTCGCGTGCCAACGCTTCGGTCAGAAAAGGCGCAAAGACAGCGTGAACGTGATTGGGCATCACGCAATACGCATCCAGCCGATAAATTGTGCCATCCCGATGGAGCAAGGCTTCCTCCACGATGTCAGCGACCTGCTTTTCTTTCAGCCATAACGGCCCCGTTGTCGCGCCATCCAACACCTCTTCAAATTTTCCAAACCAGCGACGCTGAAACTTCAGTTTCTCTTCGGCGACGGCGGCTGGATCAGGATTTGTTCCTGCCATTGCCGTTGCCGCCCATCGCTGCAAAATCATTTCCAACCGCTTTTTTTCACTGTGCCATTGTTCCACAATTGGTTTCGGCAAAGAACCCTCGAGTCGAAACGTCACAAACAAGGTTGCTTCCGGTGGTTGCACGTGAGGGAGGTTGCGCTGGTAAAATTCCTGATACTCGAACTGACCCATTTCCATTTCCTTTTCGTTGAAACAGTAGCGTAACCTGCTGAGGTTGCGGCTCTTGTGTACCGTGCCCCTTCGACAGAAATCACTAACCTAACGGATGTTCGAAATGCCTGGTGCAAGCTGCGACCAGGTTGTTTCTC
>JAYSTY010000344.1:0-15831 GCA_043719385.1 Blastocatellia bacterium | reverse complement strand
CCGGGCGTTTGGCAAGCTGGCTCAGCGGTGTAGATTCCTGCAATTTCAGACCTGTCAGCGTCGAAAACGTTTCATAACCCTCGGAACGAATAGAAATTATTGTGCGTTGAAAATACTCTCGTAAACTATTCTTATTATTAGCTTTAGCTTGATAGTTTTGATAGCGTTCATCTTTTAAAAGACCAATTTTAAAACCTATTTCGCTCAAACGTTCATCCGCATTATCAATCCGCAGTTTGAGACGATGTTCAGCACGAGAGGTAAACATTCGATATGGCTCGTCTACGCCCTGGGTAATTAAATCGTCAATCAGGATGCCGATATAGCCTTCATTACGTTGGATTACCATTGGTTCCTGCTGTCCAACATATCTTGCTGCATTGATACCGGCAACAATTCCCTGAGCGGCGGCTTCTTCATATCCGGTTGTGCCATTGAGTTGACCAGCATTAAATAATCCGCGAATTCGTTTGGTTTCGAGCGAAGGGCGTAATTCTGTCGGATCAATCATGTCATATTCGATGGCATAGCCGGGGCGCAGGATCGTCGCTTTTTCCAAGCCTGGAATCTGATGAACTAATTCACGTTGTAAATCGGCAGGCAAACTGGTCGAAAAACCATTCAGGTAAACTTCATACGTGTGATAGCCCTCCGGTTCGAGGAATAATTGATGCTGCTCTTTGTCGGGGAATTTAACTACTTTATCTTCGATAGAAGGACAGTAACGTGGGCCAATGCCCTGGATTTGCCCACTGTATAGAGGCGAGCGGCTAATGTTTTCACGGATCGTTTGATGCAGCTTATTTGTCGTGTAGCCAATGTAGCAGGAAATTTGTTTCCTGGTAATCTGTTTCGTAGTGAACGAAAATGGAACAGGCTTTTCATCGCCTGGTTGTTCAGCAAAGGCTGTAAATTCAATGCTTCGAGCGTCAAGTCGCGGTGGCGTACCGGTTTTCAAGCGAGCGATCCGAAAGCCTAATTCCCGTAAATTTTCTGCCAGTTTTATCGAAGGCAATTCACCCGAACGTCCGGACGAAAAACGTTTTTCGCCAATATGAATCAGGCCATTCAAAAAAGTTCCAGTTGTCACGACCACGGCATGGGCGCCAATTAATCTGCTATCCATTAACTCCACGCCAACAATTTGCTCATTCTCAACTAAAAGCTTTACCACTTCGCCTTGTCGCAACGCGAGGTTGGGAATGGCTTCGAGTTCGCGGCGCATTTGCTGGCGATAAAGAGCGCGATCAGCCTGGGCGCGAGGAGCCTGGACCGCAGGGCCGCGACTGCGATTGAGCATGCGGAACTGAATGCCGGTTTCGTCAATCACCCGCCCCATCAGTCCGCCGAGCGCATCAATTTCACGGACGAGGTGCCCTTTAGCGATACCACCGATAGCGGGATTGCAGGACATCTGGGCAATCAGATCAAGGTTGAAAGTTACAATTGCTGTGCTGGCGCCAATCATTGCCGCAGCATGCGCGGCTTCGCATCCGGCATGACCTGAGCCAATCACTAAGACATCAAATTGTTCGTCAAACTGGTACATCACTGTTATTCCTGTAGAAGTTGTCTCAACTCAACTTACCGTATAATTGCACATCATAACTGACAAATCGCGGATTTGTAACAAGCTGCTAAGTAATCGAGGAAGTGGGAAGCGAGAATAATTGCGAGTTGCTCAGGGGAAATGCTATATTCACACTCCGGTTTTGAAGATGCTGAAACGATTGACCACAATTTTACTCCTCCTGACGCTTGGCGTATTGCCAGCCGCAGCGCAAATCCATCGCTTGTCCGAACGCGTCTATGAAGCAATCGAACAGTCCGGCGATGATCGTGAAATGATGAGTTGTTGTACGAAGTCGGGCGGTTGTACGATGGAAATGCCAGAGGCGCAAACAGCCTTATGCCAACCGCAAACCAATTGCTCAATTCAATGTGTTTGTACTGAGAGTGAAGCAAAAGCTCCAGCTACAATCATGGTGCTTGCGCCGCAATTGCCGAGTTCAGATGATCTTTCTGTCATTGAAGTAGCGTTGCCATCGTGGTCGCAAAATCTTCAATCCCAATTCCCTCTTTCCTTCTCTTTATTGCACAAAAAAGATAACGCCTGTCTGCAAACTACCTGCCTAAGAATTTAACCCGCCATCACAGTCGAAGTGTGTCTCCCAAACGATGAATGATAAGTGTGGAAGTGACTCCGCAGCCTGTCATATCTTCGCTGTATATCAATTCCAAATTCAGTCTGTTGAGGTGTAGAAAATGAGAAGCAAAATCCTGATAATTTTAACCAGTGTGTTTTTACTTATTGTTCCTGCGATTGCCACACAAGGCGCAAAACGCAAAGTCCATAAGCGCAAAGCTGCTCAGGAAATTCAATCCGCTACAGTAAAGATTACGAAACAAGGTTATGAGCCAAAGAGCTTCACGCTCAAGCCCAATGTCCTTGCCCGTGTAACTTTTGTCCGCGAAGTCGAAAAAACCTGTGGGACAGAAATTGTATTTCCCACTTACAAAATCAGCCGCCCGCTGCCGTTGAATAAACCTGTGGTGGTGGAATTCACACCGGATAAATCAGGCGAATTCTATTTCACCTGCGGCATGGGGATGCTGCGCGGCAAATTAATCGTTGAATAACTCGCTAATCAACCAGGAGATATTTATGAAATTAATACTGATCATTATTTTACTTTCATTACTGCTTACTTTAGCTGCGTGTAATCAAACGCCAAACAATCCGACAACTACCGCCAGTCAGCCTGTTGCCAGTTCCGGTAAAACTATCGCTGAAGCGAAAGCTGGTGAGATCACCGTGACACTTGCCAACTCCCAAGGCCATTTGAAGGATGGCGAAAACGATTTCACCGTTGAATTTCGCAATGCCGCTGGACAGCCTGTGGACGTTGGTGCAATCACAATGTTTATTGATATGCCGGGAATGGGTTCAATGCTTCCGATGAAAAGCAATGTCAAGGTGTTGACTACCAATACGCCTGGAATTTATCAAGCTACTACCAATCTTGAAATGGCGGGAACGTGGTACGCCAACGTTAGCTACAAAGGTAATGCCGGCGAAGGAAAAGCAAAGTTCGCCATCAATGCGAAGTAGCAGGTGTCAGGTTTCGGGTGTGAGGCGTTAGAGGAAAACCTCGAAACCCAAAACCCGAAACGCGAAACTAATGATAAATCAGCTCATCCAATTTTCACTCAAGAACCGCTTCATTATCATTGCGGTTTACCTCGCGTTGGCGGGCTGGGGAATTTACGCTTTGCTGCATACGCCGATAGATGCGATTCCCGATTTGAGTGAAAATCAGGTGATTGTTTTTACCGATTGGGCAGGGCGCAGTCCGCAGGAAGTTGAAGATCAAATCACGTATCCGCTCACTGTAAATTTGCAGGGACTCGCCGGAGTCAAAGTCGTGCGTTCGCAATCAGCATTTGGCTTCTCAATGATTAACGTGATCTTTGAGGACAACGTAGATTTGTATTTTGCTCGCACCAGAGTTTTGGAACGCCTGACTTTAGTGAGCAATAATTTGCCGAAGGATGTGAAGCCGACGCTTGGCCCTGATGCTACGGGTGTCGGGCAAATTTTCTGGTACACAATTGAAAGCGACAAGCACAGCCTGATTGAATTGCGATCAATTCAGGATTGGTTCGTGCGCTACCAGTTGAATTCCGTGCCGGGAGTTGCTGAGGTCGGCAGCGTTGGCGGCTATGTCCAGCAATATCAAATTGACGTTGATCCGAATCGTTTGCGCAGCTATGACCTGCCGCTGAGCGCAGTAGTTTCTGCTGTCGAACGCAGCAACAATAACGTCAGCGGCAACGTGATCGAATCTGGCGGAACGTGGACGGTGGTGCGCGGCATCGGCTTGATTGAATCAACGGATGACATTGCCAATATTGTGATTGCTTCGCGCGGTGGGACTCCGATTTATGTGAAGACCGTCGCCGAAGTGAAAATCGGTGGCGCGTTTCGACAAGGCGCTCTCGACAAAAATGGCAAAGAAGCCGTGGGCGGCGTAGTGATTGCGCGTTACGGCGTAGACACACTCAACGTCATCAACGCAGTTAAGAAAAAAATTGAAGAGCTAAAAGCTGGATTGCCAGCGGGCGTGAAAATTGTGCCGTTTTATGATCGGACGGAATTGATTAATCGCGCTACGGATACGCTGAAAGTTGCGTTGCTCGAAGAAATTTTGCTCGTCACGCTGGCGCATATAATTTTCTTATTTCACTTTCGCTCAATTCTGATCGTAACGTTGCCGTTGCCGCTGGCTGTGCTGATTTCGTTTTTGTTGATGCACTACGTGGGCATCTCGTCAAATTTGATGTCGCTCGCAGGGATTGCGATTGCGATTGGCGTTTTGGTTGATGCGGGTATTGTCGTCACCGAAAATTGTTTTCGCTTTCTCGAACAACGCAAAATTGATCCGAAGAATCGCCAACTGGTGTGGGATACCGTGCTGGATGCAACGAAGCTGGTTGGGCGTCCGGTCTTCTTTTCGATGGCGATCATTATTCTGGCTTTCATTCCGGTGTTTGCGCTGACCGGGCAGGAAGGAAAATTATTTCATCCGCTCGCATTTACAAAAACTTTTGCGATGGTCGGAGCGACAATCATTGCCGTGACGCTTGTACCGGTGCTTTGTACTTTGTTGCTCGGAGGCAAGTTTCATCGTGAAGAAGACAATCCGGTAATGCGGTTTTTGCAGTCGATTTACCGGCCTTTGCTGCGTTTTGCGCTCAATCATCGGTTGCTGATAATAAGCATTGCATTGTTTTTCTTTGCGATTGCTTTGTTGCTTGCTACGTCATCAAGCTGGCTTTCAACTGCTCGTGTCGCCACGGCAAACATTCCGATTTTGTCTGGCATCATTCAAGGCATGCATCCGATTGGCAAAGAATTTATGCCGCCGCTTGACGAAGGCGATTTGATGTTTATGCCTGTCACTGACACGAGCGTATCGTTGCCGCAGGCGCTTGAAATTACGAGCCGACAGGACGCGATCATCAAAAAATTTCCTGAAGTCGAATGGGCAGTCGGTAAGCCCGGACGCGCCGAAACTTCGACCGATCCTTCGCCAATCAACATGGTCGAAACGGTGATCCATCTGAAGCCACGCGACAAATGGCGAGCCGGAATGACTCCCGAAAAATTAGTCAATGAACTGGATGCAGCCGTCAGTATGCCGGGAGTCTCAAATATCTGGACGCAGCCAATCCGTAATCGCATTGATATGCTTTCGACCGGAATTCGTTCACAGGTTGGACTGAAAATTTTCGGCAACGATTTGAAGACTTTGGAAGAGCGAGCGCAGGCGGCGGCAAAAATCCTTAATAAAATCAGTGGTGCGAACGATGTTTACCCGGAACAAATCGCGGGCGCGCCGTACCTCAATATCAAAGTAAATCGTGAAGCCGCTGCGCGTTACGGCTTGTCGGTTGGCGATGTGCAGGACGTGATTGAGAAAGCTGTCGGCGAAACAAATTTAGCCGTGACGATTGAAGGACGAAAACGTTTTCCGGTACGTGTTCGTTATGCGCAACAATATCGGAGTGATCCAAATCAAATCCGCACTGTCCTGGTTGGCACGCAACAAATTCCACTGGCGCAGCTCGCCGATATTCGCAGCGAGAGCGGCCCGTTTATGATTTCCAGCGAGAATGGATTATTACGGGCAACAGTTTTGCTCAATGTTCGCGGGCGCGATGTCGGTAGCTTTGTGGACGAAGCGAAAAAAATTATTACCGAACAAATTACTTTGCCCGCCGGATATTATTTTCAGTGGAGCGGTCAATACGAAAATCAGATTCGCGCCAAAGAGCGGTTGCAAGTTGTGTTGCCGATAGTGCTGCTCGTAATTTTCGTGCTGCTTTATTTAATTTATCACTCGTTTCTGGAGGCCGCGCACGTCCTTCTCGCGGTGCCGTTTGCGCTTACGGGTGGCGTGTATTTGCTGTATGCAATGGGCTACAACTTTTCCGTCGCCGTGTGGGTCGGCTTCATCGCATTGTTCGGAACGGCTGTGCAAACAGGTGTCGTGATGGTGATTTATCTGGAAGAAGCTGTCACACGCAAACGCGCAGAAAAAGCTTCGAGCCGTGAGGTAATGACGCGCCAGGATTTATTTGACGCCGTGACGGAAGGTGCTTTGTTGCGATTGCGCCCAAAGGTCATGACGGTCTCAACTATCGTCGCAAGTTTATTACCGATTATGTGGAGTTCCCGCGCAGGCTCCGAAGTGATGAAACCGCTGGCGACTCCGGTGCTGGGCGGGATGGTAAGTTCGCTGATTCATGTTTTAATAGTCACGCCAGTTATTTTCTTCTGGCTGCAGGAGCGGAAATTATCTCCTGCAAGAGCAGTATCAATTAACCCAAAATCGTTAGTAACTGAAAATGAATGGAACGCAGATGAAGCTGATAAAACAGCGTTACGCTGAGCGGACAGACGTTCCGTTGTAAAAACAAATAAGGATAAGGAAGCATGAAACAAATCAAATCACTCGTAATTTTCTTAGCTTTGTTCGCCGCTGCCTGTGGCGGATCAGGCGGCATTGCGGTCAAAGATATAACCGCAACTCGTGCATTGTTTGAAGAGCAAAAATGCTCCATTTGTCACGGTGCAAAAGGCGAAGGCGGAGTTGGCCCAAGCCTGAAAACAGGTTTGCCAATGGGGCGGACGGTTGAAGAACTGACGACCCGCATCAGCAATGGCTCAGGCGTGATGCCTGCTTTCAAAGACAAATTAAGCCAGGAGCAAATTAGCGAACTGGCGAAATTTGTTTATAAAGAAATCCAGGGGCGATGAAAAATGATCCCGCGCAACACCGGTAAGCTACTAACTCTTTCCGGTGTTGTGCAGGGCTGAAAATTGGCAGTATGTATTACCGAACACTATTTGTTATTGCCTTATTCGCTGTTTCTGCTTTTGCGCAAAGTTCAGAAATGAGCCTTGCTGAAGCGGTGAAATATACGCTGGCAAATAACAAAAGTTTGCAGGCTGAGCGTAAGCAAATTGACGCTGCTAACGGACGCTTGAAGCAGGCAGGTTTGCGGGCGAATCCCATACTTGAGGCTTCTGGTCTTTCCAGCGTGACTGATACCAGCATGCGTGCGGCTGCTGTGATGGTGCGATTGCCGCTCGAAGCTGGTGGCAGGCGGCTGCGCCGAATTGAAGTGGCTGAACGTGAGCTTGAACGAATGAAGTACGAAGTCGCCGAACGCGAACGCGAACTTGCCGCCAAAGTGCGCATAAAATATGGCGAAACAGTGGAAGCGATGCGCAATCTTGAACTCAACGAACGCTTACTGGAACTCAATCAAAACAGTTATCACCTGATTCAGGCGCGTGTTACTGAAGGGGCGAGCGCACCGCTGGAACAAAGTCAGATGCAGGTCGAAGTCGGCAAAATCGAAGCGAATAAACAAGCGAATGACAGCCGCGTTGCGGTGTTGCTGGAAGAACTCAAAAGTTTGCTTGGCATGGGAAGCGAAGAGCAATTGAAGGTTCGCAATGAATTCAATGAAATTCCTGTGACGATGAGCCGACAGGAATTGCTGGCGCTTGCTTTCAAAACACGCCCGGATTTACAGGCTGCCCACGCCGCCGAAGCTGTCACCGCTGCGCTGCTTGACCAAGCCAAAACCGAGGGCAAATACGACATGAGCATATTCGCCGAATTGGGACGCCAGGCATTCAACTTTGATCAGTTTGGTGTCAATCGTGATTCCGGTCAGCCGGAGCGCGTCGCTATGGGCAGCAATACGGCGCGGATCGGCGTCAGTATCACGTTGCCCACACGCAATAAAAATCAGGGCAATATCGAAGCCGCCGTTGCGCTAAATGATGAAGCGCGTTTGCGGCGGGAATTTATCGAAATAATCATTCGCCGCGAAGTGGCTGCTGCTTATGTTCGCTACGAAGGTGCGCAGCGCGTGCTGAAAATTTACAATACGGATTTGCTTGTGGCAGCGCAAAACAACCTGCGTGTGATGCGGGCAAGCTTTGATTTAGGTCACGTCCGCTTAACCGAAGTATTGAATGAGCAGCGGCGCTTGATTGATTTGCAGATGACTCAGACAGCGGCGCAGAAGGAATATTTCTCTGCACGAATTGAATTAGAAAATGTAGTGGGAACTGCACTTGAGAAGTGAAAATGTAGCGCAACCCTGGCTGGTTGCGCTACATCGTTCGCATAAATTTTATGACTGAAGGCGTAACCGAAGAAAATTCGACCACTCCTAACAAAAAGCGAGCGATATGGATTGCCCTGATTTTACTCGCCATGATCGCTGTCGCCACAATTATTTTACGCCGTGCGCCAAAGCCGACAAGCCTCGCAGGGCGTGAAGTTCCGACGGTCGAACAGGCTGCGGGACGCGAAGTTCCTTCGGTTGAATCTATGTCCGGCAATAAGTCAGATAATAAAGTTGATCTCACGCTGGCGCCGGAAATGATTGAGCGGATTAAGTTGCAATACGCCGAGGTCAAAACACAAATGATGGCCAATCAACTTCGCACGACTGGCACAGTGCAGGCGAATGCTTATAAAGAAACGCGTGTGACTCCATTGGTCGGTGGGCGCGTTACCGCAGTTAAAGCGCAGCTTGGTGATTTCGTCAAAAAAGGACAGACACTGGCGACGATTTTCAGCACCGATCTGGCCCAGGAGCAGACGGAATATTTGAAGGTTGATACGAACCTTCAGCTTCATATTACACAATCGGAACGTTATCAAAAGCTTGCGGAAATTGGCGCTGTCAGCCAGCAGGAAAAACAGGAAGTTGAGGCGCGGCTCCGCGAACATCACGCCGAACACGCCAGCCATCGCCAAAAATTAAAACTGCTCGGAATGACTGAAGCGCAAATTGCCGATTTGAAGGATGCTTCACAGGTGAAATCAGAAGTTTTTGTTCCCGCTCCTTCCTCCGGCGTCATCACTGCACGCGGTATAAATGTCGGGCAGGTAGTCACGCTGGCGGACAGCTTATTTTCCGTAACTGATCTGGCGACGGTTTGGGTAATTGCGAATGTTTACGAAAAAGATTTTGGGGTGCTGCGAACCGGAGCAAAAGTAAATTTCACTACGTCTTCATATCCCAATCGTAATTTCAGCGGGACAATTTCTTATGTTGATCCGCGTGTAGATTCCGCCTCACGCACGGCACAAGTTCGCATCGAAGTTGCCAATCCAAATCAAATGTTCAAGCTGGGGATGTTTGTAGATGTGGCTTTGAATTCGTCCGGTTCGCAGGAAGTAACAGTAGTTCCAAAATCCGCATTGCAAGCTATCGGCAACGAGCAGGCAGTTTTTGTTGCGTTTGGAGCAGGACAATTTCAACTGCGAAAATTACAGCTTGGAGAAGAGGCCGGAGATTTAGTGCGGGTGCTGAGCGGTGTGAAGGCAGGCGAAAAAATCGTAACTGAGGGCAGCTTTTTTTTGCGGGCCGAGATGGGGCGAAGATGATTATTGAAGGTGCGGCTGCAACTCCGTTTGTTTCTGCTGAATCATGGTTTGCAATTCATCAATGGAAAAATGTCCAGGCGGTAAATTTTGTGCGGCCATTTGTTCCACTACCTCAAAGAGCGTCGCATTATAAGGTGTCGGCACTTCGTGTTTTTCTCCCAGCAACATTATTTCGCCGTTGAGATAACCAACTTCAGTTTCGCCGCGTTGTTGTTTGAGGTCAGTCCAGGTCGAAACGTAGGTTCGTTTTTCTGTCGGTAAATTTTCAGCGGCGAGAATAGCCTGCTGATTTGGTGCGCTTTCGCCAATCAGACGGTATTTTTTGGTGATCGCGAAAACATCCAGCGGGTTATTGCCTTCGTGCAGGGGAATTTCAAGCGCCTTGATCACGCGCAATCCTTCTTCCTGAACTTCCGCCATCAGTAAACTAACTTGCGGCGTGGTGTGCGCCAACTGTAAATGGTGTCCCGTAATTGCCAGCACGGCGTTGCTCAAATTCAAAATCAACTTACCCCATTTGGCTGCGATCACATGTTCTGAAAGCACTGCGTTGAATCCGGCAGCGGATAAATCCTGGGCGACATTCGTTGCGATTTCATCACAGCCAAGCGGATAACTGCCGATGACTAAATCCCGATTGAGCGTGTGGGTCACGACTCCCGGTGCAATGAAATTCACGCACAGACCAACCATCGCGCCGTAAACGTGCAGAAATCTTTCCGCCGCAGTGACTTCATTTCGCATACCATTTTGCAGGCAGAACAGCGGTGTGCTGTGCGCATAAACTTCACGCAGATCATGGACGCATTGCGCTGTCTGTGCGCTTTTGACGGCGAGCATTAGCACGTCATCCGCTTGCGGGCAGATTTCGTGGGGAGAAGTAACAGCTTTGATTTTAGTAACGTGTTTGGTGGGATGGTAAAGCGAGTGAATAGTCAGCCCGGCTCGATTGATGATTTCAGCCTGGGCTGGACGAGCGATGAAAATAACCTCAGCGCCAGTGTCTCCGAGCAAGCCACCAACCAGGCTGCCAACTGCTCCGGCTCCATGAATAATATAGCGCATAGGTTAAAAAGGGGATAAGAACGAAAAAAAATTGGTACTCCCGACTGGGCTCGAACCAGTGACCCTCTGCTTAGCTTACCACCCTGGATTTCCCCAGGCTCATTTTACTGAGTTGTGGTCTGGACCATATCTTAGGCAATTTCAGCCTGGGTGCGTATGGCCTCTACGGATCGCCTGTGATGACTCACAGGATTTCCTCGGTGTTGTCATAAAAGCCCGCAAGCTTCCTTAGAGATTCACCGATACAGCACCCTCCACTGTACGAATTACGATTCTCCATACAGGCTCCTACTTGAAGGCAGATGCTCTATCCACTGAGCTACGGGAGCACAATTTAATAATCTACGGGATTGTCGCGCCTGAGGCAAGCGATGATCCGGGTAAACACTGAAAATTCAGGTTCCCGACTAATCTCCCTGTCACTATGCAAATAACTACCAGCCAAACGTTCTTTGTTGTAAACTCTTACCCGCTAAAAAAATAGTTTGGGCAAGTAATCGTCTATGTTAATTTCTTAATCCTAAGTTTCTGGAAACTCTGCCCCACAGAGGAATGGCACATGGCCTCAGATTTCAAACCAATCGGAACACTCAGGGAGTCTCCGTTCATTGAGTTAGCTGGCAGGATCAATCAACAGGGTCTGAGCGGGAGCCTGTATCTGAATGACGGCAGGCTGGAATTGAAAGCCGAACGCATAATTTATTTTGCGGAGGGTGAGGTTTATGCCGCCGCCAGTAATCTTGCGGTGGATTCAGCTCTCGCAATTTTGATCCGAGCTGGACGTGTGACAGAGGAAACAGCCGCACGCATTCAGCAGGAAGTCGCAGCGGGACGTTCGTTCAGCGAAGCCCTGGTCTATTATCGCTGTGTCACACGCGATGAATTAAATAAGCTCAGGGTTGAGCATGTCAAAACTATTTTTAATTCATTGTGTGAATGGTCAGGTGGCGAATATCGTTTTACTGCCGGGGCTAAAGTCGCAGGTGGGAATCTTGGCTGCAAAGCAAAGTCGTTAATTTTGGAAGGCGCACTATTTGCCCGCGTGCCACAAAATTTTGCGGAGATGATGGCGGATCACGGAACGTGGATTTCAGCCAACCAGGCGACCACGGATGATCTGAGTTTACAACCCTTCGCTTCTTTTTTGTTAAGCTGCCTCTATCAACCACGCAATCTCGTTGTGTTATCTGAAAGCGGACGGCTGGATGAATCAGAGCAGGATGTCTTACAGCAACAGTATGGTCTTTATTGCGCGGGATTGGTTAAATTCAGGCAGGCGGAAACGCCTGTTGCAGCAGCACTCGAAACAGCAAAAATTATTACCAAAGTGGTTGCGCCGCCAATTCGCCCCTCAGCACCTGAGATTAGTACAGCGCTGACCTGGCCGATTAAGCCGGATGCCGAAACCGTTAGGAAAAAGCGCCTCCAGGAAATCAAACGCGATGTGAAGAAGATGCGGCAATTGCTTTCTGACGCGCCAGACGATTATTACGTGTTGGGTTTACGCGCCGGAGCGACCCCTTATCAAGTCAAACACGCCTATCGAAACCTGGTGAATTCTTATCATCCTGATCGCCATCACCATCACGCTGATCCGATCACGCTGGCAACACTCAGCGAAGTTCTGATGGCGATTCGCTCGTCTTATGAAACGGCGATTGAGCATGCCTTACTGAATGAAATAATTTCCTCGAATACAGAGCGGTATCAATCTACTTATCGCCCCACGTATCGCACGCGGATTGAAAAAATTCCTCCGACCTCTCCGACCTCAGTAAAGCAAGGACCGAAAGCTTCAGTAGAAAAAAATCAAGCGGAAAAGATGACTGCCGAAGCGATTAGAAGTCGCAATTTGTCGTTAGCTGACATCAAACATCGCAAATCTTTGACTCATCTCTCACGCGGCGAATACGAAGAAGCCATCAGGTTAATGAATGACGCGGTCACGCTGGCCCCGGATTGTGCTCGTTATCACGGAGATTTGGCTGCCTTGTTGGAAAAAGTTCCCATGCGGCGTGAACAGGCGGAACAACATTTGCTGCGTGCGACAGAGCTTGAACCCAGTAACATGTTTTATCATTTGCAGCTTGGCAGTTTTTATCGTGCGATTGGCTTGCTTTCACGCGCCGAACAACAATTTATTCTCGCGTTGAAACTTGACCCGATAGACCGCGCCGCCGTCACTGCGCTGGAAGAAGTCATGAGTTTGAAAAAGACGCAGGTTGTCAGTACGCATTACGGACGCAAGCGACCGCCGCAACGACAAGGATTCTGGTCACGAATTCTTGGTCGAACCGGTGGTTGATAAAACCCGGAATAAATTCAGAAGAGTAAGATTGAAGGAGAAAATACTTAATGCAGAGTCAGCGCATTGTAACCGCTGAAGTGAGTGCCGAAAATGTTGCCCGCCAGGTGATGGAAGCGCAACTGACGGAACTTGCCGCCGAAATAGATCAGGTTGAATCATACGCAACCCCACATGCGACGTTCATTGCCAGAATGGCGGAAGCGCTGGGCAATCATTTTGGCTTGCGGGACAGTGATTTAATAGCCCTCAAACAGGCCGCCCTGGCACACGATTTAGGCGAGCGTATAATGAACCGTGAATATCTGGCGCGGCAGGGTGAATTAACATGGGACGAGAAATTTGACCTGTGGCGACATCCGATTTTAGGGGAACAAGCCTCTGCGCAACGTGAATTATCACGCCAGTCGCAGCTGCTCATTCGCTGGCATCACGAATGGTGGAACGGACGCGGCTATCCCGATGGTCTTTATGGCGAAACGATTCCATTGGGAGCACGCATCCTTCGTGTCGTTGACACCTACAGCGCCCTGATTTCGGATCGTCCCTACCGCGAGAAATTTGACGAAGCCACCGCCCGACAAATGATTGCCGATAATGCCGGCATCGAATTCGATCCCCAGGTGGTCAAAGCTTTCCTCGATTTAATGAACAATCAACGCTGACACTCACCATCAATTATTAATCACTATGAAAAATCGCCGCTGGCTGGGCTACGAGCTAAGCGTACTCCGCCGAATCAAATTTAATTCCATTGCGATCCCCTTTTCCGGTCAGCCCAATCTGGACTGGTATCTCAAATTCTGGGGCAAGCAAATTTTCAGCAACGACATTTGTCAGTGGGCGTGGTGGGCTTCGCGGGCGCTGGTTGAAAATCAGCAAGAGGTTTTAAGCGAAGCCGATGTTGCACATATTCTGGACAATGCCTATGTGCCGCGCCGCAAAATGAATAATCCTGCGCTTGGCAAAACGATGGGTGAAATGGATGCGTGGTGGTTCGATAACGTATGGGTGAATATTCAGCAGATCGAAAACCCGCATCAACGGGCGCTTGCCTATTATCACGCGCTGGGCGTTGGCGATTACGTGCATTCGTTTACTCCTGCAACCGCGTCCTTGCGGCGTCCGCTTTCGGAAGTATTTGAAGACCTCTGGCGCAAGCAAAATAAAGTTAACAATAACGAAAAAGAAAATCGCAGCACGAATTTTGAGGCTGGTAAATTCATCGCCTCAGTGCAAGCTGATCTGATGTACGCGAATTTTCCGCGCCCTGACGGATTGGCTGCGCAACGCGATACGGTGGCTGGCTGGCGCGAAATCTGGATTCGTGGTTCAGCCGCTGGCTTCGACACTTTGCGCAATCAAATTGAGCAGGGACGCGGCGAATTCGGTGATCGTATCGGTTCCAAAGGGCGTTACCTTGATCTGATCGGTAGCTTTCTGGAAAAGGCCAGGCATATTCCGAAATGGGCGATTGCGCATCCTGAAGAAGGGTTTGTCACGGCGGGTGAGCTGGGCGAATTAATTAAAAGTTTTCGTCCCGTGGAAGTCACCTATGCCAAAGATTTTTCCGAGATTAGTGGCGGCTTAAATACTTACATCATTGTCGCTTAAAAAAAGACAGGATTTACAAAACTGACAGGATGGCGATATTAAATATTAATCCTGTCCAGCTTGTAAATCCTGTCTTTTTTCTTTTCCTATGCCAGTAGATTTGCAATCTGACAATCAGCGGTTGCGTGAGGAGCGCGATTTATTACGTCGTCGCCTCGCCGAATTGGAGGAAGATTTCGCCCGCAGTAATCAGGAAGTCTTTGCGATGAACGAAGCCCTGATGCAGGCCAATGCCCGGCTCAGTAATCTGGACAAGATGAAAGATACTTTTCTTTCGATGATTACGCACGAATTGCGCACCCCGATGACGGTGATGATTGGGCTGGCAGAAAATCTGGAAATGGGAGTGTACGGCTCGCTCAGTGAGTCACAAGCCGAGAGCATCAAAAAAATTATTGAAGGCGGAGCGAGGTTGCGCCAGCTCGTCAATGATTTGCTTGATCTTTCCAAAATGGAATCGGGGATGATGCAATTGCAGCGCGAATTACTTGATCCACGTGCCATGGTGGAGGCCGTGATTTATCCGCTTGCATCCCTGGGCCAGGCAGCCAAAGTCAAACTCATCAACCGCACCGGCTATGACTTGCCTGAAGTATTCTGCGATGGCTTGCGCGTCGAACAAATCCTGACAAATTTGATCAGCAATGCCATTAAATTTACGCCGCCAGCAGGGAGCGTCACTGTCACTGCGAACGTGCAGGAGAATTTTGTAGTTTTCAGCGTAACAGATACAGGTTGCGGCATCCCATCCGAATCGCTTGCCAACATTTTCGATAAATTTACGCAACTTCATCCAAATAAAGAAGACCGGACAAAAGGCACTGGTTTAGGTTTGTCCATTGTGAAGCATTTGACTGAATTACACGGCGGAACCGTCAGCGTCGAAAGCGAAATTAATAAAGGCAGTACGTTTTATTTCAGCCTGCCAGTCCCATCAGACGCGGTTGAAGCTGTAGATAAAGCGCCTGATTAAAATGGTCATTCATACTTTCACCTTATCGTAATTTCTATGAAAATACTGAACAATTCATTCAAAACCCTGCTCGTGCTGTTCGCTGTTTTTACTCTGACTACGAATGCCAATGCACAATCAGATGACCTGGCAAAAATCGTGGCTGCGCCACAAGTGCGCCGCGCTTTGGAATTCATCAACGCCTACGAACCCAAAGCTATTGAAGAACAAATCCGCACGTGCGAAATTCCTGCCCCTTCTTTCAAAGAACAAAAGCGCGCTGAATATTACAAGCAGCGCTTCACCGAACTTGGACTCAAAAATATTCGCATTGACCGCGAAGGCAATGTCATTGGCGAACGTCCAGGCGCAAACACCGCTACATCATTAGTGCTCGCGGCGCATCTCGACAC
>JAYSTY010000343.1:0-15849 GCA_043719385.1 Blastocatellia bacterium | reverse complement strand
TGCAGGGAATTGCCGCCTTGAATAAGGTGCTTGGCACATCTGCCGCGTTACGCTTCCTTACGCTCTTACATCGTGAGCCAACTGATTATGTAGAAGTCTCACAGCAGCTTTATGAAGGACAAACTGTTGACGAAATCTTTATCCGAGCAAAGAAGCAGTGGAGGGGATAGTGGCATCATACAATGACGAAAAATACGAAACTCATGAACACGATGTCTTAATCATCGGCGCCGGCGGAGCAGGTTTGCGTGCGACTATTGCAGCCTTAGCCGAGGGCGCAAGCGTGGGCGTCGTTTGCAAATCGCTGCTGGGCAAAGCGCATACTGTGATGGCCGAAGGCGGCATTGCGGCGGCGATGGCGAACGTGGACGCTGCCGATGGATGGCAACCACATTTCCGCGACACGATGCGCGGCGGCAAATTTTTGAATAACTGGCGGATGGCACAGCTTCATGCGCAGGAAGCTCCCGACCGTGTGCGCGAATTGGAGCAATGGGGAGCGCTGTTTGATCGCACTCCCGATGGCCACATTTTGCAACGTGCGTTTGGAGGTCACACCTACAAACGTTTAGTACATGTCGGTGATCGCACAGGTTTGGAAATGATTCGCACCTTGCAGGATCGCGGCGTTGCGCTTGGCGTAGATGTATTCATGGAATGCACCGTCACAAAATTACTAAAAGATGGCGACCGCGTTGTCGGTGCTTTTGCATACTGGCGCGAAACAGGGCGATTTGTTGTCTTCAAAGCAAAATCTATTGTGCTGTGCACTGGCGGCGTAGGCAAAGCGTGGCGCGTGACATCGAATTCGTGGGAATACACAGGCGATGGACAATCGCTGGCGTATGAAGCAGGCGCAGAATTGAAGGACATGGAATTTGTGCAATTTCATCCGACAGGAATGGTTTGGCCGCCAGGTGTCGCGGGCATTCTTGTGACCGAAGCAGTGCGTGGCGAAGGGGGAATTTTGCGGAACAAGAACGGTGAACGCTTCATGGAAAAATATGATCCGAAGCGGATGGAATTGTCTACGCGTGATGTTGTGGCACGTTCGATTTACACCGAAGTCCGCGAGGGGCGCGGTTCTGAACACGGCGGTGCTTATTTGGACATCTCGCACAAACCGGCAGAGTACGTGAAGAAAAAACTGCCGAGCATGTATCACCAATTTAAAGAACTCGCCGATGTGGATATTACCGCTGGCCCGATGGAAGTCGGCCCTACGTGTCATTACATGATGGGTGGCATCAATGTCGAAGCGGACACGCAGGCTTCGACTGTGCCGGGTTTATACGCGGCTGGCGAAGCAGCGGCTGGCTTGCACGGGGCAAATCGTTTAGGCGGCAATTCGCTGTCAGATTTACTGGTCTTTGGTCGGCGTGCCGGATTCGCAGCCGCGCAATATGCCAACAGCGCAGGCGCAGGCAGGGTTCATAACGATGAGATTGAAGCCGCTGCACATGAAATGACAGAGCCATTTGAACGCAGCGGAGGCGAGACTCCGTATGACGTTCACAGCGAATTGCAGGATTCGATGCAAAGCCTGGTTGGAATTTTTCGCAATGAAGATGACATGACCAAAAGCCTCGCAAAAATTGCCGAGTACAAAGAACGGGCAAAGAAAGTCCGCGTAGAGGGTTCGCGCATGTTCAATCCTGGCTGGCATCTGGAACGTGATTTAAAATCCATGCTGATTGTGACTGAGGCGGTTGCGCTTTCCGCTCGCGCCCGCAAAGAAAGTCGCGGCGCCCACGCCCGCATAGATTTTGAAAAGCTCGACGATGAAAAATGGGGCAAAATTAATCACATCATTTCGCGTGACGGAGACACCATGAAATTGAGCGAACGACCGCTGGCGGAAATGCCGGATGAATTGAAACAAGTATTGGCGGAAGATTAGTGGTCGGTGGTCAGTGGTCGGTTATGGGTTGTCGGTTGTCGGTAGCCGGTGGGCGGTGTTTTAGGTTCAACTTAAACGAAAGGATTGAGGATGATTATGGCTAATCGGGGTTATCAGGATTTGGAAACTTGGCAACAGGCAATGGATTTGGTGGCAGAGGTGTATGAGGCAACAAAGAAGTTTCCGAAGGAGGAACTTTATGGATTGACGAACCAACTTCGGCGGGCTGCTGTTTCAATTCCTTCCAATATTGCCGAAGGGCAAGGCCGAGATTCTGTCAAGGAATTTTTGCACCATCTAGCTTATGCGTATGGCTCACTTTGCGAGACCGAAACGCAAGTGCTGATTGCCACAAGACTCAAGTACATTGACGCAAACGACAAAGAACAGTTATTGAGTAGGGCGGCGGTTGTCGGACGCCTTCTGAATGGACTTTCAAGATCACTCACAAAATAACAATAAAATTAAATTACTAAAAACCGACAACCGACAACCGACAACTGACAACCAGGAGACACCAAATGGCAGAAGCAACCTTAAAAGTTTTTCGTGGTGACAACAATGGCGGCGAACATATCGAATACAAAGTTCCGGTTGCGCCAGGGATGGTCGTACTCGATGCCATTCATTATATTCAGGCGCATCAGGCGGGAGATTTGGCGGTGCGCTGGAATTGCAAAGCTGCGAAATGCGGGTCGTGTTCTGCTGAAGTAAATGGCCGTCCGAAACTGATGTGCAAAACGCGCATGGACGCATTGCCATTAGATCAACCCATCACCATCAATCCGATGAAAGCGTTTCCGGTAATGAAAGATTTGGTCACGGATGTTTCGTGGAATTACAAAATCAATCAGAAAATTCCGCCGTTCACGCCCAAACCAAACGTCGAATGGAAAATGCAGCAGGAAGAAGTTGACCGCGTCCAGGAATTTCGCAAGTGCATCGAATGTTTTCTTTGTCAGGACACTTGCCACGTGTTGCGCGATCACGAAAAGAAAGAACAATTTGGCGGCCCACGCTTTTTTGTACGAATTGCCGGACTGGAAATGCACCCGCTGGATAATGTTTCGCGCACAAAATTACTGAAAGAAGAACTCGGCATCGGCTATTGCAATATCACCAAATGCTGCACCGAAGTTTGCCCCGAAGACATTCACATCACCGACAACGCAATCATTCCATTGAAAGAACGGGTCGTAGACGAATATTACGATCCTGTGCAATGGGTGATTCGTAAGATCACTGGTAAGAAATAGGGTAGGACAGGAGTCCCGCCTGTCCTATGATTTGAGTGGACAGGCGGGACTCCTGTCTTACCTTTTTGAGGAGGCAATTATGTTCGAGCTAAAACCACTGTCCAAAGAAGGCGTTCCCCAGGCCTTAGAAAAAGCGGCACATTATCGGTTGCTGAACGAACCTGCCGAAGCCGAAAGCATTTGCCACGATGTGCTGATGGTTGAGCCGGACAATCAGGAAGCCTTAGTGATTTTATTGTTGGCCGTGACAGATCGTTTTAGTAAAAGCTACGCACTTGGCTCCACCCACTTACAGGAAGTGATTGCGCGTCTCACGAATGAATATCAGCAATTATTTTATTCGGGCATTGTTAACGAGCGTCGCGCCAAAGCGTTGCTGAATAAAAACACACCTGGCAGTGGCTATGACGCTTACGAATGGCTGCGCAAAGCGATGAAATTTTACGAACAAGCCGAAGCCATCCGCCCCGCCGGAAATGAAGATGCCATCCTGCGCTGGAATGCCTGTGCCCGCATTATTGATCATAACCACCTCGTTCCGCGCCCGGTCGAACGGATTGAGCAGTTTGGCGAATAACCCACAAATTTTGCCAGGCCAACCACAACACTAATTTCTTGAAAAACTACCTGCTGTAAGTTAGTATCCGCGCTGTTACTTACGCTCCGAAGTCTGCTCGCTCCCCTTGTTTGAAATGTCAAAACCGGAATTGCCGAATCGCTCAACATGCAACGCATAGACAAATACGAAATTCTTGAAGTCATTGGTCGCGGCGCAATGGGTGCTGTTTATAAAGCATTCCATCCGCATCTGAAAAAATATGTGGCGATCAAGGAAATTCTTGCCGACCTCGCGCACAATCCTGATATTCAACAACGCTTTGCCCGCGAAGCCGAATTACTGGCGCAACTCCCCGCCCATCCGAACATCGTGATGGTGCGCGATGCGCTGGTGCAGGACGGCAAATTGTATCTGGTGATGGATTATATCGAAGGCGGGACGCTGGGTGATTTAGTCAGACAAGGCGGCGTTCGGCACGAACAGGGAGTTAATTTACTCAACCAGATTTTATCCGGCCTCGAAGCCATTCACGCACGCGGGATTATTCATCGTGATTTAAAAGCCAGTAATATTTTGCTGGGCAAAGACGGAACCGCGTACATCAGCGATTTTGGCATTGCGGAATCCACCAAAAGCTCGCAATTAAATGACGCCATGGCGACGGCCAAATGTGTCGCGCCCGAAATGATAGACGCCGCGCTGGGTCGCAATGCGGAAGCGCAGCAGGCCGATATTTATGCAGCAGGAATTCTGGCGTATGAAATGTTGCTGGGCGAAGCGCGTTTCCGTCAGGCTTTGCCCGATATTTACCGCGCCAATGATCCAAATCAAATCGCGCAGAACTGGCTGGCCTGGCATACGGATTTGTCTCGCCCGGCACCAAATTTGCAGCAACTTGATAATCAGCTTTCGCCAGCTCTGGCAAGTGTGATTGAGCGGATGATGGCCAAAGATGCCAGCGCTCGTTATCGCCAGGCCAGTGAGGCCAGACGCGATTTAGCCGCTATTACTAAAGGGAATAATGCTATGAACGACTCATCACAACGCCCCGCCGCAGACGATGCCACCGTACCGCTCTCGTCCTTAAGACAAACGGCGGTGACTCCGATTGGACAACCGCCACCACCGCCAGCCCGGCGCGGCAATGCAAACTTATCGGCAAAAAACAAAAGCCGCATTCCCGCCTGGGCCTTGATGGCAGGCGGCGGCGCAGCCTTATTCCTGCTGTTTGCGGCAGGATTATGGGCGATGCAGAAAACTCCGGGGTTCACAGTTGTCATCAAAGGCGTGGCCCCCAATGCTGAAGTTTATGTCGGCGAAATCAGGCGCGGCATCCCGACGATTGGCAAAGAAGCCAATGGCAATCTGCTCGGCGAAATGCGCATCGCAGGGCTGAAATCCGGCGAGCTTTATGCGCTGAGCGTCAAGTGCGGGAGCGGTGAATTAGATTTGTCCCGTGACGGCAAAAAAGTTGAAGGCAAGATTACCGGTAACGATGGCGAGCAGATTGAAATGCAGGCAGGTAAATGTGGAACTGCCCCCGTTGCTGCGACACCCGCCAACTTAGTTGATGAAATTGACTTTGTCGGAAAAATGCGACTGGTCAGGGCAGGCGGATTTATCATGGGTGATGCGAATGGCAAACCCAATGAACAGCCCGTCAGAACAGTTGAAGTGGGTTACGATTATTACATTGATAAGTTTGAAGTCACCAACAAGGAATACGCAGATTTTTGTAAGGCGACCTCGCACGCGACTCCGCCAAATCCGATTTGGGATGACCAGTATTTTACGAAATATCCGAATTCGCCCGTGGTCGGTGTGAGTTGGAATGATGCGCAGGCTTACGCAACCTGGGCGAATAAACAATTACCCACTGAAGCCGAATGGGAAAAGGCAGCCTCGTGGGATCCAAAAGCGAAAAGTGCCGTGCCTGAATTCAAACGCCGCTGGCCCTGGGGAAATACTGGTGACAAGAAAGCAACCTTTAGCGCCCAGCACACAACGAATGTCGGTCAGGCAACCAGCGGAGCCAGCGCTTACGGCGTGCTGGACATGGCCGGGAACGTAGCAGAGTGGACAGCGGATGATTTCAAACCTTATCCTGGCGGCGGCGCCGATGGATTTCCTGAAGGGCAAAAAGCAGTGCGTGGTGGCAGTTTTGCTACTCCGACAGCCGATGATGTGAGAACCACGCGAAGATTTTACAGCCCCCCGGATTTAGGCGCACAGGCAGTGGCAAACAGAAGTTTTTTGATTGGCTTCAGATGTATAATTCACGCGGATAACGCGAAAATTGCCGATAAAGTAAAAGCGAAATAAGCCCAACAAAACTATGCTCCAAAGATTAATGAGAAATTTTTTGCTCACCGGATCAGTGCTAATCTTAATAATTTGCGCAGCAGGCAAAAGTACTATGGCGCAAAGCGATGATCCATCGCTGGTGTGGGTCGGCAAGCAAAAAACTGCCAGCAAAAAAGTCGTCCCGCAAAAAGTCGTTGCGGTGCGGAAGCCACATCACAAACCGCCGGTAAAGACTATTCCGCGCAAGCCGCCGGTAAAATTACTTTCTTTGCGCTGGAGCCTGCGCCTTGAAGGGAAAGATGGCAAACCAATGGCAGTTGCACCCAATTATGTTTTCAAGGTCGGAGACAGGGCGCAAATAGTAGTGGAGGTCAACGAACCCGGGTTTCTATATCTGATTCAGGAAGAAAGTTTATCTATGATTTTCCCGCACCCCTTAATCAATAAAGGGAATAATCAAATGGTCAGTGGACAGTCCCAGATCATCCCTTCAAATTGCGGCCAGCACGCTGATAAAAATGGGCAGTGCTGGTTCGAGGTTGATGACAAAGGGTCGTCCATCACGCTGATTTTTAGCCGTGATCAGATTAAAGGGTTGCCTGACAGTATGGATGCAGAACAAAAAGTAGTGCCAATTACCAGGCAGGACTTAACCAAGCTCCGAGGTAATATTAACCAGAACATGATGATGAAAGATATTACCGATAAAGGCATCAAAGCCGTGCAGTATTGGAATAATAATCCGAAGGATAACGAAGACCTCATCATTGAGACAAAAATCAATTACGAAAAACCAGAGAGGAATAACTAAATGAAAGCCAGCCTAAATAAAATCATGCCCCGTTTGCTCTTTGCCACGCTGGTCGTGGTCGCAATCTGTTCAGCGCTGGTGCTGGCGCAAAAAAATGTCAAAGCCGCGAAAAAACAAGAGCGGGAACGGGCGATGATCGTCAAGAGCTTCAAAGATAAAAAAGTTGAAGGCCTCGAAGTAAAATTGCTCGATACGCGTGGTGAAGCAGTTGATCCGGCGCGTTCTTTCAAAACCGGAGATCGGGTGCGTATCAGCCTCGCCAGCAATTTCGATGGTTACGTGTATTTCATCAACGTAGACCCGAAAGGCGCGACCAGAGTCTTTTGGCATACCCGCGTCGAAGCCGATAGAGATAATCTTTTGCCGCAGGGTAGCGAGGCCATCGAATTTACCGGCGATGATAAAGGCACGGAGATTTTTAAGGTGGTGATGTCACCTGACAAAATTGATATTTATGAAGACGCGATCAAAAATTCATCGGGTGAGTTGGGCAAAACTGCCAAAAGCGTCGCCGATGAATTAGGTGGCGATCCGAAAAAAGACCCGAAAAATGACAACAAAAAAGCGCAAAACACGAAAGGTGCAAAGGCTCCCGGTGAGGCAGTTGGCATTGTGCAGCCAGCCGAAGATTCCGGCTCGCGTTGCCGCAGCTTAGGCTTTGATGCTGACCCTAAAACTCGTTGCCGCAGCCTCAGTTTTGCCTCTGGCGATGCCGCCAAAAAAGAAGGTACCGTGGTGGCCATCACCGATAAGCAGGGAAAGATGAAGACTGGTGACATCGCGGTTTTTGAGCTTCGTCTGAAGCACATTTAGGCAATGGTGAAAAGGCGAAGGGGAGAAAAGAGCCGGGCGGTTTTGCTCTCTCTCCCTTTTGCTCAGGTCGCCATTCTTTCAAACTTTGCCCCGCTACTTTTACCATTCAGGCAGGTCTGTTTATGCAAGAGGGCACGTGTTTCTCACCAGCTAAATTAGCAATTACGCTCCTGGTCATCGCCTTGAGCGGAGCAGGTCATCAGCTCATCGCACAAAATACCAGTGCCGCCAATGCCAATGACCGCAAAGCGACGCCTTCACCGGAAACCCGCGAACACGTC
Organism: Blastocatellia bacterium; assembly: GCA_043719385.1. Taxonomy (GTDB): domain Bacteria; phylum Acidobacteriota; class Blastocatellia; order RBC074; family RBC074; genus JAFDVL01. Next base: position 7,925 of record JAYSTY010000343.1, on the reverse strand, counting down.
AAAAAAGTTATTCCGGCAATCGGGTTGGTGCTGGTCAGAAATGCCAATGAATCCGACCAGAAACCGCGCCCGCGAGGCTCGGCGGTAATCGTCAGAAAAGACGGTCTGGTCATTACCAATTTTCACGTCGTGGCACGCGATAAATCTACTAAACTTTACGATGAAATTTTTCTAAGCCTACCCTCTGAGCCAGGCGTTGATGCCACAGCGCCTACGCGCCAGGTGCGCCTGACCCCGGTTCTGACCAATCAGGAACGTGATTTGGCGTTGTTGCGCGTGACATCTGAGAAAGACGCCAAACCCGATGCGCCAGCGCAAATTTTCCCCTGGATCGAAATCGGCGAATCCAGCAAAATGGAATTACTGGACGATCTGTTCATTATCGGCTTCCCCGAAAAAGGCGGCACCACTGTGACCGTAAATTTTGGCGTCGTCGAAGGCAAAGACGCGCTTGATGAGTGGATCAAAACAGACGCCCGCATTATTCACGGCAACAGCGGCGGCGCCGCGGTGAATGGCGTTGGTAAACTGATTGGCATCCCGACTCGTGTCGTTTCCGACAGCGATTCCGGCAAAACCTATGGCTCGGTCGGATATTTACGACCTGCGCATTTGGTCGCCGCGATGATCTCGAAATACCAGGAAGCCGAGATGAAAGCTGCGGCGGACAAGGCGGCAGGAAAACTAACGCCAACTATCGCGGCGACCAATCCGACTCCCGTCGCAAATAATGCAGCGAATTCCAAAGCGCCAGCCTTGCTTACCGTGCGTGGATTGGTAAAATCGGTGGAGGGCAAACCACTCGGTGGCGTGCGCGTTGGATTATTATTAGTTGGCGAGGAAGTTGCCGCCGCGAGTATTATTACGTGGGGTGGGACAAATGCCGAAGGTCAGTTCGAGTTGGAAAAACCAGTGCCGCCCGGACGCTATAATTTACGCGCCAAAGTGGTCGGATATGATCTTTACAGCATAGACATTGATCTTTCATCAGCCAATCAACCAATCGCGATTGAACTGAAACCAACTTCGCGCGATTAAAAATTACCAGCCTGACCGAAGCAATCGTTCAGCCGGACGGCGGTTTGGATGATCCTGTGAACGATGGCAAACATGAAACTTATTATCAACAATGCAGGACACCCCGCACGGGAATTACAGCTTACGAGCAGCGCGTCAATCGGACGCTCTGACGATAATGCGATTCGTGTGGATGATGCCAGTGTCGCCCGCTATCACGCCATGATTGAGGCACGCGGCAACGAATTCTGGCTCAGTGATTTGGGCAGTACGAACGGGACGTTTATTAATGGAGTCCCCGTGTCTTCAACGCATCAATTAAAAAGCGGCGATACGATTAAAATTGGCAGCGCCTCCACCATTCAAATTATTGGTGGCGCTGACCACAACAGCACAGCAAATCAGGCTGGCACGACGCCTGCGCCAGCGCCGCTTCCACCGCCAGAAGCTAATCAGCACATTGCGGCTCCCGGCCTTTCAATGACGCATTTGCTGATGGCTGGATTTATGGTTGTCATTATCATTGGCGCGGTCGCGGCGGGGTTAATTGTCAGCCGAGGTAATAAAAAACCGGAAGTCACCGACAATAAAAATGTTGTGTATCCCACTGCGACCATCAGCATTCCGCAGCCGACGGCGACTAAGGAAACTGGCACAACATCAACGCCGCTACCACCGCCGCCACAGGGTGTGGCCGGGCGCACAGAGCAAAACGTCCGCCTGCTGGAACGGGCAATTTCCGGCAAAAGCTATTATGTCTTTGAGTCGGAAATGCTGGCGCAGATTGTCGCGCAAACCAGTAATTATCGGGTTGATGTTGCCAGCGAAGCACAGACCTATCGCCTGTTGATCAACCAGAATTTTAGTAATACCAATGGCTTGAACCCGTTGTATGGATATGTCCTAGCGCTGAGCCAGAGCCGCTTTGGACGCGGTGGCGCCAGTGGCGGCATTGGTGTCTGGCAAGTCCCGCCCAATATTGCCAAAGATTATGTCCGACAGGGTGAAAGCTTAGCGAACTTAAATGAACCGAAACGTTCTGCCGAAGTTTCCGCCGCCTATCTCAAAGAAATTTTGACGAAATTTGAAGGGCAGGATTTTCTGTACGCGATTGCGTGTTATGGCACGACGGAAAGCAGCGCAGGTGAATTGCGTTCTCGTTTGGAAGCACTCGGCTCACCCGATGAGCGACGCAATTTTTGGCAGATGGTCAAAAAAGGAGTTGTTCCGCGTGAAGGCGCAGAACGTGTCGTCCGCTTTTTAGCCGCCGGCATCGTAGGTGAAAACCCCCAGGAATTCGGGCTGACCTCGCCGCCCTTTTCACAATTGCAATGAATGACCTTACGCTGACAATTTGGTGCGACGGACAAACGCAAACTGCCCCGTTGCAAGGTTCACGCCTGACGATTGGGCGCGGCGATAATGCTGATATTTCCGTCAGCGATCAGAGCCTTTCACGCATCCACGCCAGTATTAACCGCGATGCAAATCACGTCTGGGTTTTGGATGAAGGCTCCACGAATGGCACTTTTGTGAATGGCAAGTCCGTGAGTGCGAGCGGCGTGCAATTAAAAGACGGCGACCAGATAACCTTAGGGCTGGGAACAAAAATAACCATTTCTCAAACCCGTCAGCAAGCCAGTCAGATGACTGCCCAGCCACAAACTGTGGCGCAATCAGCAACTGATGCTGCCAGACAAAATGGCGCATCAATCCTTGCCATTGCTGCGGCAGCCTTGGTTGTTGTGGGTATCTTATCGGCGGCGACAGTGTTTGCCTTAAAATATAATGGCGAGAAAAAAGTAGTGGCTGCCAACGAAACTCCCACTCCGTTTGTGCAGGTAACAATCGCGCCAATTCCCGATGTTGCGCCTTCGCCCTCTGTTACACTGACTTCTGCTTCACCTACCAATCAGACGCCGAATCATTCGGTTACGGATAACACCACAGTTGACGATCAATCAAACGTTACGCTGGAATCAGTGGCGCTGACCGAACTCAAAGCTTCGGAACTGAAAAACGAACAAATTAGTTTGGGCACAAAAAAGCTGTACAAACAATTAAGTGAGCGCGAACAGGTTTTTTACGTCTATAAAAAAGCCAAAGAAATTGGCAAAAAGGTAGGCAATCGGGAAGCTGAATTTCCTGACGAAGCGATCACGATTATCAAATACTGGCTGGATGCCTATAGCCATCGCATTGGCAGCGGCAGCACCAGATTGTGGGCCGAAGATTTGAATTTCATGTTTTTGCGGGCGCGCACGACATTTGTGCCGACGATTATTCGCGCCTTCAAAGCGAACAACGCGCCGCCGGTCGTGGGGCTTTATTTGCCCGTGATTGAAACCGAATATCGCAACATCACCACCGAAAATTTTGCGGGCGCAGCCGGACTTTTTCAATTCATTGGTCCCACCGCAAGAGGTTACGGCGTAGACCCGTCCGAGCGCACCAACATTGAAAAAATGGCCCCGGCAGCGGCGCGTTACATCAACGACCGCTTAGCTGAATTCGGCCCTGATGCCATTGGCGTCGGGCTTTCAATTGCCGGATATAATCGCAGCCCTGATTCCGTGCGTCGTGATTTGCACGATGTCATTGACAGCCAGAACAAAGACCGTGATTTTTGGATTCTGGTCAAAAACAAAGCGAAGCTTGATGCATGGTTTCAGAAAGAAAATATTAATTATCCACCCCGCTTTTTTGCTGCCGCAATTATTGGCGAAAACCCGTGGGATTTTGCGATTAAGATGCGCCGCCCGCTTTCGACTTATTCTGAAGTACCGAAAAGTATTGATGAATAATTCGCGCAAATCATAAATCAACATGCCTTCGACCTTGACGTTATTTTTTCAGGATGAAACCGGACACGAACAACAAATTGTCGTGCAGGCCAATCCCTTTTCGATTGGACGTGCGGAAGGCAATGATTTAGTCATCAATGATTCCGGGATGTCGCGGCGTCACGCGTTGCTGACATTTTTTAATGACGTAGCGCAGGTAACAGATTGTGGTTCGGCAAATGGCACATTAGTAAATACCAAACCAATCAATGGCAATGCCACGCTGAAAAATGGCGATCTGTTGACGCTGGGTTTGCATTGTAAAATTCGCGTGCAAGTTGCGGCTGCTGTGGCCCAGACTTCGCAGCCGGTAACACCGAATCACGCGCCACCAATAATTTCATCTCCGCCACCTTCTGCCTCAAGTCCCACGCAAAATTTCACTTTACCGAAGTTGTCACCGATGATGATGGCAGGAGCGGCCACAGGCTTAATTTTATTGGTCGCAGTGATTGCGATTGCGGTTGTGGCCTTTAAGCCAAAGCCGCAACCACCGATAGTGACTGAGGGAACGCCGCCCATAATTTTCACATCTTCAACTCCGGCTGAAACACCAACTAATGCGTCTGGTGATTCGCCTCCGCCACCACCTCCAACTGTCATTGTTCCGGGCAATGATTCGCTGGAAAAAAACGCTGTCAATGTGATTCGCAATATCAGCAATGAGCAGAGCTATCCGTTTACGCCAAATGTGCTGGCAGAAATTAAACGCCGCTCAGAGCAATACGCGAATGCCAACATCGCCCCTATCGTGAAATCATTTGCCACCCGCGGCGCGGAAGTCGCCACCGCCGCACGCAGTCAGGGCATCAAACCGGACATGGTTTTTTATCTGGGCTTAGCTGAAACAAATGGTGGGCAAAGTGGCGATCCGATAGCAGCGGCGCGGCAGGCAATTGCGGAAGTCGTTTTTTTGCGGGATCATTTCGGCACGAATTTTGCCGACCAGGCATTGCTGGTAATTGCGGCAACGAAGGCTCCCAGTGGTAACAAAAAATCGCATCCGTGGCTCGCCTGCATGCGGAGCAAAATCAAAAATCCCCAGGCCGAACGCAATGTCTGGTTCCTGCACCAACAAGGATGCGTGAGTGACACGGCGTATGATTTTGTCCTGAAATTTTTGGCTTATGGCGTGCTTGCACAAAAAGGTTAAGTCCCTTCCACGGCGCGCAACTTTTCATTCATATAAGAACGATCACCAAGTGCTTCCAGCATGGGACCATTTGCCGCAAATTTTACTCTGCTCACCGAACCCGCCAGCACATTTAAGCGGTAACGATAACGGCTCAAATCTATGCCGAGCAAATTGCAAATGATGAGTCTGATGGTCGCTTTGTGCGAAACGATCAGGACATTTCCTGATGGATGTTGCGCCGCAATTTCAGCGACAACAATTGAACCTCGGTTCGCAACTTCAACGGCGGTTTCACCTGCGGTTGGGGCATTCCACGCCGGTTCCGCCAGCCACCGCGCATAATCATCGGCGTAATTCTGTTGTGCCCATGCAACCGTCTGTCCTTCCCATTTACCGTACTTAATTTCTTTCAAACCGTCACGCTGTTGGGAAGCAATGCCAACGGCCCCGCACAGTGGCCGGGCAGTTGCCTGCGTGCGTTTCATCGGACTGGTATAAATCGCTTCCCAGTTGACAGTTTCATAGGCAACGGCAAATTCCTGCGCCATCTGTGTCCCGTTCGCAGTTAATTCAGCGTCCAGCTCGCCGCAAAAAACTCCTGCCTGACTGTAGTTAGTTTCACCGTGTCGCAGCAAATATAAATTCAGACTCATGCTTTGCTCCTGTCTTTACCTGCCGCAATAGCCCGTCGCTACCGCTCAGGGTACTGTACCGATATTTTGTTTACCGATTTAGCGGGATGATTTTTTACGTTTCAATATTTTATTTTTTGCCGTTGCGCCGTTGCGTATAGCGTCTGGATTCTGAAGCCGCAAATAGGTCGCCGCTGCCCGAAATTTTACGGCATCATTTTTATCATCGAGGAGCGGGATTAAATGCTCACTGACTTCAGCGCGATTCCGCAGGGCCAGCGCATGAATCGCGGCTGCCCGCACCGACCAGCTTTTATCAGTAAGAGCTTCGCGCAAAGCTACAAATGTCGCCTGATCATTTTCACGCGCCAGCATCGTTGCCGCCAGCGCTCGACCATTCACGCCCTGATCTTTCAAAATCCCTTCGAGCGAAGCCGCGCCAAACCCTGCGCCAGGAATCGGAAGCATCCCGACTCCTTCTTTGATCGCCATTCTAAACAGCGCGGGTGGATTTTTCATTAATTGCAGGGCATCGCGCTTTTGCTGGGTAAGGTAACTGGAGCTGGTTTTTCGCTCGCCGCCCAGAATATCAAGCATCACTTCTTTACCGGCGGGATGCCCCAGATCATAGAGTGCTTTGGCCGCGGCAAAACTGACTTCGGGGATTTCCTGATTGAGCGCTTTGAGCAATAAATCAGTGGCACGCTTCCCTTTCATTTCTGCGAGGCTCGCGCAGGCCGCCATTTGGACATCCACATCTTTGTCGCTCAGGGCATTTTCCAATTGCTGCAAAACCTCAACCGTTGCGCCTTCCAAACTGAGCGCAATGACGGCTTCCTTGCGTTTAATCGGATTGCTTTCGCTGAGTCCTTTAACCAGCACCTCCTGCGCTTTATCTTTTGGAGTTTCACCGGATGCGAAATGGAAGGAGATGGTCATCAGGCAAACCATCAGGGGGAGAAATAATCTTTTCTTCATTGATCTGAGTCCTCTGCTTGAATTTTAATTGTGGAAAACAGCAGTATCTTAGAGTTCTCAATCTGAAATGTATAGAGCGTGACTAAAAAGTCCTCGTAGCACGGGCTGCCAGCCCGTAAGCTGAGGCTGACGATGCTTAGTTTTCCCTTATAACCTTGTACCATAGTCCTCGAACGCGGGCTGGCAGCCCGCTATACATTCTTTTCAGCCTTCTATAGTTTAAAGATAAAAAAAGGACTGAGTTTGACCTCAGTCCTTTTATCCCTGCTTAAATTGCAGAGTAATTTAATTCCTATTTTGCCTTATCCGCCAAAAGTATAGAAATTGCAATCAGGCATAAATTGCGGAACAATAATGGCTCGGGGACCGACCTGCGTTTTGTGCAGTGTGCGAATACCGCTAAACGTGTTTTTGTTCGAGGTCATTAAGAGACCAACCGCTGCACCAACGTTGAAGCGTAATGTTCCGACTTCACCCTTCGGAATCAGGTTGCCCAATTGACCGCTGACTTTCGGAGTCACGCCGTCAATAATGGTTTCGCCGAGGCATTTACTGGATAAGAAAGGCGAGAAGCTGCGGAGCGCTTCGTGACCGTTGTAGGCCAGGCCGGTGCCAATCTGCGCCGTGCCGTTTAAGCTACCAGTAACAGCATTGCCATTTAAACCCGCGAGGACAATTTTTTGATTAACTGCATCCAACGGGCTTTGGATGTCCACTGCGAACGCGGTCGGAACCTGATCGTAGAGCACACCATCAAAACTAATCGCTGAGGTAGTACCAACTCCACCATCGGTGAAGGAACCGACTGGCAGTGGTGACGCGAATGATTCGGCGCCATAGTTGCCCACATATTCGCCATCCTTGACGAACGCGTTGCCGATCAGTCCGTTGTAAGAAATCAGAAGTCCCATACTGTTCACAGCATACGCAATGACGTAGCCTTTGTTCTGGGGATCAAACTGCGAAGCTTTCCACTCAATGCTGGCATTGGGCGTGAAGCAGACATACTGGTCAAATTCGGTACAAGTCGCACCGTCCAGAAACAGGAAATGGACGTTGATGCCTAATTTACCAACATTGGTGATGGTCAGACGCGTATCAACGTTGTTCTGGGCATCGTGTTTGTAAAATGGAAACACCAGCACGGAGCCGGGTTTCTGATCGCTGACTTCGATCACATTCGTGTTGGTGCTACCATTGCCAACCGTTGTATTGGTGGCATTTGGTTGCGCAAAAGCCATTGACGCGATCCCGATGAGGGCCGTCAATGACAAGACGATTTTACTAATGAGTGAGGTTTTCATGTGTGGTTTCTCCTTA
>JAYSTY010000342.1:0-6568 GCA_043719385.1 Blastocatellia bacterium | reverse complement strand
CTTCCCGAAAGAAGGTGGCGATCATTCATCTAGGCCTTGGATTACTCCAACGCTCCAGCAACCTACCCGGAAACGCGTCGCCGAAACGACTGAAGCGGACAACTACAAAAACGTTTCCCTATTTGGTCTTGCACCGCAGGGGGTTTGCCTAGCCAACGATGTCACCACCGTTGCTGGTGAAGCTTTTAACTCACCGTTTCACCATCGCCCGGCATTGCTGCTTAGGGCTGTCTGTTCTCTGTTGCACTATTCCGTCGGGTCGCCCCGCCTGGTCGTTAACCAGCCTGCTGTCCTGTGGTGTCCGGACTTTCCTCTCGCGGCCAAAGCCGCCAGCGATCACCCAGCCTGCTCTGAAACTACGCGGGAAGTATAACACAGCGAAGATTTTGGTTAAGGGCTGGGCGCAGATGGAAAACTTGCGCCTTGAAAATTTGCAGTTACTGAGCATAGCTGGGATGATGTCAGCTTTATCAAAAGGCAATTTTAACTAACTGAAATGACTTCACCCACGACAACTTTAGCAACAAAGACCTCAGTTCCGCAGCCAGCTAACGTAATAATTCTGACCACAATTTACTACGCCACATTCCTGGCGCTGGGGATGATGATGATGGCACTCGGCGCTACTTTGACTGAACTAGCGCACCGGACAAATTCGCAGTTCCGTGAAATCAGCTATTCATTTATGTTCCGGTCAATGGGATTTATCTTCGGATCAATTTTCGGCGGCAGAATTTACGACCGATTACGCGGGCATAAAGTTTTAGCCAGCGCCCTTCTCCTGATGGCGCTCTCAGCAGCTTTTGTTCCCGTCATCCCTAATCTGTGGGGCTTGATTTTCCTCTTTTTATTTCAAGGCTTAGCCGGCAGCCTCGTCAACGTTGGCGGAAATATGATGTTGCTGTGGACACAGCAAAAAAATATCGGAGCGTTGCTGACAGGGCTACATTTTTCCTGGGGTTTGGGTTCAGCGATTTCGCCGCTGATCGTCGAACAAGTCGAAAAAATCAGCGGCAACATTAACTGGGCTTATTGGGTGTTATCGCTTTCTGTCCTGCCCATCTGCTTTTTTTTATTGCGCCTGCCAAGTCCAGACAATCCTCACACCAATGACGGCGAGTCAAAAATAAAAGTAAATTTGTTGCTGGCTGTTTTGGTTGGCTGTTTCTTTTTTCTCTACACCGGATTTGAAGCTTCATTAATAAATTGGATTCATACTTACACTACGCAAACCGGACTGGGTGACAAAAGCGCTGCATATAAACTCAATTCGGTTTTTCTGCTGGTGTTTACTTTCGGGCGTTTATTAGCAATTCCAATCGCCACCCGCCTCCGCCCGCGCACAATTTTGATTTGCGATTTCTGCGGCTGTATTCTGAGCGTCGCAGCAATTTTAATCTGGCCTGCATCAGTCAACGTTTTGTGGGTTGCCTGCTGCACGCTGGGGCTTTCGATGGCTTCGATATTTCCCACGATGCTGGCCTTTGCGGAACGAAGAATGACCTTGAGCGGCAAGCTGACAGGTTATTTATTTTCCGCCGCCAGTGGAGGCTCCATGATTTTGCCCTGGATCGTCGGGCAGTTTTTTGTTGCGGTCGGGCCGCAGGTTTTATTTGACTTGGTGCTGACAGCGCTCTTTACTGAAGTAGCAATTTTCACCGTGATGATGATTCGCTACCAATCGCCTGCAAACGCTAAGTCAGTACCCCATAAAGAAGTGATGCAATGAAAATTCTGACAGCAAATCAAATGCGCGAAATGGATCGGCTCACTGTCGAGCAATGCGGAATTCCTTATGCAACTTTGATGGAAACCGCCGGAGCAAAAGTCGTCGAAGCGATCATTGAAGAATACGGATCTGTTGAAGAAAAATGGATTAGTATTTATTGTGGCAAAGGAAATAATGGGGGAGATGGGGCAGTCATTGCCCGCTTGCTGTGGCTGAAAAAAGCCTGGCATGTCGAAGTTTTTTTGTATGGCTCCCTTGCCGAAATAAAAGGAGAAGCGCGAACTAACTTTGAAATTATCAGAAAGCTTCAGGAGCTAAACTTAGCACAAGAAGATCGCTCTCAAACGATTCAACTAACAGAAATTTCTGAGCTAAGTTATGAATCTGAAGACTACAACTCTGGCTCTGATTTTATTATTGATGCTTTACTTGGGACAGGAATCACCCGCCCAGTCGAAGGGCTTTTCGCACGAGCGATAGATGTTATTAATTTCCATGATCATATTCCGACTATTGCCGTTGATCTGCCTTCAGGGATGTCATCTGATTCTGAACAAATCATTGGCCCCTGCGTCACAGCCAATCTGACCGTTTCATTTACTGCTCCCAAAATTGGTAATCTAGCTACCGCTAACGGAAAGCTTGTCATCGCTCCCATTGGCACACCTGATTTCTTCCTGCCTGAAACTCAGCTTGAATTAATTGAAGAATCACGGATCGCCCAATATTTGCAGGACTCGCAACGCAAACCTGATGCGCATAAAGGCTCGGTCGGGAACGTTCTATTAATCGCCGGATCACGCGGAAAAACCGGCGCAGCCGCTCTGTCATCCGAAGCGGTTTTGCGAGCCGGAGCCGGATTAGTTACCGTTGCAACTTCGACCTCGGCGCAAGCTCTGCTCGTCACGCAAGCTCGTCCTGAAGTGATGACTGAATCATTGGCTGAAACTGAAAGTGGCGCAATTTCTGAAACCGCGCTCGAAGCTGCATTACAACTTGCCAGCGGGCGAACTGTTATCGCCATCGGCCCCGGTCTTTCATCTTCAGACGAAAGTACGCGAAAATTTGTGCTTGAATTTATCAGGCGCAGAACATCTCTGATAGTCATTGATGCCGATGGATTGAACGCGCTCGCGCCCTGGCCTGAAGACTTAACAGGCTCTGAGGAATTGCCAATTATTATCACTCCGCATCCCGGAGAGATGGCGCGATTGACTGGAAAAACTAATGCTGAAATCGTAGCCGACCGCATCGGCATCGCTCGTGAATTTGCCACTAAAAATCACGTCATCACGGTCTTGAAAGGATCACGAACAATCATCGCTGCACCAGGCGGAGAAGTTTTTGTAAATCCAACCGGCAATGCCGGAATGGCTACTGCCGGATCAGGCGATATACTGACCGGATTAATTTCAGGCTTGCTCGCGCAGTCTCCGCACAATGTTATTGCGTCTGTCATTGCCGGGGTTTACCTGCACGGTTTAGCAGGAGACATCGCGGCCAGCAAGCTGGGAATGCGCTCGCTTATCGCCTCTGACATCACAAACCATCTCAGCGATGCAATCAAAATATCGGAGCGTGAACAGTGACAGGAAACCCGACCACCGACCACCAACCACCGACCACTTCCGTCGTTACCAATTCCGCCAAGGAAACTTTTGAGTACGCCTACAAAATCGGCGAACTACTAATGCAATCCACTGTCTTCCTGCTCCAAGGTGATCTCGGCGCAGGCAAAACTGTTTTCGCTAAAGGTATAGCTGCTGGCTTAGACATTGATCCGGCGGATGTCAACAGCCCGACTTTCACGCTCGTCAATGCACACAACGGACGGATGCGGTTTTATCACCTTGATCTGTATCGCCTGGAGGGAAATCCCAACGATGCGTATTCGCTCGGACTGGAAGAAATGCTGACCGAAGCCAACGCCGTAGTCCTGATCGAATGGTCAGAACGCCTGGTAAATTTCACAATTCCAAACGCTTTTCACGTAAATATTTCCGATGCTGGCAAAGATCAGCGGCTCATCAAAATCACCGGATAAAAATTATGAACACAACCGACATCAACAAACTTTATGAGTACACAATTTGGGCGAATCATTTGACGCTCGACGCCGCAGAAAAATTATCTATCGAAGAGCAAACCCGCGATGTCGGCATCAGCTATCAATCAATTTTCGGGACACTTGTCCATATGATGTGGGCGGAATGGGTTTGGCTGGCGCGATGGAAAGGGGAAAACCCTGTGGGGCCGCCCAATAATATTGCCGCAAGTGATCTGAACGCTATCCGCGCAGGCTGGCAAAAAATCGAAGCGGAGCGCGCCGCATTTATTGCCGGATTAACCGACGAAGCGTTACAGGCTGATCTTGATTACGCCGACACGAAAGGTAATCCGTATTCCTTACCGCTGGGCTTGCTGCTGCAACATTGCGCAAATCACGCAACCCTGCATCGCGGGCAGATTGTAGGAATGATTCGACAGTTGGGCGTAGCGCCTCCGGCAACCGATTTAATTTTCTATTTGTATCAGGCGCTTGCGCGTTAATAAATGGTTTTTAGCTGAAGTATTATTGTTCTTGTGCAGCTAAGATCGCTTGCCCGCACGGACTTAAATTCATTCGCCAAATCGTTCAGAAAAAGTAATAATGAGGTTCGATGAGAAAGGAGCAATGCAAATGATTCAGCAACTTGAAGCAGTCTGGCAAGGTGGGGTTCTCCGTCCGCTTCACCCGCTGGATTTGCAGGAAAACCAGAAAGTGTCGCTGACGGTGCAGGTCAATGCAGACGAAGAGCTTTTGGATACAGAGTACGTTCGGTATTGCGAGGCGAACGCGGATTACAGCATCACGCTGGAAGAAGTGCGCAAAGCACTCGCCTCCATTCCCGGTTCAATGACCGATGATTTCATAGCGGAAAGAGAAGACCGATTCTGATGGCGGGTTACTTTCTTGATACCAGCGCATTAGGCAAACATTATCACTACGAAGTGGGAACACCGGATGTTGACCTGATTTTTCAGCAGCCTGGCGCAGGGCTTTTCATCTCGCGCTTAGCCGTTGTCGAATTGCAATCTGCCTTTGCCAAAAAAGTTCGCATGCAGCAGCTTACGCCAATCAACTTCAGCCATCTGATTGCGCTCTTTCAAGCGGATGTAGCCAGAAAAGTTCTCAATGTCGCTCGGCTCAGGGTAGCGCATTTTCAGGAAGCTGAACGACTCATCAGACAATATTCGTTGACCAAAAACTTACGCGCGCTGGATTCTATTCAACTCGCTGTAGCGCTTGATTTAAGCAGGCAGGGAAACATTAATGAGTTCGTTTGCGCGGACAAAGCTCTCTGTGAAGTGGCACAATTGGAAGGATTGTCCGTCATCAATCCAGCGCCTTAACGTCGTGAGATCATTGAAAATTCCGAGATAAATTTTCAATTTACTCAAACCTCGAAGTCCCTGAAATCGGGCGCATTTTCAATCAACGAGTTGGCTTTTGGGTACTGGAAAATAATTGCTACAATGAATCTGAACACAGCCGCACCTTCCTGTTTTTATCAGCCACCATGCTGAATCAATTTTTGGAGCAGGGATTTATGGAAGGTGAACGAAAAGCCGCAAAATCATTTCGTGAATGGATGCAAACTCAAAGCCCTATTGAAGAAAAATAATTTCTCGTCATAGAACCTGCGGAGCAGGTGCAAGCATAAAGCCTGGTGCGTAAGCGCCAGGTTCATAGCCAGAACAAATATTAAGCCCGTGAAACGGACGGCAGCCAACGCTCTATCGCCCACTTCGCGGGCTAGGTGGTATTATCGAACGGTTCCCAGGGTTACGCCTGCGGCTTCACCCTGGGCTTTATGCTGACACCTGCTCCGCAGGCTAAGAATTTCAAAACTATGAACACAACTAACATCGAACAGGTCAAACAATTAGCCAATTATCTTTCGCCAGAAGATAATTGGCACTTAGCAGAGTTCCTGAACCAGCAAGCAGGCAATGTCACTCCGCGCCCGAAACCACAATCCTTACGAGGCAACTGGAAAGATGCGTTTCCGCCTGATCTTGATCTCAATCAAGAACTAAAAATATTAGTAGCGAATGGGAAGGAGATGAGTTCAAAGATTGAACTATTATGTTGTTTATATAAACACGCTTTACTTGAATCTGACTAACTCGCTATTGTTCGGAGCCAATGTCAGCCAGACTTTCAATGAGGCAGGCAATGGGAATACGCTTATTTATCTTCCAACCATTGTACTTGCAGAGTTTTATTACCCTCAGTCATGGTGTAGGGCTTGAGTATTCGAAAGCATGGTTTCGTCTGTGTCATGAGACATATCTTTCAGGTATTCCATTGCATTAGCAAGACCGCCCATCATATTAGCCAATTTAGCAGGATTATCTGATGCCTTCATGGGGGAAGGAAATGGAAAACCAAGCGCAGTTATTTTGTCTATCGCTGATATAACCTTTTGCATTTCTGAAAGGTCTTTAGGCGGCTTTTTATTAAAATATTCTTCATTATCTCCTTTATAAATATAAACATTTAACTCAATCCCATGCTTAATTTCAACCTTGTTGTATTCCGTAAAGTAGTCAATAAGATTAGGGTCATCCACCATATCAATAAGTTGATGATAGGCTTCTTCTGTAAAAACTATATGATTCCGGTCTCCAAACCCCATCACGCGGGCAGCCATATTCATAGTGTTTCCTGCGATGTTGTAATTTTCATTTATATCTTTGTAAGTAGGTTGGCATAAAGAATCTGGTAGAATGAGAAGCTATGAAAACACCAACGAGATTTATCACGGAAGTTACTGCCGAGGAACAAGCCGAATT
>JAYSTY010000341.1:0-15887 GCA_043719385.1 Blastocatellia bacterium | reverse complement strand
CGAAAATGTCGTACCAGCCGCCCTGGTTATAAACCGGAACCTGCACTTTCTCCCAATACAATTTGCCTTCGCGGATGTTGAGGTAGCCGTCGTCTTTGGCGTGTTCAATCGTCAGCTTCAAAATGTCATCCGCCTTCTGCGCTTTCAACCAGCTTTCATTCATCTCACGGCGAAAAATTCCACCGGTATAAACGGCGTGCTGATAAGCGCTGGCCGGGGCGACGATCACGAACATCGCCGTCAAATGCGGCGGCGCCATAATCGAAGCCTGATTTGCCGCGATGCCCATTGCCGAAGCGCCGCTCATCCCGACTTTGCCATTTGACCAGGATTGTTTGGCGATCCATTCGACGGCATCATAACCGTCAAAATGATCGTCCATAAACGGCATGTATTTCCCTTCGCTCTGAAACCGTCCGCGACAATCCTGCACGACGATGGCATAACCTTTTGCCGTCCAGAAAGTCGGCCTGCCAGCGCCCAGCGCCGTTGATTTATTATACGGAGTCCGCGTCAGGATTACTGGCCACGGGCCTTTGCCTTCGGTCGGCAAATAAATATCTGTGGCAAGTTTGACGCCATCACGCATGGCGACCATTTCGGTTGTGGGTTTGATTTGTGCGGGGGCAGTGGCCTGGGCTGATGCGACAATGTTAACGATCAGCAGAGCACAAATTGCGAGTAATAAAGCGAACTGTTTTTTCATGAGCGACCTTTCGGGATTGAGAGTTTTAGCAATTCAAGACAAGATAATCATACGTCAAAACCTTCAGGAGAAAAATGCTATGGTTGAATGGAAAGCAATATTGATGATTTATCCTGCGCTTGAGGTCAGTTTGCCTCTGAACTGGTTGCGAAAGAAAAAATTCAAGCATCAATTAACTCAGGAAGAAGTGGATGATGCGCTCGCGGCCTGGCAGCATTTTCCCGCGCTGGCTGAGGAATGTTCACAAGGTGAAGTCACGGTGAAGATTGATACGACCTACATTGATCGCACCATTAATTCGTTGACGGAAATGGGCGAAAAAATTTACTGGCCTTCGCCGGTGGATACAAAACCAGAGCTTGATCGCATTGTCACGCCTGGCACGTATGATTCGGTCTTTGTGTTCTGGCCGCTGCAAAATCCTGCGACGGGTGAATCAATTCCATCAGGCGGCTGGGGCTTGGGGATGGGAGCCAGTGCTTTGTCGAATAACGCAACTTATGCTGCTGTCGGAAATTCTCCCAGAGAAAACTGGACGCGCCCGAAAATCGGGGAAATCTGGTTGCACGAATGGTTGCATGGCGTCTGCAATCACTTCGCGCAAAAAGGTTTTCAAATGCCGGACGGAGATGCCGACAGCGGCGGACGGAGCGGTTACACCCAATCTGATGAACACGGCTGGACGGGCTTCTATCGTGATTTGATGTGCGGCAATGTTAATGCGAGTGGACAGGAAGTTGGGATTACCGCCGAAGCGTGGCGGCAGGGTTCAATCCAATCCAACCTTAGCGCCTAAAGAAATTCATGCGACCACAAGACCTCATTGAAAAAAAGCGCGATCACGGCGTTCTCACGCGTGACGAAATAGCCTTTCTCATTCGCGGTTACACGAATGATGAAATTCCTGATTACCAAATGTCAGCGTTCCTGATGGCGGCATTTTTGAACGGGATGGACGAAGCGGAAACCAATTCCTTACTTCAGGAAATGCTACATTCCGGCGAAGTCTTAACGCACAACGATATTCCCGGACCCAAAGTTGACAAACATTCGACAGGCGGTGTTGGTGATAAAACTTCGCTGGTCGTGGCTCCGGTGGCGGCAGCCTGCGGCGTGATTGTGCCGATGATTTCAGGGCGTGCCCTCGCGCATACCGGCGGAACCCTCGACAAACTCGAAGCCATTCCCGGCTTTCGCACGAATCTTTCTCTTGAAGAATTTCGTACGACGCTCAAGCAATGCGGCTTAGCTTTAATTGGACAAACTAAAGAAATCGCGCTGGCTGATCGGAAGCTTTATGCGCTCCGTGATTTGACCGCGACCGTTCCGTTTCGACCTTTCATTGTGGCTTCGATTTTGTCCAAGAAATTAGCGGAAGGAATTGACGGCTTAGTCCTCGACGTAAAATTCGGCAATGGCGCGTTTATGCGCGAATATGAAGATGCTAAAAAATTAGCACAAATGCTCGTGACCGCGTCCCGCGCCATGGGCAAACGCACGGTTGCATTGCTCACAAATATGAATCAGCCGCTCGGTCGCTGGGTTGGCAATGCAGTCGAAACGATGGAAGCGATTGAAGTTTTGCGCGGGAATTTAGACGGCGATTTTGCGGAGTTGAGCATTGAACTTTCTGCGCAAATGTTGCTGGTTGGCGGGATCACAAATGATTTGGAGGATGCACATAACAAGGCTCGCAGAGCTATTACTTCTGGCGCAGCGCTGCAAAAATTTAAGGATGTCGTTACAGCACAAGGCGGACAAACAGAGCTTTTCTTTTTTGATAAATTAGAGAAATTATTACGCCAGCAACTTGAAGCCAAAGAATCACAGTTGAGCGAAGCAGAACAAGGTGTATTACCAAGCTTACAGGCAGGAAGTGATAATGAACAATGGACACCTTACGCCAAATATAATTACCTGATTTGTGCTGAAAAATCCGGCTTCGTTGTGCATATTCAGACTGACGAAATCGGACGCATCGTGATGGATTGGGGCGGTGGTCGTAAAAAACTTACCGACGAAATTGATTACGGAGTCGGTCTATACATCAACGCAAAGCTTGGCGACCCTGTCAATATTGGCGATCCGCTGGTGACGGCGTATTTCAACGACAAAACAAAACTCGCAGAAATGTCGGGGCGGATTCTCAAAGCTTACGAAATCAGCGATAATCCGCCACAGCTTGAACCGTTAATTAAAGAAATCATCTGAACATTACTTCGAACAGTTTTTTGAATTATAAATTGCCACGCAACTTTAGTGCGTGGCACAACCAGGCAAAAGACAAGGCTTGAGCCAAACATCTGAAAAATAAAGCAAAAAATTCCTTAACGCTTTAGCTGAAGCAAATTGGAACAAGCAGATTTTTTAGAAATTTGGCTCAAGCCTGTTGATCCAATATCCATCACTCCACGAGTTAAAACTCGTGGTAATTTATATGACAATTATTCGCCTTATCCTCTGCGCACTCGGCATTCTCGGTGGCCTGTGCGCCGCCTGCACGACAAAATCCACTGCCTCTGATACCAGTAATAAAATCAAAGTCGGCATCGTCTTCGACATCGGCGGCAAAGATGATCGTTCCTTCAATACCGCCGCCAATGAAGGTGTGAAACGTGCTAAAGCCGAATTGCCCATCGTCCTGCGCGATGCTGAACCGGGCGATGCGACTTCGCTTGAACCGGCGATGCGTGCCTTTGCGCAATACGGCTACAATTTGATTATCGGCGTCGGGTTTGCTCAGGCTCCTATCCTCGAACAGGTCGCCAAAGATTATCCGAACACGCATTTCGCAATTGTGGATGGTGTGTGCCAAAGCCCCAACGTTGCCAGCCTGCTTTTCAAAGAACACGAAGGATCATTTTTAGTCGGGATGATCGCGGCTTCGACCAGCAAAACCCGGACGATTGGTTTTGTCGGCGGGATGGACATTCCGTTGATTCACAAATTTTTGACGGGTTATACCGAGGGAGCCAGCTACGCGAGTCCTGGCATTCGTGTGATTCCAAATTTTGTCGGCATCACCGACGGCGCCTGGAACAATCCCAGCAAAGGACGCGAACTCACGACCTCGCAAATTGAGCAGGGAGCGGACGTGATTTTTCAGGCGGCAGGCAATTCCGGCTTAGGCGTTTTTGATGCGGCGGAAGCAGCCAATAAATTCGCCATTGGCGTAGATTCAAACCAGAATTATATGAAGCCCGGACACATCCTGACTTCCATGTTGAAGCGCATAGACAACGCCGTTTTCTTAGCCGTCAAAGACGAAGTCGAAGGCAAATTCAAAGGTGGCATCCACGTGTATGGGCTGGAAAATGAAGGAGTCGGATACGCCGTGGATCAGTACAACAAAGCATTGATTCCACAATCCATCATTGAGAAAGTCGAGCAAGCTAAAAAAGACATCATCGCTGGCAAAATTAAGGTCACAGATGCGATGGCGAAATAGCTGCGGGAAAGGGCGAATGGGAGACGGGGCGACGAGGGGATTTGTTGAAAACGGCATGAGGGTGAGCAGCGATGGATAAGATTACAAGTTATAAAGAACTGCGTGTTTATCAGAATGCGATTGATGTGGCGATGAAAATTTATGAACATTATTGAGCTAAAAAATATCACCAAACGCTTCGGCGCAGTGATCGCTAATAACGACATCAGCCTTAATATTCCGGCGAATGCTATTCACGCAATTGTTGGCGAAAACGGCGCAGGTAAGTCTACGATCATGAAAATTCTTTACGGCTTTTATACCGCCGATGAAGGAGAAATTGTTGTAGACGGAGCGAAGCAGAACATCCGTAATCCTCACGATGCAATCAAGCTCGGCATTGGCATGGTGCATCAGCATTTTATGCTCGTGCCGACGATGACCGTGCTGGAAAATATTATTCTCGGCGCTGAACCTGTATCTGGCGGAAGCCTTGATTTTAAAGCGGCGGAAAAAAAAATCACGAAATTGCTCAATGATTTCGGGTTCAAGCTCAATTTACAGCAAAAAGTCGAAGACCTTTCCGTTGGGCAACAACAACGTGTTGAAGTGGTCAAAGCCTTATCTCGTGGCGCGAATATTTTGATTCTGGATGAGCCGACAGCAGTTCTGACTCCGCCCGAAGTCGAAGAATTTTTCCGCATCCTGCGCGGGATGCGCGAGCAGGGCAAAACCATTATCATCATCACGCACAAGCTCAACGAAGTGCTGGCAATTTCCGACAACATCACCGTGATGCGGGATGGAAAAGTTGTTGGGGATTTAGTGACCGCAGAAACGAACCCCGCAGAAATTGCGCGTTTGATGGTGGGGCGCGATGTTTTGCTGCGGGTCGAAAAGCCTCCGGCACAACCCAAAGCTGAAGTTTTGCGGGTGGGAAATTTGCAACTCCTGCCCCACAGCGCAGCGATTTCATTCAATGTTCACGCGGGTGAAATCGTCGGGATTGCCGGCGTAGAAGGCAACGGACAAACTGAACTGATTGAAATTCTGGCGGGATTGCGACCTGCGCTGGCGGGCAATTTTCAACTTAACGGAATCCTTGCCGCCGGACTGTCGGCGCGCCAAATCAAAGAAAAAGGCGTCGCGCACATTCCCGAAGATCGGCATCGGCGCGGGCTGTTGCTGGATTTTAACCTCACGGCAAATGCAATTCTCGGCACTCATTACCGTGTGCCAATTGCTTCAGGACTGGGCTTGCTCAATGAACAGGCCGCGACGGAAAAATCGGCTCGTTTGATCCGTGATTTTGATGTGCGTCCGCCGAATGCCGACCTGCCCGCCAGAGCGTTATCCGGCGGCAATCAACAAAAGCTCATCATCGGACGCGAATTTGATATTAAGCCGAAGCTCCTGCTTGTGTCGCAACCGACACGTGGCGTAGACATTGGCGCTATCGAATTCATTCATCGCAAGCTGGTCGAATTACGCGATGCTGGCACGGCAATTTTGCTGGTCTCCGCCGAACTGGAAGAAGTACTATCCCTGTCAGATCGCGTGCTGGTAATGTATCAGGGCCGCATCGTCGGCGAAGTTGAGCCGAAAATTGTGACGCAGGAAGAAATTGGCTTGATGATGACAGGCGGAAAGTAGTTGGAGAAAATTTAGTCATCGCTCCGGTTGTCGTTCAGTATTTTTACTCGACAAACTCAACCTGTACCTGTTTCGGGATCACGCCTGCCTTGAATCCTTCATCAAGTAACAACTGCACAGCTTTTTTATCCGCTTCCGTATAGCCCAGCGTACTTTTGTTAACCCACATTGCCACGAAGCGGTCAGCGGTTTCGACTTCCATGTCGCGGGCGAATTGCATCGCGTAGGCGAGCGCGGCTTCGCGGTTGTCCATTGAATATTGAATGCTGCGATGGAGCCATTTGGAAACTTCCAATTGCAGCTCTCGACCAAGGTCGCGCTTGATACAATTTCCGCCCATTGGGAGCGGCAAGCCGGTTTCTTTTTTCCACCACACGCCGAGGTCTATGATTTTGTCGAGGCCGTCTTCGTGATAGGTAAGTTGTCCTTCATGAATCAGCAAACCTGCATCAACATTGCCCGCTTTGACTTCATCAATGATTTTATCGAATTCTACGACCACGTACTTGAAATCGGATAGGTACAATTTCAACGCGAGAAAAGCGCTGGTCAAAGTGCCGGGAATCGCAATTGTCAGGTCTTTTAAACGCGCAGGTGAAATCGGTTCACGCGCCACGACAATTGGGCCGTAGCCGTCGCCAATACTCGCACCGTGCGGCAACAAAGCATAATTATCAGAGATGTGGGCGTAAGCGTGAAACGAGACCGCCGTGACATCAAATTCCTGCGTCGTCATCGCAATTTGATTAAGCGATTGAATGTCTTTGAGGACGTGCGTGAATTCCAGTTCGCCAGTGTCAATTTTGTCAGTAGCGAGTCCGTAAAACATGAACGCATCGTCAGAATCTGGGCTGTGGGCAACTTTAATTTGTTTTTTCATGATTTAGATTTGTAGCTTATTTTGAGGTCGCAACGGCGTGAAGAATAAAATTCAAAACACCAAAAAGTTTGGGCAGATGATCCACGGTGTAACCTTCGATATTTTTTGTGAACGTACTTTCAACGAGCTTCCCGAATTCCCAAAGCTTTCCATCCGTGACAATTCCATATACGGCAAATTTTTCATTAAGGTTTATTTTTTGCGCTGCAACTAATTCAGCCAGGCACTGTCCCCAGCCCTGCTCGAAATCATTTTTCTTAGCTTCGGCAATGACTACTAATGGAGTTTCCAGCACTGTTTTTCCCAGCGCTGATTTCGTCGCAATCAGATAATCTGGAGTTCCCGTCAGGCGCTCGTTGTAAGTAATTGATTTTTGAATCCAGAGCGAATATTCAGCGTGATAGCGTTTATAAATTTCGCGGAGGATGGGGAAAATAATGGCTTCAGTGCGCGCCGCTTCAGATGTGTACACGTCAATATTTTCAAGGCTAAACTCGAATTCTTCTTTGAAGCTCGCTGTGATCTCAACTTCTTCCAGTTGAATAAAATTTTCTTCCTCATAGCGAATGCTAAATTCTTTTTGCACTTGAGAAATATTTTTGAAGTCACTGAATGCCATAAATGAACCTCTTTTGGTGATCGGTGGTCAGTTGCCGGTGGTCGGTTGAAGAGAGTTGAGTTACAAACAAAAATAAAAGTACGCAATTACGATTTCCTTAACCGACCACCGCTCACCGACCACCGACCACCTTTTCTTCTCTAAATGAATTGTAAACCGTATCGCGCTCAATCGCGGTAAATCCGGCTTCCTGAATCAGGTGAATAATTTCCTGCTTGCTTGCTTCGTTTTCGCCTTTGGCTTCGACTAAGTAGGACTCCATTAATTCGCCGCCGCCGGTGATAGTACCGTCGAAATCATTGGCTCCGAAATGGAGTGCAGTCTGTGCTAATTTTTTGCCGAGCATCACCCAATATGCTTTGATATGATCGAAGTTATCGAGCAGCAAACGCGCTACGGCAATGGTTTTCAAACTATCAATTCCTGACGGCCCCGGCAAATAGCTAAGCTGTGTTCCCGCCGGAAAAAACGCGAGCGGAATGAAGCATTGAAAGCCGCCGGATTTGTCCTGCTGTTCGCGCAATTTTATTAGATGGTCTACACGGTCTTCGTGATTTTCGATGTGGCCGTAAAGCATCGTCGCGTTGGTTTTAATGTTCGCTTGATGAACTTTGCCTGCTAAATCCAGCCAGCGTTGACCATCGGTTTTGTGCGAACAGATTTTTTCGCGGACGCGCTCATGAAAAATTTCTGCACCGCCGCCGGGACACGAATCCATTCCCGCTACGTGCAATTTTTGAATGACTTCTTCGTCGGACATTTTGTAAAAATTCGCAAAGAAATCTATCTCAACCATCGTGAATGCTTTGAGGTGCAGAGCGGGAAATTCGCGCTTCAACGTCGAGAGTAAGTCGGTATAATACGAGAAGGGAAGTCGCGTATTGAGTCCGCCTACGATGTGCAATTCTGTCGCGCCCTGCGCTTGTGCTTCGCGCGCCATCGCCAGATTTTCTTCGATGTTGTGTGTGTAGCCACCTTCCTGATTATGCTTCACGAAGAAGCCGCAGAACTTGCAATCGGCATAACAAAAATTCGTTGGATTCAAATGCCGATTGACGTTGAAATAAGTCTTCAGTCCGTGCTTACGACGACGAACTATGTCGGCGAGACGGCCTACGCCATGCAGGTCATTAGAAGCGAATAACGTCGCGCCATCATCGAAGCTCAGGCGTTCATTGGCGTTTACTTTTTCGGCGATAGGGTTGAGTTTGGGATCAATAAAAAAATCGTTCATATTAATTTTTTTTGAGAGAGGTTTCATAAGTATTTCCGTATGGGGAAAATAATTTCACTTCCGTGAACCATCCCGAAGGGATCATAAGATGGTAGCCAGAGGTAAGCGAAGCGTCACCTCTGGCATGCTCCGAAAATTATTCCGCGCCCTGAAAGTGGCGCGAAGATTTCACCATAAATATTGTTCATCATATTCAATACAACCTGCCTCTAACATTTCAACATATTCCGTTTGGAATGACTTTCTCTGGTGATGTTCTTCCTGCTTTTCGATATACCGACCGACCGAATTTATATTGGTCGGGCTTACCGTATATGCGCCATATCCAGGTTGCCAACTAAACAAATTCTTTTGCAATTCATTATGTACCCACTCGCTTGATCCTTTCTTGATCTCGCGTAAAACGTCAGCCAGGCAATGCGTTGGTTTCAATCCAATTAAGAGATGTACATGATCGTCAACTCCACCGATTTTGACGGGAACTCCCTTGAGGGTTTCCACAATGCCTCCAAGGTATGAATGCAGATCATTTCGCCATTCCGCACGAATTAATGAAACTCTGTCTTTCGTGCTGAAGACCAAATGGTAATGCAGGCTGGTATGGGTAGACGGCATTTATTTCCTTTTAATCTGCGCACCGCCTTCGGGGTGCGGGTGTTATGTTGTAATTTACCAGAGGCTGCGATCCTTCGGCTCTTGCCACTGGCTACCATCTTGCTGCGCCTCCAGCGCATGGAAGGTACTAATGACAAGTTAATGTCCCTCCTGGCTAATTTTTCAATAATTTCTTAATCACCTTCTCCGCTTCTTTCCTGTCCATTTCACCCGCCGCTGATTGTACTTCGGTCGCAAAGATTTCGCCTTCCGCTTTGATATTTTTCGCTTCGATCAACAATGAAAAAGGCGTTCCCCATTTGCGCTTGTCGTCACATTGTTTGCGATAAATATAATGTGTAGTCTGCTCGCGCTCTTTGCCGTCATTACTTTCAACACAGATAGGATAGAGTGGCTGATGCTGCATGATAAACTCTTTGACTTCTTTGGCATCAGAATAATTACAGATTCCGACTACAGCCAATCCCTTTTTTTCATACTTTTGCAGTAGCACTTTGATAGTCTCAATGTCATGATTACTGTTGTCGCACCACGCTGCAAAGTAAGTTATTAAGACTAACTTCTTATCTTTAGTAAATTCGCGGAGGTTGATAACTTTGCCTTCTACTGAAGTTGGCAGCGAGAAGTTTTTATACTCAAGCTTATGTGGATAAAAGTTGACAAGCTGATGGTCAACTTCGCCTTTCAATGCTTTTTGTGCATTAAGTGGCAGGCTGATAAGAAATAAAAGTAAGAGTAATAACTTTTTCATTTGAGTAAGAAAATATCCGCTGCAACAGTAAGAAATAAAATCACACTTACAAAAGCATTGGTCGTAAAAAATGCTGCATTCAGGCGTGAAAGATCGTTAGCTTTGATAATACTGTGCTGATAAATAAGCAGCGTCGCCGTAGCAAAAATTCCAAGTAATCCAATCCAATGCAATCCCGTCAAAACATAAACTGTCAATAAGGCGGCAAACATTCCCAGATGTAAAATTCGCGCTACCCGGAGTGCGTTGGCGATGCCGAATTTTTGCGGAATCGAATTTAATCCAGCTTTCACGTCGAATTCAAAATCCTGACAAGCGTAAATGATGTCAAAGCCCGCCGTCCACAACATTACGGCAAGGCTTAATAATAATGGTACTGGCGAATCAATTGCGCCGCGCACGGCGATCCACGCTCCGGTTGGCGCGATACTCAAACACCAGCCTAAAACTAAATGCGAAAGGCTGGTGAAACGTTTGGTATAGGAATATAAAAGCACCGAAGCTAACGCGATTGGTGACAACAAAAGCGTCAAACGATTCAACTCAAACGCGGCAAGAAAAAATATTGCTGATGAAGCGACGGTGAATAACGCGACAAAATTTGTGCTGAGCAAACCCGCTGGAATCGCGCGCGTCGCCGTCCTCGGATTTGCAGCATCAATATTTTTATCTGCCAACCGATTGAACGCCATCGCCGCTGAACGCGCTCCGATCATAGCGACGACAATCCAGAGAATTTGCCACGCAGAAGGGATACCGCGAGCAGCGAGGACTGCGCCTAGAAATGCGAAGGGAAGCGCGAACAACGTATGTTCGATCTTAATCATTTCGAGGGTAATTTTTAAGCTCTTGAACATAATTTGCGAAACGGTGATTGGGAGAAACGGCGAATGGGCGATTTATTATTCAAGTCGCCCAGTCGCCCCGTCGCCCAGTCGCTTTACTCCCTTCCCATCTGGTTTTTTGGTCGTGCGCGACCCCTAAATGATCCAGCAGACGATAAACAAAATGATCTACTAAATCATCAATCGTTTTTGGAAAATGATAAAATCCGGGCATTGCCGGAATAATGCGAACTCCCATATTTGAGAGCTTCAACATGTTTTCCAGATGAATGGAATGCAGTGGAGTTTCACGCGGCACGATGATTAAAGGGCGATGTTCTTTCATCATCACGTCTGCGGCACGATGTACGAGGTCACGCGCAATCCCTGTAGCAATGCACGCCAGCGAACTCATGCTGCACGGCACAATCACCATCGCGTCGGAAAGATAAGAACCGCTGGCAATCGAAGCGCCAATATCTGCGGCAGGATGAATGATGATTTTTTCAGAATCAATGCCGATTAAATCACGGACAACACGCGGCTCAGTGCCTGCGACATTAATGTTCAGCTCTTCGCCGACGACGCGGACTCCGGCTTTGGTGATGACAAGATCAATCTGCCGAACATCGGGGCATTCATTCAAGCGCTGCAAAAGTTTTTGCGCGTAAATTGAACCGCTTGCTCCTGTGATGCCGACTGTGATTGATTTCATGTTATTGTTCCTATTTCAGTACCGCTCGCGGCCCAGAAACAACTATAAGCCTGTAAAATGGCGATTATGTCACGAAAGTATGGATCATCAAAACTTGAAAGAATTACTGTTGCGCTTTCAAACAGGCGAAACAAACGTTGAAGAAGTCATCGCAAAGCTGAAAGATTTGCCGTATGAAAATCTCGGCTACGCGAACGTAGATCATCATCGTGCGATTCGACAGGGCTTCCCCGAAGTGATTTTTGGTCACGGCAAAACTCCTGAACAAATTGCGGGAATCGCGGAACGGTTATTAGCGCGGGCAGGAAATGTGCTGGTGACGCGAACAAATCTTCAGGCTTTTGAATTAGTGCAGAAAATTAATCCCGAAGCGGTCTTTCACGAATCCTGCCGAGCAATTTCTGTGATTCGTGATCGGACGGAACACGGGAAGGGAACGATTGCGATTGTCACGGCGGGAACTTCGGATATTCCAGTTGCAGAAGAAGCGGCTTTGACGGCAGAAGCGATGGGCAACCGTTTATTAAAATTATTTGATGTCGGAGTCGCCGGAATTCATCGCCTCCTCAGCCGGCGTGAAACGTTGCAATCTGCCAGAGTTATCGTTTGTGTCGCGGGAATGGAGGGCGCTTTGCCTTCGGTGGTTGGCGGTTTGGTCAGCGTTCCTGTCATTGCCGTGCCGACGAGTATCGGTTACGGCGCAAGTTTTGGCGGAGTTGCGGCTTTGCTTGGAATGCTGAATTCCTGCTCTTCAAATGTGACCGTAGTCAATATTGATAATGGTTTTGGCGCAGGATACGTGGCAAGTTTGATTAATCGCGGCTGAGTCGAAAAGTTAATGTGATGGCTGAACTTTTGCCCCGCAAAACTTTTTTTAAAAAGATTTGATAATTTCTCGGAAGGATTAGGGGATTGCGAATATGTTTACAGTGCCAGCACGATCTGTTGGTGTTAGCAGGCGCAGTCATCCATTGCCGGTAGATTGCTGTAAATGCCTCTTAACTAGCTCTTTGGCGTGAAGGGGTTGGTTGTACCCAGTGAGCAATCTTCCCCTTCTTTAATTTCTACCCTCCAACTTCGCATTCCTTTTCAACATCACCTTTTCATTTCTTCAATCCACCCACGAAAATTAGAGTTTAGCGTAAAAGAATTAAGTAATTATTTTACCAGGCGCTATCACAACACAGAAAATTATTTTATTAGCAGGGATTTAGGAGATTTTTCGACCGAACGCTATGCTTTTAAAAAAAACGATGAAAGTTATAGGAATCTGCCCCGTTAGCTTCCTCATAACTTTCATCGTAACCAATGAAACTACTACCGAAAAAGCAAGCGCAGTCTAACGGTCAAGTTGCGTTAAAGCAAGTTAAAATATTTAAAAAATATCTAACTTGTTGTAAGTAAAAGAAATATAATTATGAGATGGAAGTGTTTTATATTATGTGTTAGAGAAAATTAAAACTTGTCTTTGTAACTCATTGTATTTCAAAGAGTTGACGACGGGCTTTGGTTTGAACGATAATCTGATGCCTTTTTGACATAGTTACTGCTATTGTGTCACGTTGATAAAACGCGCTTCAAATTGATTAGAATTAACAACCAGGCCTCGGTCAGATTACTCTGTTTGAGAATTTGCCTCTCTGCTTTAGCCATACATACTAATGACCCAAAATATATGCGAGTTGATTTAGCTGATTGGATTGGCTTGAACATGATTCGCGGTATTGGCCCGCGTACTGCCAATATGTTACTTGATCGGTTTGGTTCGCCAGCGAACATTTTTGCTGCCTCACGCGGAGCTTTGCTGGGCGAAGGGCTGAAAC
This sequence comes from Blastocatellia bacterium, assembly GCA_043719385.1. Lineage (GTDB taxonomy): Bacteria > Acidobacteriota > Blastocatellia > RBC074 > RBC074 > JAFDVL01. The sequence goes on along the minus strand of JAYSTY010000341.1, from coordinate 2,640 downwards.
CGCCAACCATAGAACAATTACACAATACGGAAATTCTGGAAAAAGCTCAGATTGAGATCGAAAAGCTTGAAGCGCTCGGCGCTCAGGTGATTACGCTTGCTGACGAAGCCTATCCACAATTACTCCGCGAGATTTACGATCCGCCGATTGCGCTTTATGTAAAAGGCGATCTCGAAGCTGCTTTGTTGCGTCCGGCAATTGCCGTTGTGGGGTCACGTCGCTGTTCGACTTATGGCATCAATGCGGCAAATTTTCTTTCGCGTGAGCTGGCTGCGCAGGGCGTGACAATAATTTCTGGTTTGGCGCGGGGAATTGACGGCGCAGCGCATCGCGGTGCGCTCGAAGCTGGCGGCAAAACGGTGGGAGTCATTGGCACTGGCCTCGATGTCAATTATCCGAAAGAACACAACAAACTGGCGGATGAACTCGCCGCCAATGGTGCAGTAGTTTCTGAATTCCCACTTGGCACGCCGCCGCTCGCGCAAAATTTTCCGTATCGCAATCGTGTTATCAGCGGCTTATGTTACGGCGTGCTGATTATTGAAGCTGCTGAACACAGTGGTTCTCTGATTACGGCGCGGTTGGCGAATGAGCAGGGCCGCGAAGTTTTTGCCGTGCCGGGCAATATCACTTCGCAAACTTCCTTCGGCCCAAATTTCCTCATTAAAGACGGAGCGAAATTAGTCCAACAGGCGCGTGATGTGATCGAAGAGTTTCCCCTGCCGATCAGAGAAGCGCTGCTGGGTGTTAGTCGTCCCGATAAAAAAGATAAAAATGCTTCACCCGCGCAAGCTACTTTTGAAGCCGTAGCGTTGAGTCCGGGTGAGCAAAAAGTGCTGGGCTTACTCGCCGCCGATGTCGCCTCGCACATTGACGAATTGTTGATTTCCAGCGGCATGTCTTCGCCGGAATTGATGGGTGCATTGCTTGGCCTGGCAATGAAAGATAGAATCAGAGAGCTTCCCGGCAAATGTTTCGTCAAAAGGTTGTAACCCAGTGTACGTGGTCAAATTCTTCGGCTTGATTTCAGAGTGGTTTAGTAGCATCGCCAGCCAGGTAATGATAATGCCTGTTTACTGGGCTACACCAATGATGCTTTTAATTGCGATTGCTGATTCGTCGCTGCTTTCTTTGCCGGAAGTCAATGACATCATCACCGTTACCCGCATTGCTCACAATCCCAATGAAGTTTATTACTTTCCCTTGATTCCGGCGTTTGGTTCGGTGCTTGGATGCCTGATTTTATATCGTATTGCGCGTCAGGGGCGGCAGTTCATTACTAACCGTTTTCATCCAAAATTGCTCGCCCGGGTCGAAGCTTTGTATAGTCGTTGGGGGTTGCTGGCGCTGGCGATTCCCGCCTTGTTGCCGCCGCCTTTGCCCTTCAAAGTTTTTGTCGCGACGGCAGGCGCACTCGGTTATCCGCTGCGCCGATTTATCCTGACGATTATGGTTGCGCGGATGATTCGTTATTATTTCTGGGGCATTGCTGCCTGGTTTATGCGCGAGCAGGTCTTGCAATCAATCGAGTGGCTGAAGGATCATTTCGCCGAAGTATTAGGCGGGACTTTGGCCCTGCTCGTGCTGATTTTTTTGCTGCGCGGCTTAATTTTATTTATTCGTAGTCGGTCATTAAAGGATAAGACCGCAGTTTCAATGACAGAATAATTCTGTTTTAGAACTTAGGTATTCAACTCATGGTTATTTTTTTAACTGGAATTATGGATTGGTTCAAGAATTTGAAAGCCGCCCTGATCGGGTTTGGTGCGCTGGGAATTTTTTTAATTGCCCTGATGGACGCGGCATTTATCCCGATGCCCGGCGGCCCCGATGTCGTAGTCATTTCGCTCTCGATTTACAAACCCGCGTTGATGCCGCTGTATGTTTTTGCGGCGATGGCTGGTTCAACAATCGGTTCGCTGCTGCTGTATTTTGTCGGACTCCGGGGCGGGGAGGCCGTGCTACGAAAATTCAGCCCGGAGAAACGCGCCAAAGTGCAACGAGCGCTGGATCAATATGATATTTGGGCCATGCTGGTCGCCGCCGTAATGCCGCCACCGTTTCCCTTCAAAGTTTTCGTTTTGTCCGCCGGAGCTTTCAAAATGAAGCTCTGGCGTTTTGTCCTGGCAATGATTTTAGGACGCGGCTTTCGCTTTATTCTGGAAGGATATTTAGCCATCCGTTATGGCGAACAAGCGACCGAAATTCTGAAGCACAACGGAGGCAAAATCGGACTTGGCATCGCGGCTGCGATCATTGTGATTTGTGTAGTGAAAATGTTACTCAAGCGGCGCCAGCCAGCGGCTGAGTTGAGCATCGAAAATATCGAATAAGTAAATACCCGGGCGTTTGACTCAGGGAATAAGATTCCTGCCGCGTAAGATTTCCTGAAACTCCGATTCGTTTGGGAGACTCTCAAAGCGCGGATCAACTTTAATAAATTTCATGTCGCCAGCATGTTCTTCATGCGCTTTTAGCAGGTATGCCAGAGCTTGTTCTTATCGCCTAATGCAATACAAACGCGAGCGCGATTGAATGGCGGAGCATACGATTTTTTCTCTTCGGCTTTGAGATAAGCGAGCGTTTTTTGGGCTTCGTCACGCTGTCCTGAGAGTGCTAATGCTGCCGCCACCTGATCAT
>JAYSTY010000035.1:0-26534 GCA_043719385.1 Blastocatellia bacterium | reverse complement strand
ATCGGATGACCCACCTCGGCATGCCCGACAGTTACAAGGTCGCCGGATGAAAGAAACTCTTTCCGGCAAGGACTCGGCATTTATGCAACAACGTCCTCTGGATGTCAAAATTTCTGTATTCGTTGTTGCGGAATGTTAAAGATGATTTGCTGCGAATCGAATTACAGGAACAGATCCCAAAACACAAAGATTATCTTTCAATTATTACTGGGTACGTATTGCTAAAGACGCGTGATCGAACCAATCAAAAAACTCAGTTGCCAGATGGCCCCAAATCCTAACAGTACAAGAAAGGAATTCGTATGAATGAAAATGCTATTAATGTTTTTAGTAAGTTCAAGACGCTTATCAGTAGTGAAAATTTTACTGCTGATGAGGTATTGAAACTCAATGACAAGCTAGGGCTATATTTTGCTAATAGTCGTGAGGGAACCAAGGAGAATTCAAGAACACAGGTCAGAAAATTCTTTGATCTTGTGAAAAAGACAAAAGCCAGCGCAGACTCAGAAAAGAGTTCACCAGAAGCCGTCAAGGTAAAGCTTCGTTTATTACAAGCACAAGTTACCTATGCGAAGGCACGAGACATCATCAGCGAAGATTTTAAAGAATTATTTGATCTTTCGATTGAGAAAATTATCAAAAGTAGTGATGAAAAAGCTTTGCAGAAATTTTCTACCTTCTTTGAATCTTTTTACGCTTATTTTTATTTCCACACTGAAGCTAAGAAAAACAAGGGGGGAAAACAATCATGAATCAGTTTCGAGCTACAATTACAATTCACGGAAAAATTGAGTGTGTTACTGGGCTACATATTGGTGGTTTAGGAACAAGTTATGAAATAGGCGGAGTTGATAATACGGTAATCCGCAATGCACGTGACGGGTTTCCATATATTCCAGGCTCATCATTGAAAGGCAAGATGCGTTCAATGATGGAATGGGCAGAAGGGAAAGTCACTATAGATGGTGATGTCTATTATGCTGAAGAAGATAATGACGATGCGATTACTCGTATTTTTGGTGCACCAGCGGAAGCAAAACGTAAAGCCGGCCCGTCACGCTTGATTGTACGTGATGCACATCCTGACCATGCAACTCACGTAATGATGGAGAATTTAGAAGCTACGCAAGGCCTGCCAAAAGTAGAAATCAAAACCGAAGTCTCGTTGAATCGGATTACATCAAAACCACCTTTTGGCCCACGCAACATGGAACGTGTACCCGCTGGTTCCTTCTTCGATTTTGAAATCGTCTATGCTGTTTATGAAGTAGATGGATTGACTGTTAGTGATATAGATTTACTCGACAAGGTATTTTTCGCTTTGCGCCTGGTCGAAGATTCTGCATTAGGCGGCAGTGTTTCGCGCGGTTCAGGGCAAGTGCGTTTTCGTTTAGGTACTCCACTCGTTCGAACAGTGGCTGACTATAAATCGGATACTCAAAAAAATAAGCAGCCAGCAGTCGAAGAAGCGCTGGATAAATTTTTACTATTGAGTAACACAAACGTTACTCAATTAATTGAGTCAATCAAGGAGCAGCTCAAATGATTGTGTATTTATTGCCACGCGCTCCGTTCGCCAAAGCTGCGCCGCGTTCAGACACTTTATTTGGAGCAATTTGCTGGGCGATTCGCTGGCTCTACGATGAAGCGACGCTGGTCGAATTGCTCGCTGGATTTGCGGATGAACGCGTTCCTTTTTCCCTGAGTTCGTTGTTTCCTTATTTGGAAAATACGACTACCAATCCGGCTCCGAAAATTCTGTTTGTGCCGCGTCCGTTGCTGGCTCCGGATTTTGGCGGGCTGGTCAAGGGACAAACGGCCTATCAGCTTTACAAACTGTTTCGTCGAGCGTCGTTGCTGTCACGTTCGGTTTTTGAGCAGATCGCCAATGGCACATTAACAGAAGCGCAAATTCTGACCGACCTGTTAAAAATGGCGCAAAGCAATTTCTGTCTTCATGCCGGAGCAATCATGACAAAGGCTGAATTTGTTACAGCCCAGGCTTTGCCCAGCTTTGCGGTGGAATCTGAAATTGCGCGAAATGCGATTAATCGGTTGACCATGGCAACGGACAGTAACCTGTTTTATCAACCCATCACCACCGGAAGAATTAATACCAAAAGTAATGTCCGCACAGGGTTCTATTTTGTCGTGCGGACGCAGGATGCCAGCACAAAAGAAATGCTGGCAGCGGCGTTGCGATTTTTGGCTGACAAAGGCTTTGGCGGCAATTTCAGTGTCGGGCAGGGACATTGCGACATTGAAATTGCAGACACTGATGACATTGTCGGCAATCAACAGGGACAACGATTGATGACGCTTTCGTTATTGCATCCGAACCAGCAGGATTTAGCACACTTTGAAACCATACAAACCCAAATGTATGCACGCCTTGAACGGCGTAAAGGGTTCCTTGAAAGCGCCTATTCCAACGAAGTGGTACAGGTCTGGAAGCCCACGTTAATCATGTTGGGTGAAGGTTCGACCTTTCCGCATGACGGTGAGCGCAAGGTTTATGGTTCGCTGTTTACCGACAAAGCAGCACGTGTCGCGTTGGATTATGAACCCCGTATCAATGGCATCGCCCTCACAGTTGGTTTGGCAGCTTAGGAGTAACTCATGTCACAAAAACGCTTTCAGGTCTGGAATTATAAACTCAATACGCTGGCTCCTGTTCACATCGGGACAGGCGAAGAAATTGCGCCGTTGGAATATCACCTCAATAAAGCATTGATCGTGCCGGATATAGATAAATTATTCACGAAATATCCACAAGCCGCTGAGCAATTTCAACAACGCCTTGTACAAATCTCGTCTGGTGATTTAACACGGACTACCTTAACAAAACTCCTTGATGCTCGTTTTCTGGATGACCCGGCGGTCTGGCGTTACGCCATTAAAAATGTACTTTACACGGGCGGCAATAACGGCAAAAGTTTTGATCCCTTACGACAATTACAACGAGAAATTGAACGCGAACAGGGCCGCGTGAAACTGGCGACAAAGACGCCGGATTTTCGTGCGTACATTCCGGGTTCATCGCTGAAAGGTGCGTTCAAAACCGCGTGGGCATATCAGCAGGCCAAAGGGAAACCAATTCTGGATCAAGTGTCTAACCTGATTGTCAGAGGCGAGAGCCAAAGCCGCGCCGAACAGGTCTTGATGACAAAAATTTTCCAGCCATCCGAACAGCGCAAAGAGGCCAATTATGATTTATTCCGCCTGCTGCAAATTGCCGATACTGAGCCGCGCCGCGCCGCCGACACGCTGATTTTATTGGGTGAGCGTGTGCTGAGCGCCGGAGTGCAGGCTCGCCAAACGCCGCGTGAAAAAGATGAAGCCCAGGCGCAATATAAAAACTATTGGACGTTTTGCGAAGCCATTGATACTGACCAGGAATTTCACGGGCAGGTGTCATTTGATGAAATGTTGCAGCACGATTCCAAAGCCGATAAATTGATCGGATGGCGACCAGATCAGAAAGCTTTTTCCATCCCAACGCTTTGTGAAGCCGTCAACGATTTTGCGTGGGACATTTGTAACTGGGAATTAGATTACTTCAATCATCTGCCCCAGAATGACCGCAATTTCGACATCGAAGACGCGCTGATGTTTTATGAGTCCAGGCTGGAAGACCTTGAGAAAGTGCCGGAAAATACTTGCTATTTCTCTCTCGGACACGGTTCCGGCTGGCACAAGCTGACAATTGGCATGCTGCTCGAACAAAAACTTAAGGCTCATCAATTTGCCGACTTGCGCCACAATTTTAACCTTGCCCCCAGACACACGAATTTTGAATTCCCTAAATCCCGCAAACTGGCAATGCGCGATGAACGATGCGCCGATGGCCCGCTCGGCTGGGTCAAAATGGAATTTACCGCACGAGGATAAGCAAATGATTCTGGCTTCGACATTTCTCTCGCACAGCGCCCACAACAAACCATTGGTTCAAATGGTCGCGCACGAATTAGGTCGCCTCGGCATTGCCGCGTGGTTAGACATCAATGAATTGGGCGTAGGCACTGATCTGGATACAGCGCTCAGTGCAGCCGTGCGTAAACAGGCGACGCTGACCATCTTTCTTTCGCCGGAAGCCATTGCTTCCGATTGGGTGATGGAAGAATTGCGCACCGCGCTAAAAAAACAAAAGGAAGCTGCGCAGGTCGAAATCTTTCCGGTGTATTTGGGCGATCCTGTGACCTTGATTAAATCCTGCGACCCAATCAACCCGGGCTGGCTCAGCGATGATAACAAACATGCCAAAATCATTGGCGATATGGTTGCTCCCGCCGAAGACATGGCAGTTGCCGCCAAACGCATTGCTGATAAATTAGCCCGCAGCATTTACCAGCGACTGGATTTTCGCGGCGCAGATAAAATTGCAATTTATCTGGATCAACGCGGCGCGGGAGCGCGGACGGGCGACACCGTCGCATTACCCGACAATGCGCCGCATGTGCCAACGCTGGTCTTTCGGACTTCGTTGTCTGCCAGAACGGCCAACGAAACGATTTACGGCGACGACTGGCTGGATTTTTCCAGGGCTGTGCAACACGCGTTAGGCAATGCCTGCGGGACGCTCAGGGAAAGGGCGAAACGAATTTATTTGTATGGTCATTCGCAACTGGCGTTCCCGTTCCTGATTGGACACACATGGGATCGGACGACCAGCGCCAATTTGTTCTGTTACAACAGCCGTGATCGGGTCATCTTCGAGAACGAAAAACAGGAACGACGCGAATTATTGACTGGCGGAAATCGTCATTGCAATGCGCCGCATCCGCGCCTTGAACCAATTATTGCAGGCACACCGCACCACGCTATGGCTTTGGTGGTAGCCAAAGAACCTCGGCTGCTGGACGTGCTGAAATATCAGGCGGCACAACCTGAAAAATTGCCTGTCGCGTGGGTTCCCACCGGAATTTACAACGAATCAAAAGAGGTAATGGATTTTGCCGCCGATCTTGTCGCGTTACTGCTGCGGCTGAAACGTGAAAATGATTTGGAAACCATTCACCTGTTCACCGATTTACCTTTTCACGCGTTGCCATTGCTGGCGGCGAATTTGCGGTATGCTGTGCATAATATCTGGTTGATGGAATATCGGAAGGATTTGGAAAGACATCATCCGGCTGATGGTGATTTGTATGTGGCACTGGAAATGATTCGAGATTTTTGAAGACCCATTTGATGGGGATTGCGACTTTTGTAATGCTTTTTCGTCAACATGGGAATCTATGTTGAGACAGAAGACCCGCTGAGATGGGGATTGCGACTCTTTAATGGCGTAAAAGCTGTCTTTCCAATTTTTTGTTGAGACAGAAGACCCGCTGAGATGGGGATTGCGACTTCTGCCTATACACATATATGTTTCGGGCAATGACGTTGAGGTAAGAGACCCATTTGATGGGGATTGCGACTCCACAACCGATTTAAACTGGTTGCCCGTCGAACGAGTTGAGGTAAGAGACCCATTTGATGGGGATTGCGACCATGAGAGGAGATTCTAAAATCTCCTAAAAATTTAGTTGAGGTAAGAGACCCATTTGATGGGGATTGCGACTAAGTATGGGGTTGTTTTATATCCCCACAAACCAACGAGTGTTGAGGTAAGAGACCCATTTGATGGGGATTGCGACGATTCCGGCCCGACACTTTCGATACTCCCATGAGTCCCGTTGAGGTAAGAGACCCATTTGATGGGGATTGCGAATACTTCGTGAAGAACTGCCTGAATTGAAATATGATTTTCCTGAAAATGTATATTTTCTTATTTAAGAAAATAGCCTAAGATAGGAAAGTTATGCAAAGATTACGCGAACAACAAATTACCGAACTGGCAAGGAAAATAACCTTTCCGCCACTGAACATCACAAGCTGGAAAAAGCCTCCCACCTTTCAATCAGCCGACGCCAAACGAAAATACAGACCCGATGCGGTGATAGAAATTTGCTGGGAAAATAAGCCATATTTGCTCATCGCCGAAATCGCAGGGCAGGCAAGCCCAAAGCTGATTGAGCAGGCGATTCATCAAGTAAAAAAATACGTTTCCGTTGCACAGGCGAGCAACAAATCTACGCGGTACTACCCGTTGTTGATTGCACCATATCTGAGTGAGGAGCGGTTGGAACTCTTAATCGCCGAACAAATCAGCGGGCTGGATTTATCGGGCAATGGAGTTGTGATTGTCCCCGGAAAAATCTTCGTTTATCGTTCAGGCGCAGCCAATAAATTCCCTTCCAATGCACTGATCAAAAATGTGTTTCGCGGTGTTAGCTCCATCGTCCCGTGCGTCTTTTTTGCCAAACCGGAATATGCCAGCGTCAATGAGGTTTGGCAGGCAATCACGGAGCGCAGCGGGACTACAACCCTGGCGACAGTCTCAAAAGTCTTAAAGACGTTGGGAGAGGAATTACTAATTGCAAGAACGGACGAAGGAATTCGATTGCTGGATGGCAACGGACTGCTGAAAAATCTGCGCACCAACTATCGGCGTCCGGCAATAACACAAACCAGACTTGGCAAAGTCGCAGACCTGCCCGAAGCGTGCGCGAAGATGGTAGAAAATGCTAAGAAAAAAGGCATTCTTTGGGCAATGGACGAAACCAATCGCTATGCGGTAATGCCGTCAGGCAATGCCATCACGAGGGTGTATGCTGAGGATATAAACAAGCTGTTAACAGGGATTGAGTTGCGCCAGACAGATCGTTTTGCCAATCTGGAATTGATTGAAACCAGAGAGCCGACAATTTATTTTGATCGTCGCCGCGAACCTGACGAAGGCGTGTATTACATTTCACCCTTGCAGGTTTATCTGGAATTAGCGAGCGGAGGAAAACGCGAGCAGGACACGGCGGAAAAAATCGCCGCAGGATTGTTGAAGTTCAGATACTGATGCATGAGGAATATGATGCTTGATCCAATGCGCGAGCAATTGATGCGCCTTGCACAGCGCTTACAACAGGATGACATAAAGCTGATTGTCGGCGGCGGCTATGGGTTAATTTTAAAGGGCGAGTACCTGCGGCAAAATGATTTGCGGACAAGATTCCCTGACTTCCCCGAAGATCGTTCGACCAATGACATAGATATTTTCCTCAGTACCGAAATTATTACGGATGTCACAAAAAGCGAAACGATCAGAGATGTTTTAGCGGAGTTGGGATTTGTGCCTGTTGCCCATTATTTTCAGTTTGAGGTTCCGCTGGGACATTTGAAAGTAAAGATTGATTTGCTGGCTGCGCCTGTGCCAGCAGCACAAAAGAAACTGGTACAAATCAAGAAGCCGCGCATCCGTCCGAAAGGTGCAACCAATATTCATGGATTTCTTACTGAAGAGGCAATCACCTTGGAAGAGGAGCTTCTCTCATTCAATCTTGCTGATAAAGCCAAACCGATAGAAATATTCCTCCTTCATCCGTTTACCTATTTGGTGCTGAAATTATTTGCGTTGCGTGATCGCCTGGCAGATGAGCGAAAAGATTATGGCGCTTACCACGCCTTTGATATTTATCGCGTCATCGCCATGTTCACCGAAGCAGAATGGGAGCAGGCGGTGCGGCTGCGTGATCAATTTGCCACCGCATCTGTAATGCGGGAGGCCCGGAAAATTGTGGGCGAATTATTTTTGTCAGAAGCGTCAACAGGCATTCTTCGGATTCGGCAACACGCCAGGAAAACTGATACTGACATTAGCCTGAATCATATCCAGAGCCTGATTACTGACCTTAACGAATTGTTTCCAGAAAATTATTAAGCAAGAGTTGACCTGTAACGTTCGCTACTATCCGCCTTCACCGCGTTGATTTGCTGCCCGCCATCCGCCACGATATTGACCTGCTGTGGATGATTGATAGTCACTGGCGTTGAGTACCTCCGTAAATCGCGCAACTGTCGCAGGCGCAGCTTTATAAAGGAAATTTTCTGAGGTAAGAAACCCATTTGATGGGGATTGCGACTATATTTTCAAGGTGCGTAGTAAGCATTCCGCTTCTAGTTGAGGTAAGAGACCCATTTGATGGGGATTGCGACCGCCGACAAGTCAGTGAAATGGTTTCCAGTGGCACGTAGTTGCTGTTAATGGGAGAGGTTTTGCTGGCTGATGAGGCTTTGCCGGGGAACAGTTACGGCAACAATTACATCACGAAAGAACAGCAGGTTAGGGAAACTGGTCTGAAGGACCGGGGCCAGGCAAGGCATTGCGCGCACGGGCAATGAACACATTTGGTCAATGGCATTGAATTAAGAATTCAAGTGATTCGTAGCACGGACGGCTCGCCCGTGATTGACAAGACTGATCGGGCGAGCCGTTCGATCTACGGTCGTAATTCAATGCCAAAGGAATGAAGATGACGCGGAAACACGGCTTACCCGAAAATACTCTGCGCACGCGTAAGGATCGTGGCGCGTTGCCCGATCACGACAGGCCCCGGACAGCCCCAGTGTTTTTTGGGATCGCCGCGTTCACTCGCCAGCAGAAATAACGAATGATAGGCCAGTCCGTTTTCTGTCACCGCATTGGCGAGTTGTAAATCGAAGGTTTTATACGTTTCCCGCAACAGAGCAAACAGAAACCCCGCCGCTGTCAGTTGGGAATCGGTCAGCGCATTGCCGCGAAACGCACAACACTCGACGCTGAACCAGTCCGACCCTCGTTCGGTCGCCCGATCCTGTTTGTTGAGATCAATATATTGTCCAATCTGACCCTGTGCATCAATGCCAAAATGTGCGGGAAAATTCGTGGCATTAAACGTGGCGGCCAGCCCGCCCAGATTAGGAATCTGTTGCCGCTTATTTTTGTCCAGGATACCATCGCTGATGTGGAGGACTAAGCCGCGGGGCCGAGCCGTCATCGGAAGCGGGGTACGGGTGGTCAGCAGATGACCAAACCAGGTAGCAAAGGGAAGACGTGTCATAAGGCAATTTCTCCTTTCGGTGCGAGGGATGTGGTTGACCGCAATGACGACCTGCTGTCAGCCGTCAGTTTCTGAAGGGGGGAGAGCGCCAAAACATTTCAACAGTGCTGCTGTCAACACGCAACATAACACTGGCAGTAGCTGCGGTCAAAGCTCCTGCTGACCGCCGCCGCAGGGCAAATACGGCACACTTACGGCGTGCGTGTTTCTACATTTTTTGCCAACCAATTCTTGTTTGGTATACAATTCTAACTCCTGAACCCTAAAACTAATTTGCCCCTTTTTTTCTACAAAGGATAATTTTATGACGAAATACATTGCATTGCTGCTCGTTTGTTTACTTGGTTGCACGGCTGCGCAGGCCCACAACAGAACAGGCGATAAGTCCAAAAAATTTAAGGTGACAGCCTCGACTTTTACGCTGCGCGGTGAAATGGAATATATGCTGCTGGCGACGAAAAAAACCTCGACGATGCAAAAAGAAATGAACGACGCCGGAGCCGAAGGCTATCATTTTGAGGGAACGATGGGCGGACAAACGGCGAATGGTGGTAACGAAGCTGTCGTGATTATGGGCCGGCCAAAAGGTGGTAAAACTACGGCAAGTTTTCAATTCAAATTGCTGGCGACAAATAAAACTTCCACCATGCAAAAAGAAATGGATCAGGCCGCTGCTGCTGGTTTTGTCTATCGCGGGCAAAGCGTGTTTGAAACTTCATTTGGCGGCAAAGAGGTCGTTGTAATTATGGAGCTTGGGGCGGAAGGCGAAAAAGAGGAGTACAAATTAATGGCGACAACGAAAACTTCGACGATGCAAAAGGAAATGAATCTGATGGCGAACGAAGGTTTTCTTTTTTGCGCAATTACCGTAGCAGAAACAGCTTTCGGCGGCAAAGAATTGGTAGTAATAATGCGCCGCCCACGACGTTAATGCGGTACTATAGACGACAGGAAAAACAGTAGCGCGAACTTCCAGTTTGCGTGTAAAGCAGAAGATACTTGCCAGGATAAGCACAATTTTTCTCGTGAGATTACAATTTAGCAAACACCGCAAACTGGAAAGTTTACGCCACACCTTAATTGAGGAAAAAAATATGAAACGAATTTCTGTGGGTTTGATGTTGCTGCTGGCGTGCGCTTTGACGCTGCCGGCTGTGGCACAAACAAAATCAAAAAAGAAGCGGACGGCAAAGACCGCGACCGCGCAGACGACAAAAAAAGATGATCGCGTGGTCTCCGCCAATCCCGTGATCGAAGGCGATCCTGATGTGCCGGATGACCGCATCACCATTCAGCAACTCAAAGCGAAAATGGATGCCAGCGCAAACATTCTGATTCTTGATGTGCGGTCAATTGAAGGCTGGAAAACTGGCACGACAAAAATCAAAGGCTCGGTTCGAGTCGCTTTTGAAGACGTGGACAAGACAATGACGGAGTGGAAAAAAACGCAGGAAATTATTGCGTACTGCTCCTGACCGGACGAAGCTACCAGCGCCAGTGTGGCGCGGACGTTGAAAAGAGCCGGATTCAAAAATGTGAAAGCACTATTAGGTGGATGGCACGCGTGGGAAAACGCAGGCTTTCCGACGGAGCCAAAATAAAATTGGGGAGCGTGTGCGCTCCCCAATTTACCCAATTATTTTCTCTGCCGCCGCAATCGCTTCCTCCAGCGTTGCCACTTTTCCATCCAACTGCAATTCAAAAACTGCCTTCGTAATTTTGCCGACGCGTGGGCCAGGCTTGATGCCTAATGCCAGGACGTGCCTGCCTAATAAAATTGGCCCCGGTGGTTTTTCGGCGATGGCTAAATCATGTACTTTGGCGATGAACCATTCCATTGCATCAGGCGCAAAATTTCCCGTCCGACCGAGGCAATCGGCCCGCGCTACACGATAGAGCAAATCGGGTTCGACGCGTTGCGCCAGACGACGAAAAGCGCCATCAGAAACCTGCTCGCCTTTTTCATGCGATTTGTAAAAATGCGCCGGAGCCAGATGATCCGCGACCAATGCGATTACCTGTTTGCGCACATCGTAACCGTCAATCGTCCACAGATTCAAACGCGTCAGGAAATCTTCGGTTGGTTTGATGCCAGCCTCTTCGTGACCTAATGAGCGAATGCGACCGCCTTCAATTTTTGTCGTCGCTGGCTTGCCAAAATCGTGACACAACGCACCGAGCATGACGGCTAATTTTTTAGCATGTGGCAAATCGTCAATTAATTTACGAGCTTCATCAATGACCAGGCCGGAATGAATCCAGACATCGCCTTCAGGATGCCATTCGGGTTCCTGCGGGCAATCAATCAGCGCGTGCATTTCCGGCCAGAGCTTTTCCACAATGCCAAGCTGACGCGCTGCCCAAAAACCGCGTGCAGGCTGGCGCGATTGCAGGAGCCATTTTTCGACTTCGGCCCAAATTCTTTCGGCTGGTAAATCGCTTAAATCAATGCCGCGACAAAGCGCGACAGTAGCGGGATCAATTTCATATTCAAACCGTGAAGCAAATTGCATCGCTCGCAACACGCGTAAACTGTCTTCGATAAAAGTATCGGCGGCAACCGCACGAATGACGCGGCGTTTGATGTCTTCGCGCCCATTGAAAGGATCAATAAATTCAGTGGTGAGCGGGTCATACATAATCGCGTTGATCGTGAAATCACGCCGTCGCGTGGCTTCTTCGTATGTCATCGCCGGATCGCCCGTGACCTCAAAGGCGCGATGCCCGCGACCGATTTTGGATTCACGGCGCGGCATCGAAACGTCTATCGTCAACGTCTCGTCGAGTTTGAGTTTGTAAACTGTGAAGGATTCGCCGACGGCATTAACAGTTCCCGCTGCTTCCAGCAAAGCACGTAAATTTACCGGTTCGAGGCCGTAAACTTCCAGGTCGTAATCAATATTATCTTCGCCCCGTAGATGATCACGCACCCAGCCGCCAACGAGGAACGCACGCCCTCCGGCAGTGAGAATTGTCTGGCATAACTTGAGAACAGAATTTGAAATCACCATGCAGGGATTGTAGCGATTAGGCGCAGCGGAACGCAATAACGAAAGCTTTGAAGTTAGGCGCGTACCCGTCGCATTTTTCGCTCTTGAATGCGGTGATATTGAATCGTGCCCTGTAGTCCCTGATAGATTGTGTTGACGAAGAAAAGTGCGGTGAAAATTCCGATGAAGGCGAATTGTCCCTGATAGAGTAATACCAGTTTACCGACCGTGTAAAAGGCTAACAGCAGTCCTGCACAAACTTTACTCTTAAAATGGATGCCGATGGAAAGTGCCAGGCCGATGCCCATTTCAATGAGAGCAGTACCAAACAAATTGCCGGGGATGGCGAAGGAAATTTTCACTAACGTGACGACTACATAAGAAAGAATGGCGCAAATTATTCCGGCGACAAAGCCGTTTCTGATTAAGGAATTTGGCCCTTCGTATTCCAGATCGTCGTCTGCTTTAATTTTGATTTTTCGGGTGGCTTCTTTGCCAATGACGCGTGGAATATCGGTGGCGACTGCCTGGCTGAGGCGCGTTCCACACCGGCGACATAAGACGGCATCAGGCCAGTTCACTAATTCGCATTTACTACATGACTTGTGCATATTCGCGGCAGGAATATTTAGACAGATCGTTGCGCTCTGACCATGCGCTTGGTGATTTTGTATTCACGCAAACGGCGATAGAGGGTAGAGGGAGAAATTCCCAGGAGTTCAGAAGTTTTGCCCTGATGCCAGTTGGTGCGGTCAAGCGCATAAAGAATTTCGCGCTTTTCAATTTCTTCCAGCCTGGGCATGTTTGCCTCAGAGGCTGGCAGGTCAGGTTCAACTGCGCCGTATCCATGGTCTATTCCTGGCGTAAATGATTGAGCATTGCCCACGGGCAGCGAACGAACGGGCAGATTTTCCCGCGCAGATAATTCAATTAGCAAATCGCTGGGCTGCACGACATTGCTCCGCGATAACAACACCGAACGTTCGATGACGTTGCGTAATTCGCGGACATTGCCGGGCCATTGATAAGCTGTCAGAACTTTACGCGCTTCGGGCGAAATGATGATTTGCCGATTGGGCGCAAGGGTTTTGAGAAAATGCTCGGCAAGCGGAATGATGTCATCGGCGCGGTCGCACAGATTGGGTAAGGAAATACGAATACTATTCAGGCGATTGAATAAATCCTGGCGAAAGCCGCCCTGCTGTGTAGCGATGGATAAATCCTGGCTGCTGGCCGCGATGATACGGACATCCGCATCAACTTTGCGGGTGCCACCGATGCGATAAAAACTCATGGTTTCCAACGCTCGTAAAATCTTGGTTTGCAAAGCGGAAGACAAACAACCGATCTCCTGTAAAAACAGGGTTCCGTTATTGGCTAATTCAAACAGCCCTAATTTGCGGTGGCGGGCAGACGTTAAGGCGCCGACCTCGTGACCGAATAATTCTGCTTCAATTAATTGTTCAGGCGTTGTCGCACAGTTGAGCGCGACAAATGGTTTGGAGCGCCGCGCCGATGCCGTATGAAGGGCGCGGGCGATCAAATCTTTGCCGGTTCCTGAGGCGCCGTTGATGAGCACGGGCGCGAGGCTTGATGCCACCAGTTCGATTTGGGACAGGACGGCATTCATTTTCTCATCGCCGGAAATTACGCCACATTGATTAGCCCGATTTACCGCTGCATTCGGTGCGTGATGTTTGACCAGGTTTTGGAGCACAATGTTTTCGCGCTTGAGTCGCCCTTTTTCGTTGGCTTTTCGAATGACTTCGGCGATTTGCGCCAGCGAACAGGGTTTGGTCAGGTAATCGTAAGCGCCGAGTTTCATGGCTTCGAGCGCCGTGTTCACGGTGGCCTGTCCGGTCATGATGATGACTTCAGGGGAAGGTTCCTGTTCGGTCAGCGCCCGCAAAACCTGAATGCCGCTGGCACCGGGCATCATCAGATCAAGCAGCGCGACGTGAAATTCTTCCTGCCGGGATAATTGGATGGCCTCATCGCCATTGTGGGCAACCGTGACGACACAACCCTGGCGCGTCAGTTCTTTCTGGAGGACGAAAGAAAGATTGATCTCGTCCTCAGCGATTAATAATTTAATAGGTGAATTACTCATAATGATAATGAATTCAGGTGTAAATAATGGTTGGCTGATCTTGCTTCCTACTCCTGATCCTGAACACCAGTAACCTAAGATACAGCAGGTAATAAAACTCGCATGGTTGTTCCGCTTCCGACCTGGGATTGAACTTCGATTTTGCCGCCGTGATCAGAAATAATCCCATAACAGACCGCCAACCCCAGACCCGTGCCCTGGCCGAATGGTTTAGTGGTTACAAAAGGTTCGAAAATCGTGGCCTGCATCTCAGGGGGGATGCCTAATCCGTTATCGGTGAATTCAATGCTGATAAAATCTTTCCCGTTAATTTGCGTGGGCAGAGTTTGGAGGTGAAGCTGGCCGGTGACTTCATCCACGGCATCACAGGCATTTGTGATCAGGGCAATGAATACTTGTTTGATCTGCGCTTCGTTGGCGTTAATGGGTTGCGATATTTCACTGAGTTCGATTCCGAGTTGCAACCGTTTTAGTTTGGGATGATGTTTGACCAGACGTAACGTGTGTTCGATCAAATAATTTACTTCCAGCCTGGTTTTTTCCGATTCCCGATGGCGGCTGAATTCCAGCAGGTTATTAGTGATGGTTTTACAACGAAATGTTTCATCGTGCACCAGTTTTAGATATTCTTTGAAATCTGCCTGCGTTTCTGGCGGGATTGCTGCCAGTTCATCCAGGCGTAATTGCAGCGCTTCTGTACAGGCCGCGATGGTCGCCAGCGGATTGTTAATTTCGTGCACTACGCCGGAAGCCAGTTTGCCAATGCCCGCTAATTTCTCGGTATGAATGATGGCGGCATTCATTTTCTTTTGCTCGGTAATTTCCTCACCCAGCGTGATGACGTGCGTGACATCGTTGCTGGTTTCATCCAGACGCATGGGGATTTTACTGATCAGCCAGTGCCGTGTTTTGTCATCGGCTTTGGATTCCTGCTCAAATCGCAAAGGTTCCTGTGATTCAAACACTTTCAAAAACTCTTCAATCAGGCGTTGACAGGGCATCTTGGAAAATACGTCCAGCGCACTGCGCCCGATTACCTGCTGGCGCTGAATGCCCTGACCACCAACCTCGCGGTTACGATTCCACGCGACAATGCGTAAATCACGATCCACGACATAAAGACTGACAGGGAGCGCATCCACGATCTTTTCGGTCAGAAGATGTGAGTGCGCAATTTCACGTTTTTGTTCATCAAGCTGCAACGCGATCCGTTGTGCATGCTGATGATTAAGCAGGCATTGCCAGATGCGGGCGGGAAGCTCGCCAACGGCATTCGTGAAAAAACAAAAATCACTCGCGCCGGCTTTAATGGCCTCAAGCGCCGCCTGGTGATCCGCGACGAAAATAATGATTGGCAGTTCGCTGGTGTCGAAGCATTCACGCAGTTGGCGACATAGCACAATATTTTCGCTGTGATTGTTCAGGGTCAGAATCACGCAGGCATATTGCGTCAGCGGTTCGTCGAGGCTCTCCCATAAATTTTCCTGCGCCACAATTTTTATTTCACATTCCATTTGCCTTAGTTGCAACTGACTAACAAGGTCAGTGTTTTCACCAACGAGCAAGACTCGTTCCGGTGCACTGGAATTATAAAACTGGATTTGAGCTGTGGTCTTAGTTGCTATCATGCTACCGATCAAATTCATCCAGTCAGCAAAAACGTGCTGATGAAAATTAGCAGGGGCTGGTCAGAAAATGAAGTTACGGGCCTGGGCGTGAAGCGGTGAGCGACTGATCGTTGTGAGAACCCTTCTGGCTTCAAATCAAACCCTTACATAAAAAGACTCGTGGCAAATAAGCTAAGCGCCTGACTTGTGGGAAGTTCATCAACATGTTTTGGAGCTAACCATTTACGGAGTTAAGGCAGAGTCTCCAGGGCGGAGAGTACGCGGAGTATAGGGCAGCATTAAAACGAATGCAAGACAAAAATTATCACGGATTTAAGGCCTGTTTCCACACAAATGCTTCACCTTTTTGCCGCCGCAAAACTTGTATTTCGCGGTAAGCCTGCGCGTAAAGAGTGCGCATTTCGGAGGCCGAAGACGGGGTCGCTAATTTTTTTTCTAACTCTTCCCGACTAAGCTTGCCTGCGCTGTGGGCATACATTCGACCTTCTCCGGCAAAGTGGATTGCCAGCCCTTCAACCAGCCATCTTGACGGGTGAATTTTACTCAGGCTTTCAATCACCGCGTGCGCCAGTTCATGTCGCATGGTCGTCCCCAGAATTCCCCGCTTGCGTAAGGTTGCCACTGGCTGCAAGTGAATGATGTTGCCGCGCGTCGCTCCGGCTGACCATGCTGGTTGTCCCGTTGCCACAACATAGTCACCTGTTGAAGTATGAATTATGATCTGTGTCAGCAAGTTGTCAGGCAGTCTAATTGAAGTTGAACTGAGTCGTCGTTGGAGGTCATTCCGCGCCGCCTCAAAGGTTCGCAGCACTTCGTCCACGTCACGTTGTGAGAGATTGGCAGGATAGCGCAACCGAAAATGTTCGCTGGCAAGGGCAGCCTGTCGAACATCTCCAGGCGCAGTTTTTATTTTTTCATTGGACGAGTTGATGAATTGCAGCAATAAAAATGGAGGAAGGGAAATTAATAGCAGCGGTGAAGATGAACCTGAAGCAACGGCCACAGAGTTATTCGCCGTTAATTTTGTCCCCGGCAAATAATGCTCAATGATTTCCCGATAATTCATGCCACGTCGCGCCATCACGTGGGCGCCTTCCTGGCATAAGCCCAAACCGTGTCCGAAGCCGCTGCCACGAAAGATAAAATTGCTGCCGGCGCGACTTACTTCAAAGCGCGAGCTTTTTAGCATGTTCCAGCCCAAAACCCGATTAACGATCAAGGCAAAATCCCAGCCACGAAGCTGTTTGCGCCGCTCGCCTTCCAGCGTGATGATTTCTGCGCGTCCGCTGACATCTCGTTTTGTGATGACAATTTGATTGAGGTGCGAGCCAATGTTGCCGCGCTCATCCGTTTGCAACGCACGAATTAAATCCTGGCTGGAAATGTTTTGCGTCCAGCTTTTGTGCGACATCGTAGTGCAATAATCATCGCGTACCGCTTGCAAATAAGACGGCGAAGGCTGACCCCAGACGGCTGTCATGTTCGTCGTCATGCCGCCACAAGCCGCGTGAAAATAAACGTCTGCAATTTGCTGCCGATTATCGTGCAGGACTTGTCCGGCAGTTTCATCTACCGCCTGTAAAATTGCGGCTTTATTGTGTTCCACCAATTGACTGGCATAACGCTGGCAATGCGTCAGCGAGCAGAAATCATAACCGTCTTTTTCGTGGCGTTTGAGATTTTTAAGGGCGAAGGTGCGACTGACTACGGCTTGAGTTTTTAAGGCTTCCATTTCGGTTTCGACACTGGCTTCGGCGGCTAAAACCCCGCGCAGATAATCTTCAAGATTGATAGCAACAGTTTTATTTTCTCGCACCAGGTCAACACGAATCTTTACTCCATCGTTACTGCTCAGAGGACTGGTTTGTGCCTCGTTGTTGGCAAAGATCAGGCGGTGATAAAACTCGCTGGCGATTCCGGCGGCTTCGCTTCCGTGCGAACGTTTGAGAAAAACTATGACAGCCAAATGCAAATCTTCAGGCGCAACATTTTTTTCGTTTTTGTGCCTGAGCAAAAAACTGACGAACCAGCCCTGCGTGCGAAACCCATTGCTTGCACCAGAGGTTCCAGTCTTGCCAATTACGTCATAGGGCAATTTGGCAAGGCCGGAATCCGAAGCCGTGCCGAACTCTGCTGCCCCCTGCAAGCCTTCGATCAACAGGGCACGATGAGCCGCATTGATATTGATGCTGCGGGTTTCCTGTGCTGTGAAATTGTTAGCTTCGGCGCTGCGCGGACGCAGCAAATGTCCGCCATTGAGTAGTGCAACATACGCCGTCAGAAGCTGAAGCGGAGTGACGAGAATTTTTTCATCATTGCCAATCGCCGTGCTGATTTGCCAATCGCTCTGTTTCAACTGACCCGCACTTTCATTCGCATTTACGCCAGTTTTATTACCTAAACCAAAAGCATCAAGCATGGAAAAAAAGCTTTCTCCATTCATGCGCTCGGCCAGATTACTGAAAAAATAATTACACGAATACGCCAGCGCGTGATGCAGCTTGAATGAGTTATTAATTTTTTTGTGTGAGCAACTAACCTGGAAATCATCGTGGCGATACGTCGTTTTGCATTGCAGGCGGGTTTCCTGGTCAACGATGCCAGCCCGCAACGCGGTCAGGGCAGTGAAAGGTTTTATCGCTGATCCGGGCGGGAAGGTTTGTTCAAAAGCCAGGCGCGGATTGATGGTGGCGACAATGCGACCCGTGCGCGGCTCCATCACGATCATCGTGCCTTCGCGCTGCCCGAGGGCTGTTGCCGCCGCACGCTGAATTGCTGAATCGTCAAATTCGAGCGGCTTAACGGTATCGGTTGATTGTGAGGAGTGCGGAGTTTTCTGGCAGGAAACCAACAGGAACGCAAATAATATCAGGCCGCAAAGAGAGCAGGGTTTACCAGGCAGAAAAAAAAATCTACCTCGTTGTCGCACGCTCTCCTTTTCATCCATTCTCTACGACCCCCGTGTTTTCCGTAGTTAATAATTTTAACGTTCCCACCGTCACCACCCAGCCCAACAGCCCAATCAACAAGGCCAGCGTGATTCTGAGGCCCAGCACACTTAAATCCAGCCAGGGGTTTTTGAGCGGCGTTCGAGTCGTGATGATGAAATATGGAATCACTCCAAACACCAGAAAGCCCGGCAAATAGGTCAGCACAGAGCGCGGCGCAAATGCTCTGCGGATAATTCGCCCAACGCTCTTGAGCGTTTGCCAGATACCATCGCGCAACGTCGCTATCCACAAATGAATCGAAAATAATGGCACGATAAAATAAATCAGGAGCGCGGTCACGATGGTGGTGATTAATTCCAGCGTTTTGATGCGCTCTTCACCCGCTTTAATTTTGGCTTCAGCACCTGCGGACATTGCCGCTTCGCGGATTCCTGTCGTCACCGAAGTTCCCAATTTATTTACGTTCCAGATCACCAAACCTGCCAGAATTATCAGGGGCAGCGTCAGCACGAGCAACTTCCAAAACTCGCGCACTGATTGCGTTAGCAGGGTGCTGAGTTTATATTCCTGCGCGGAGTAATTCACGCCCATTACCTGGAGCGTAAAAAATAAAATCAGCAGCACTATCGTCAGCAAAATAGACAGCGCGATTTTCCAGATGTTTGCTTCTGAAGTGGTGAAGAAAAGATAAAGCGCGAAGATAAAGGCGGCGTACAGGACAACGAAGGCAGCGACCGTTTGCCAGTTACCAAATAATGTTCGTACAGCGGAAGTCAGAGCGTTGAGAATATTTCGGAGCATAAGCACAAAGAGGAAATTTTAAAATAATTGGACGGACAAGCAAAAGTGTACAAGACAGGAAACACAATTAGCAATAAGCCAAAATGCAATTTGTGCGCCAGCACGATACTGGTGGTGTCCGCAACGAAAAAATTACCTTGAATAAAAATAACCGTCCGGCGACAAAATTTGCTTCTGGTCTGGCACGCGTAACGAAAGCAAGCGCTGCTGCGTTTCAATATGGCGGCCCGCCCTCCAGCTATCAAACGACGCGCATTTATGACACAGGCAGACCCGTAAACCGCACGGAACCTGGGGCCTCGACGCCTGCCGCTGCCGCCACCGGAGGCACAGAGCGACCAGGTAGTGGTGATTTTAGTTTTGGTGTCCCGCTTGTGAATCTGGCAGGGCGTGGCCCAGATGCTGGCGTAGGTCTTTTTACAACAGTCTGGTCTGGAAAAAAATGGGTCAGATTATCTCTTTGATAACATGAACTGGCTGGCTCCAGGCTTCAGTCTGGGCTATGGGAAAATCACAGTCACTGATACAAATGATCAGTCTTACCTGTACGGTACACTCAGACTTAACAACATGATTGATGGTGATGGCACACAACAACAATACGAGTTTCAATCAATTGGTACCTTTCAGGCAAATGATGGCTCATTTACAAAATTTATTGACAATAATCCTTCGGGCTGGCATCCCGTTTCTTCCATCGGAACGAAAGTTTACACGGATGGCACGCGGGTTGAATATGGTGCGGGAGTGCAAACCGGCAGCGAGCAATTATGATACTGCTTCTACCTCGTATATTACCTATCAGTATTTCAACGGCCTCGGGCAACCCACGCGCAGCATCGGGCAACGCAACACGGCAACGACGGCGCGTGCGATTGCGGATGTCGAGTACGATATTCTCGGTCGCCCTTACCATCGCAGTAATCCGTTTTATGGTGTTGGTCGTACCTCACCGCTTGGCAGCCTCTGGACAACTTCCACTTACGACGATCTGGGGCGCATGACTTCTGTCACCGCACCGGATGGCAGTACTGCGGTACAAATGAACTACGATGGTTCGACGACGAATGGCGTCGTGCAAACGGTCACCGATCAGGCCGGCAAACAACGCCGCAGCATTACCGATGCGATAGGGCGTTTATTGGAAGCTCAGGAGCCTGATGCCAGCGGCAATTTAGGGACATTAACCGCGCCCACGCAAAAAACAAATTACGATTACGATATTTTGGGCAATGTGGTCAAAACCACGCAAATCAGCCCCTTAACAGAAATCCAGAATCGTTATTTCAAATACGATGGATTATCACGCCTGACCCACGAACGACAGGTAGAGCAGGCCGCGCCGCACCCTGAAACCGATGCTTTGACAGGCAATAATAACTGGTCAAAGGTAATAACAGTATCCGGGGAGCCGGTTCGCGGTACTGTATTTTCATTTAACCAGGAAAAGCCACTGTGACCATTGTCCCTTTTATTTGTGGGGTAATGCTGATGTGTCCGCCGTGTGCGACTACGATGCTGTGGCTGACTGCTAAGCCTAAGCCTGTTCCTTTACCGCTTGGTTTGGTCGTGAAAAACGGATCGAAGACACGCTCCAGAATTTCCGCTCTGAGGCCGATGCCATTATCGGCAATCTCCGCCAGAATTTCATGTTTGTCACGGCGCGTACTGATTGTAATTGCACCCGCTGCACTGTCGGGCTGCGCCTCCGCAATTGCATCACGCGCATTGAGCAGCAAATTCAAAAATACCTGTTGGATTTGATCAGCATCAAGCGCAAGGAGCGGAAGGCTCGGACTCAGATTCAGGTGAATATCCAGTTGCCTGAACTGCTTGTCAAAGTTGGCGAGTTCAATGCTTTGGCAAATAATTTCGTTCAAATCAGCCGGGGCTGTGCTGGGTACTTGCGGTTTCGCAAAATCCATCATACTGCGCAAAACACCTGTGATGCGCGTGATTTGCGTCAGGATTGTCCGCAGGGTTTCACGTTCTCGTTCGTTGTCAGCTTTGCCCAATAAGCTTTGCACCAGCGACGAAATTGACGCCAATGGATTATTGACTTCGTGGGCGACACCAGCAGCCAGCGTTCCGGCGGTGGCTAATTTTTCAGTCCGAATCAGAGCATGATTAATTTCTCTGAGCCGCGCAATATCTTCCGCCATTTGCTGGCTCATCGAATTAAAGCTGCGTGCCAGCACTCCCAATTCGTCGTTGGAGGAAAGGGCAATCTGTGCTCCATAATTTCCGCGCGTAACCTCTAATGTTTTTTCCGTCAGGTTGCGCAATGGTCGGGATAATATTTTGACGATCACCAGGATCAAAATCAGCGATGGAATCAAGCTGGCAATCGGCGCAAAAACTAAAAACTTTCCCCACCCTGGATCGTGACGGCTGAAGGCCCAGATTGCCACCGGAACCTGGAGCAGAAAAAAACCGAGGAAACTGGTTAAAGCAACTGCGATGGTGATTTTGTAAGTGACAGGAAACAGTCGGAGTTGTGCCAGCGCGGTTTGCACGGAAAAAAGTTTAAAGTTCGTAATGGCATATGCGTAAATCAGCGTTCCCAGCACAATGAACACGGAAGAAAATGGCAACAAGGTATAAATTCCAACTGCGGGCAGTAAGTTTCCCGCCGGAACAATTAACGCTCCGGTAGTAATAACGCCGAGGATTACCGAGGCTAATTGTTGTCCCCAAAGCGTGCCTTTGTATTTGCGATATTTGCGGATTAACTGCCCGATTCCCGTGGCGAGTAAAACAAAATTATAAAAGCCGAAAATGTACGCTGACAACCTGAGCTTAATGCTGAAATTTCCATTCACAAAGCCAATGTGTTCCCACATCAGACCCGAAAACAGCAGTGGAAATAAAATGATGAGAGGGGAAGCGAAAAGCAGTAAACGAGGCCAGCGCGGTGGCGAATTTTCCGGGAATATATCGGCGAAAAGGAGCAGGGCGATTTGCAATCCGATGCCAATCGCAAAACTCAAAATGCCCCACCAGACAACGTTGTCATTATCTTTGTGAAAGCCCCAGAACGCGATGTCCTTGATGATCCACAAGGTCATCAGGCCGATGAAGCTGGCAAAGGTGCGATTGATGGCTTCGTCAGGCGCGGTGATGATGACATAAAATCCTAATGCCAGTGTCAGCAACAACGAAGCGAGCAAAATTGTGAGCAGCATGCCGATGAACATGACAATAAATTTCTCAGATCGCAAGCTACGAAGAGCGAAACGGTGAAAGGGTGATGGGGCGACAGGGCGCGTGAGAAACCTGTGCGCCGCCCTTTCGCACCGTCGCTCTTCTTCGTGTCCCTTCGTGTGGCTTCGTGGATGAGAAAATATTTTTTAATTATCTCAAACGTTCACAATCACCCGATGTAATCCACTTGAACCGGAAGGGAAGCTCCCGCTGTTACTTTCGCTTTGACGATTTCCACGGGCGTCAATGACACGCGCTGATAAAATAACTTCGCCGCTTTTTTCCGGCTGCCAGGTTATTTCCCAACTGGCCCAGGCCTCTGAAAATTTATCGCTGGTAATTTTTGCTCCCTGCCAGGTTTGGCCTTCGTCAAAACTAATTTCGACCTGCCCAACCGGTTGCGCTCCACAAAAAGCGACTCCGGTAATTAACCAGTCGCCGCCGGATTGTTTCATCGCGTAATCAATCCGCGCCGTCATTTTGATGTCGCAGGAATCTGAATATCCACGTGTTTCCCAATAACCTTTGAACCAGGGAGCAGCCGCGATTTCGATTTTGCTGAGCCAGCGCGGTTGCTTCATGCCATATTTTCCCGGCAACAAAACACGCGCCGGAAAGCCGTGCCGGAGTGATAAATTTTCGCCATTCATTTGCCACGCAATGAACGCATGTTCGTTCATCGCTACGTCCAACGGCACACTGGAATAAAACCCATCGAGCGCGTGAAAAATGACGCGTAAATTTTCGCGTGACGCCGCACCCAAAGCCTGCTGAAGCAGCGGAGCCAGCGGTGTGACTGTCCATTCGGCATTGCCCAGCGCCGGGCCGCCGACTTCGTTGCCGACGCACATAAAAGTTTTGTAAACACGGCGATTTTCCCGCTTGAGCAGTTCATCATAATTCAGCGAAAAAGCCGGATTGTCTGCGACCACAAAATCCAGTCGCCAATCCTCAAGCCTGATGGCTGGTCGGAATCCTTCGTCAATGGAGATCGTGTAAAAATCAGCATTGGGCGTGATGAATTTTGTGGCACGATTGGTTACTGGACGCGCTCGAAAGCGCCATAGACGATACCCAAAATACGTCACGACCGAGGCAATGCCGCCGATCAAAAATCTGCGCCGCGTCGTCCCGCGCTCGGCGTCTTTCATTTGGTTGATGGAATCGAAGAGAGCCATAAAAGCAGTTGATAATTAATAGTTGATAGCCGATAGTTGAGGCGAATTTATCACGAGGATTTCACAAATGAAGCAGACCCTGTTGATTATTGATCCGCAAATTGATTTTTGTGATCCCGCCGGCGCGTTGTATGTTCCCAACGCCGAACACGATTTGCGTCGCCTGGCACAAATGATCCGCCGCTTAAATAATCGCCTGGATGAAATTCACGTCACCTTAGACTCGCACCATGTTGTGCATATTGCGAATCCGATTTTCTGGCAGGATCGTTCCGGCCAGCATCCTGCGCCGTTTACTCAAATCAGTGTAGCCGAAGTTGAGGCCGGAAGCTGGCAGGCGACGAAACCTGAATGGCAGGAGCAGTCCGTAAATTACGTGCGCCAGCTTGCGCAAAACGGACGTTATCAATTAACAATCTGGCCGCCACATTGTTTGATCGGTTCACGCGGTCATGCGGTTGCGCCGGAGCTTTTTGCCGCTTTGCAGGAATGGGAAGCAAATTTTAAAGTGGTGAATTACATCAACAAAGGCACCAATCTTTTGACGGAACATTATTCCGCGATCAAGGCTGATGTGGTTGACGAAGACGATGCCGCGACCAAATTGAATCAACGCTTACTGACAGCTTTAGAACAATCTGATGTCGTCGGCATTGCCGGTGAAGCGCGAACTCATTGCGTCGCTAATACTGTCCGCGATATTGCCGACAGCTTTGCGGATCAGGCACACATTGCAAAATTAGTTTTCCTGACGGATGCGGCAAGCGATATTCCGGGCTTTGAAAATTATGCCGGGAAATTTTTGCAGGACATGCGTGAACGCGGGATGAGGTTTGCTACAACTGTGGATTTTCTGGCCTGAGCTTTCTTTTTAAATCCTAACCTCAGTACAATGCAATTATGGCAAACAAACCCGCCCGAACAGTTTATGCATGTCAGCAATGCGGATCACAATCTCGTAAATGGCTGGGGAAATGTCCCGATTGCGGCGCATGGAATTCTTATGTCGAAGAACGTGAACGCGCTGTGGGCAGTCATCAGACAACTGTTTCGCGGGCGGGGCTGAAGCTGCGCGACACGCATCCGGTTTCCTTTGCGGAAATCGAAACGCAGGTTGATGTCCGCGAAGTCACGGGCATCGAAGAATTTGACCGCGTGCTCGGCGGAGGAATTGTGCCGGGTTCTTTAGTTTTGATCGGCGGCGCTCCGGGCATCGGTAAATCAACGTTGCTGATTGCAGTGGCGGATAAGCTCAGCAAATTATATGGCAAGGTTTTGTATATCTCCGGCGAAGAGAGTGAACGGCAAATAAAATTGCGCGGCGAAAGGTTAGGCTTGAACCCGGGCAGCCTGTTTTTACTGGCGGAAACGAACCTGGAGAAAATTTTTGACGAAATCAATCGGCTGGAACCACGCGCCATTATCGTGGATTCAGTCCAGACTGTTTACTCCGAAAAAATCGAATCTGCGCCCGGCTCCGTCTCACAAGTCCGTGAAGCCGCCGGACAGTTTTTATTACTCGCCAAAAATCTGACCGTGCCGGTTTTCCTGATCGGGCATATCACCAAAGAGGGCAGCATTGCGGGGCCGAAAGCGCTCGAACACATTGTTGATACGGTGCTTTATTTTGAGGGCGAGCGGTATCACAATCATCGAATTTTGCGGGCGGCGAAAAATCGTTTCGGGGCGGCCAATGAACTTGGAATTTTTGAAATGACCGGACAGGGTTTGGTTGGTGTGCCCAATCCTTCGGAATTGTTTCTGAGCGAACGACCGCTGGGAGTTTCCGGTTCGGCGGTGCTGGCCGCGATGGAAGGCACGCGCCCGATGCTGGTGGAAATTCAGGCGCTGGTTAGTTCTTCAAAATATGGCACTGGTCGCCGCACGACGCAGGGGATTGAAATTAATCGTGTCGCCCTGCTGGTGGCGATGCTGGAAAAGCGCGTCGGGTTGATGATGTCGGGCGATGATATTTTCGTCAATCTGGTTGGCGGGATGTCACTTGATGAGCCAGCCACCGACCTCGGAATTGTCGCCGCTGTCGTGTCAAGTTTTCGCAATATCCCGATTAATCCGCACACGATAGTTTTTGGGGAACTTGGTTTGGCGGGTGAAGTCCGGGCGACTTCCCAGGCCAATTTTCGGTTGCGCGAAGCGGCGCGTCTGGGGTTCAGGCGGGCCGTCATTCCACAAAATAATATGAGCGGACTGGAAAGCGATGACCGCGTGGAAATCATTGGGGTCAGATCAATTGTCGAGGCGCTGGACGCGCTATTCTGATTGCCTTTGCCCTGTGCTACAATCCTGCTGTTTTCATACTTGTTAAATTATTAAAGAATTTGATTTTACTTACATCTGGTTCATAACTTTACAACCTTTAAAATTATCTCCTCATCAGGAGGCTTATTAATGCAGGGGAAATATGGCTATAGACATCATCGTTATTCGAGCAGTATTTGTCTTGATATTGGTCGCAGCAGGTTTTTTAATTCAACCTGTTCCGGCAAATTTTGCTAATCACTTGGGCGTTTCTTCAGCAATTCTTTCTGCTTTCCTGGGGTTGCTTTTTGCCGTTGGAGTCATCTTATTTGAATTGAGAATTCGTAAAGCAACCTTGAAAACCTTAATTGGTGCGGCGATTGGTTCGACTTTGGGAATTATCGGAGCGGCCCTGATTGGGTTCTTAATCTCGGCGCAAAAATGGGACAGTTCAATTCAATCATTTGTGACCGTGGCCTTAACTTTATTTATGGCTTA
>JAYSTY010000340.1:0-6582 GCA_043719385.1 Blastocatellia bacterium | reverse complement strand
CTTCGGCGCGATGAAAATCATTGGGACGGCCAATTTCCTCGGCGACTTCGCGGAGAATTTCATCAGGATAGGTCAAATGTGGATTTGTTGTAGCGCCCAGCATGCGCCGTGCAGTTTGGTAATGCGCCGCCAGTTCTGCTTTCCAATTGGCGAGGTGTGACCACGAAGCCGCCGCAAAAAAATCATCGCCTGGAATCGGCAGCGTATTCGCATACACGAGCGAACCTCCGCCCAGTCCGACGCCGGAAACTACCGTCAAATCCGGCAGGAACGTCAGTTTGAATAAACCGCGAAAACCCACGCGTGGAAACCAGAGCCAGCGTTTCAAATCCCAATTGGTCTGCGGAAAATCTGCCGCCTGCAAACGCCGCCCTTTTTCCAGTAGCAAAACGCGATAGCCCTTCTCGATCAACCGCAACGCCGAAACGCTGCCGCCAAACCCTGAACCAATGATGATGAAATCGTAATCCACGGTCATCCTTAAAGGAGTGCCACCCTTTTGCGATTTGCCTTTTGCCTTCGCTTCGTGTCCCTTCGTGTGGCTTCGTGGATGAGAAATGCTTGAATGTCACAGTAACAGGGATTTAACTATCCGCGCTCGCGTCGCATTTCTTCCAGCATTTGCTGAATTTGTTGTTTGACAGTCATCGTCAAAGCTTCGTATTGCTCTTCGCCCTGCAAGGCAGAATTCGCAGTGATTGGTGCGCCGAAATGAATTTTGACTTTGGTAAAACGGATGCGTGCGGAACCACGTCCCCACACCTGCCATAATCCATCCAAAGCCACAGGCACGATTAGAACGTTTAATTCCGTCGCCAAAATCGCCGCGCCTTTTTTGAACGGATGTAACACCCCATCAAAGGAGCGTTCGCCTTCAGGATAAATGTTGAGGATTTTATTGGCGCGTAAACCAATCGCTCCGGCCCGCATCGCTCGCAGCAATTTTGTATCAGGATCAACCGGCACAACGTGCAACAACTGCGCCACTCGCGTCATCAACGCACTCTTAAAAAAATCGCTCCAGCCGACGTGAAAGATTTGTTGCAGGATCGGCAAAGGATAAGTTGCACTCACCAGAAAAGCGTCGAGGTAACTTTGATGGTTCGGGCAAATCAGGAAAGGGCGGCGCAGGCTGGTGATATTTTCCAGCCCTTTAACTTCCAGTCTGAGCAAAATACGTGCGGCAAAATACAAACCTCGTAAGCACAGATAAGCAATAAAAGTAAACCAGGGTCGAGGCTGCAAATACGCCTGCAACTCAGAATTATCGGTTGCCGTGTCGTTCAATATTTCCTGCCAGTTGCGCGTATTCGCGGCATCTTTGACGGCAAAATTTCCGCTGGGAATTTGCGCTTGTGCGAGCCTGATGATTTCCCCGGCAGTCAGGGCGGCAGCAGCGGCTTGCGGTTCAAGTTCAATGCCCAGCGCCTGTTCAATGTTGACGTGCGCCTCAGCACGCGCCAGCGAATCCAGGCCTAAATCAAGTTCCAGATTCATCTGCGGGTGAATGACATCGGCATCGCGCGAATTTTGTTTGAGTGCGGCGATGACGGCTTTCCCGGCGGGCGAATCAAGCAGGGCGCGATCTTCATCGGTCAAAACAAATTGTTCGGCATCGCGCGTTTGTTTGGCGACGACACCGGAAGCTTCGATTTGTTCTTTGAGTTCAAAGCGCTTGATTTTGCGCGTCGCCGTGCGCGGCAATGGTTCGGCACGCACGATGTAATCGCGGACGCGTTGATATTCAGGCAGTTCCCTGCCGAGTCCATCCAGTTCCCAACGAATTAATTCACGCGTATTGGAAATATGATTGGCTTTGAGATAATCGAAATCCGGCACGACAATCGCGCACAGTTTTTCAGCTCCCGCAAATTCGCCGACCTCATCTTTCACGCCCAGCACACAGATTTCGCCGACGACAGGCGTTTTCGCATAATGCGCTTCGACATCTTCGGGATAAACATTTTTGCCCGAAGGCAGGATAATGACATCTTTTTTGCGCCCCACAATATACAAATGTTTTTGCTTATCAAAGCGGCCTAAATCACCCGTAAGAAACCAGCCGTCTTCGGTAAAAGCTTCACGGTTCGCTTCGGGATTGTTGTAATAACCAGGCATCACGATGGAGCCACGAATCAGGACTTCGCCAATGCCTTCGCTGTTTGGTTCGGCAATTTTCACTTCGGTGTTACTAAGTGGAGTTCCAACCGATCCGACTTTGTTATCGTCAAAACGCGTCGCCGTCGCCGCGCCCGAAGTTTCCGACAAACCGTAACCCTGCAAAATTGTGAAGCCGAGGCGATGATAATCAATGGCGACACTGGCATCGAAACTTGATCCGGCAGAAATCGTCAGCCGCAATTTTCCACCAAAGCCGTCGTGAACTTTCTTGAAAAACAGCATCCCGGCATTAACATTCAGGTAATCGCGCAACCAGCCGTTAAGCACGAGCAGCGATTTGAAAAGCACTTGCACAGGCTTTGGTTGCATGCGCACGGCGTCAAATATTTTTTTATGGAAGAGATAAAACAAGCGCGGGACGCCAGTCAGCGTAGTGACCTGGCCTTCTTTCAAGCCGCGCACAATTTCTTCAGGATTGAGTTCCGTGATGTAAACCACGCGCAACCCAATCGTCGTCGCAGCCCATAAATTAACGACCTGCGAATAAGAATGAAACATCGGCAACAGGCTGAGCACGACTTCATGCTCGGAAATTTTCATCGCTTCCTGCACGCCTTCGCTTTCGGAAAAAATATTGCCGTGGGTTAACTGTACCGCTTTTGGCGTCCCGGTTGTGCCTGACGTGTAAATCAGCACCGCGACATCTGCCAGTTTGGCGGGTGGTTTTTGGGCGTTGAATTCCGGCGTAGTTTTCGTGTTCGCCCAATCTTCAAAAACTCCCAGGCCGTTGGACGATGCCAGCGGACGCAACGCGACAGCCGGAATCTGTTTGCCCAGCCGATCACAAATTTCGTGAAATTTATCAAGCGAAGCGGGCGAGACAAACGCCAGTTTCGCGTCAGAATTATTAACAAAATTGGCGAGCGTTTCCGCTTTGGCGGAAGGATCAAGCGGCACGGCAACAGCGCCGCGATACAAAATGCCGAGGTAAGCGACAACCCAGTTCGGATGATTTTCGCCGATGATGGCGACGCGATCACCGGGCGCGATATTTTCCTGCGCCAGGCGATAAGCAATGCTGCGAAACCGCGCCAGCATTTGACTAAACGTTGTTTCTTCGACTTGAGCGCCGAGCAAAGTCATGGCGACTTTGCCGGGGCGGGCCTCAGCCGCTTCAATGAGCTTTTCGCAAAAGGTAGTAGCCATTTGTGAACCTGAAGAGGAATGGATTAAACGACGAATATACAACTACAGATTAGCACAGATGCCGGCAGATTAAAGACAGTTAGAACATAGTTGCAGAAAATCTATTTTCCTGCTCACTTTTCCAGGTAACGCGATCTATCCAGCCGCATCAGGGTCGCCGTACTTTTGGCAACAAGCGTGCCGTCGGCAAATGTAATACTGACATCCGCATACGCTAATGTTTTGCCGAGGTTTTCTATTTTCGCCTCGCAAAATAAGTCCTGATCTTTGGCAGCGCGTAAAAAATTGATGCGCTGTTCGACGGTCGTTATTATTTCCTGCGGTGCGACAATCGTCATCAAAGCATGCGCGGCAGCGGCGTCCGCCAGACTGTAAATCGCTCCGCCGTGAATGACGAAAGGCTGCAAAAATTCAGGGCGAAACGGCATCTTCATTTTCACCCAGCCTTCGCCTGCATCCACCATTTCGATGCCGAGATGTTTGAGGTAAGGAATGTTGTCAGAAATTTTTTGTACTTTGGCAAATTGTTCACTTGGCATAATTTTTACGGTTCAGGTAATAATGCGGAAGTCCGCACGAAATAAAGGCGTGCTGAACACTACTACGTGCGTGTTTCTGTCTTCAGTCGCAAGTTGAAGATGATGGCATCTTTATTGGTTTGGGAAAAGATTATTGAGTGTAAAAATTCAGTTGTGCTAAAGTAATTTTGTTATGAATCAACAAATAACCCTGACTGTTTCCGATAATGTTTTGCTGTACGCCAAAGTTGTGGCAACGCAGAACAAAAAGAAAATCGAAGACGTTTTGTCTGAATGGCTGAATAAAATATCGAGCGAAATTCAGGTTGAAAAACTTTCCGATGCAGAAGTTCTGGCCTTAACCAAACTCAAAATGTCACCTGAGCAGCAAAAACTGCTGAATCACTTACAGGAGAAAAACGGCGAGGGTAAACTCACTAAGACTGAAACCAGCCAGTTTGATGCCTTGATGGAAATTTATGAAGATGCCCTGTTGCGCAAAGCCCAGGCCTTTCGTGTCGCGGTTGAACGCGGCTTAGTTGCCCCCCTCGCTTAATGAAACGAAGCACGATCCCCGAAAAATTAAAAGAACGAGTTCGCCAAACCGCACGAAATCGTTGTGGTTATTGTTTATTTATTGAACATTATTCGCCCGCACTCTTCCAAATTGATCATCTCATTCCGCTTGCAAAAGGCGGAACAAATGACGAAGAAAATCTTTGGCTTTTATGCGCAAGCTGCAATCGTGCCAAGGCCGATAAAACCGGAGTTTTTGATACAGAAACAAATACAATCATTACGCTTTTCAACCCACGCACACAAATTTGGCACGAGCATTTTGAATGGAGTTCGGACAAAACAAAAATCATCGGCAAAACACCAATCGGACGCGGAACAGTTGCCGCATTAAACCTCAACAAAGAAAGAATTGTCGCTGTCCGCCGAGAATGGATTTTGGCAGGCTGGCATCCACCGAAAGAGTAAAAAACAGTCGCCTGCAAAAATACCCGAAGTCATCCACTGGCATGGAATGCACGAAGCGATTGGGTTACCTGCGATATTCATCCACCTTAGTAGAGTATGACGGATAATTCATGAACAAACTTTCTTTTACCTTACCAAAATACACTCACGCTACTGCTCGACTCATCAGAGAAATTCATAAAGGACTGAATGCGACCGATGAGATATTAGGTCAAATTCGTACTGTACAAGTGGCACATGGTGGAACAACGAGACAAGTCAGTGTTCCACAAGTTCTTGAAACTGAGATGAAACGCTATAACGTGAACATACTTCTCTCGCTTGAATGGTTTCATCAGACAAATTCGGAGGAGTTTGCATATTTTATTTGGAACTTGCACGAGTTATCGAGTGACGAAGTAAAGAAAGGGTTATTTGAAACCATCTCCAAAGTTACTGATGCCACAGGAAATCAATTTGATGCACAAGGTCGTAATCTCTGGGATGTTTATGTTGATATGATTCAAGGTTCTGCAATGACTTTTGATGAAGCAGGAAACCATAATTACCAATGCTTTGTACATCCTGATACCTATAAAAAAATAATGGCTACTCCCCCATCTCCTGAGCAAAATCAGAAAATAGAAAATGCAATAAAAGCGAAACGAGAAGCATATTATGCTCAGAAACGTACTCGAAGATTATCTTAGTTCAATCAATGAAAGAGATTTTGATTATCCGCTATCCTCACTTTTGCAGGCAATGGGCTTTTACGATATTCATTTCACGCATGGCGCTGTTGAATTTGGAAAAGACTTCATAGCCAAAAGAAATGAAGAAGGGTTCGAATATCAGTATGCCATTCAGTCGAAAAAAGGAGATATTAATCAGAGTCTCTGGCGAAATGAAATAAAAGGCCAACTTGAAGAAGCTATTTTATCAGACTTGTCTCACCCGCAATTTAATACTGTCTTGCCTCGAAAGATCGTCTTAGTTACAACAGGAAGACTCATAGGAAATGCACGTTTGGCAACGCAGGAATTCAAAATAAAATTAGAAAATAATGAACAAATTCAAGAGATCGTCTTTTGGGAAAAAGAACAACTTGCCGAATTTTCTGAACTATATGGGCTTGCAGGTATTCATCAGAACACTGCCAAAGGCCTGAAAGGGTTTGCCCAATTTTACCTGGCATATAGTAAAGCCATTGAAGGAAATTTATCTGAAAGAGAGATTGAAGAATTCTCAAGGCTCTGGCTTGATGAAAATCTTGATTACCGAAAACGAATATTGCGAGCGTCTATTGAGACAGAAATTATCTCCTTAAAACTCATTGAGAAAGGCCTGCTTTATGAGGCAATAACCTTTTATCTCAGCCTTGCCAGAGTTGTGATGCAAACAACTTACGAAAATGACGACGCTTTTGTGATCAAGATTTATCAAGAAATCATTAGCAATAAAATCGTCCCATTATGCAAAGAATTTTTGAGTCAGTTTAAGTTGTATTGGGAGGAAAACGAAAAATCCTTGTTGCAATTATGTCTCAAAGAAAACTCTATGCCGATGCTTCAATATTTGGTTTGGGGAACAAGGGTTTTAGATATTTGCTCTTTGTATTTCTTCCTAACCAAAGATAAAGCCGTACAAGATGAAATCGCTAACTTGTTGCTTGACTTCACCGAAAAAGAAGAATGTTGTGGGCATATTCCGAGCGATAGATATGCAGTTTCGATAGTTTGGGCGTTGCTTCTACTTATTCAATGCAAAAAAATTG
>JAYSTY010000339.1:0-2713 GCA_043719385.1 Blastocatellia bacterium | reverse complement strand
TGATGTCGTCAATCGGCCCACAGTTTTTTATTCTGACTGATCGTAATTCGAGTTTCATAGATTTGATTTCACGTTGATAACTCAGGCTTTTCAACAGGCTCAATTTTCACGCGAGCATAGACTTCGCTCAGGGATAATTCGCATCCGATGGATTCGATGATGAGGCTTTTGGATAAATCAGTTTCTTCTGACATCAGCCAGAAATTATTGGTCTGGCGAACGTAATGTTCGATGCGATACTGATCTTGTGAGATGAGAATGTAATCGGTCAGTGCTTCCAATTTTCGATAACTGGCAAATTTTGAGCCGCGATCATATGCTTCGGTGGAAGGCGATAATACCTCAATGATTACTTTCGGATTGAGCAAAACATCCTGATAATGATCGTGGTGGATTGGCTGTCCGCACACAACCAAAATATCAGGATAACCAAAGACCCGGATGTCAGGCGTCCGAACTTTGGTATCTGAAGTGAAGACTTCACAGGTTTTTCCTTTTAATTGTATATTTAGAGCACTCGCGGTATCCATTTTAATTCGTCCGTGCGCAAAGCTTTCGCCTGCCATCGCAAAGACATAACCATCAATGTATTCGTGACGAAATTCAGCCTCGCGCTCCATCGCTAAATATTGTTCTGGTGTGTAATAAATTTTTGATTGCGGTAAAGCCATAACGATTATCTCCCTGCGACTTGATTATGGATGGCTTGTAACTGCTTCGTCAATCATTTCGTAGTCGGTCGGATGCCATGATACTTCACATCAATTATCATTTTCCCTGCCCATTTCTTCGGCACATTTTTCCCCGCTGCCCAATGAATTCCGTTAATGACTAAACGCTGTATCGCTTCTTCTTTGAAATCGTCGGGATGCCCCAGTGTAGTCATAAATACTTTCGCTCCAGCTTTATTTTTCCACGTCCACGCCACAGGGTTTTCTATCGCATCTGGCTTGTTGGGATTCACAGATTTGCCCATCAATAAAATTTCAGCATCTGCCGGAGGATATTTTGGACGAATCAAATACAGCCACGACGCTACATGAAAAGTGGCGGGGATGCCTGTCAATATAGGATGTTGTTTCGCCGTGGGAACCATCGAAACATCTGTCGTGGACAAATGCCCATAGTGTGTATGCCCGTTGCCCCAACCTGGCGGGCCGCCTAAATAATCCACGGCAAATGAATTCCATTTTTCCAGTTCGTGACCTTTGGGGTAATTGAACGCATGCGTAGTTGTGCGAAAGGCTACGACAGGTTTGCCGGATTTCAGATAGTTTTCAATGTGCCGCAATTGCTCCGCAGGCAAGCGACGCCAACGCAGGAAAAACACTGCGACATCGGCTTGGTCTAAAGCTTCAAGACCGGGAATATTTTCTTCGGAATTTTCATCCGGCGAAGATTTCAGTACGGTGGTTTTGAATCCATATTTCGTTTCTAATTCCTTCGCAATGATCGGAAACGTTTCTTCTGAACTGTATTCGTGATCGCCGCTGACAAAGACGATGTACGGTTTTTTCGCAGGTTTGGCGAAGACGCTGGATGCTGCTAATAATAAACCTGCAAGTGCTATCAAAAATTTTCGTGTCATAGCCGTAAGTCTCTGTAGGTGAAAGTCAGATTCGTTGTTACAATCATACCTATTCAAACATTTGAATTAATCCTTTCGTAACTGATTGTCAACGCGGCGTTCAGAGTTTACATTTCAGCGTGGTTTTAATTTATAAATCGTCAGGCAAGCTGAAGCTTGAACTCTTGACGCCTGTCTCATAGCTTTACGGTTTTACTGGAGTTTTCAATGCCGAGAATTTATGTCTTCTTAATTTTTTCGTTGTTAAGTATTTTGCAAACGTGCGACAAAGCACCGCAACAGATCGCTTCAAACGCTGTAACTTCGCCATCGACTGCAACTGCGAAGCCTTCGCCCTCTTCTACACCAGAGATGCCGCCGACACCTGCGCCTACGCCAGCCCTCTCTTCTGAAGGCGCTGCACTATGGGCGAAGGCGATGAAAATTCATCAATCGTCCATCGTAATTGATACTCACAACGATGTGACTTCGGCGATTCTGGACGATGGTTTTGATCTTGCGCAGAGCGGCATTGTGGACGGCAAAATCAAAACGCATACTGACATCGCCCGCTTGAAAACAGGCGGGATCGGCGCACAATTTTTTGCGGTGTATGTCGGCAAAGAATTCGTGGGCAAAAAGCCGGAAGACGGCGGCGGCTCCGCGCGGCGTGCGTTGGATATGATCGGTGTCGTGTATGACCAGGTGAAAAAACATCCTGAGTCTTTAGAAATGGCGTACACCGCAGACGACATTCGCCGCATTCGCAAGACTGGAAAAATTGCTGCATTGATGGGCATCGAAGGCGGACACGCGATTGAAGATAGTTTGTACGCGCTGGATAATTTTTATCGGCTCGGCATTCGCTATATGACGCTGACTCATACGAACACGAACAACTGGGCGGATTCTGAGGCAGACTTGAAAAACCCAGGCGTCAAACATCACGGCGGACTGAACGAGCTTGGCAAAAAAGTTGTGCTGGAAATGAATCGTTTGGGGATGATGGTAGACATCTCGCACGTAGCGGATGACACAATGGCTGCGGTGTTTGCTACGAGCAAAGCTCCTGTCATTGCTTCGCATTCATCCGCACGCGCAATTGCAAATCACACGCGCAATTTGAATGACGATGAATTGCGTGCG
>JAYSTY010000338.1:0-39495 GCA_043719385.1 Blastocatellia bacterium | reverse complement strand
GCTGAAATGACACGCGTTCAGGAAAGGGGCGTTCTTTTGAACGCTCGCGCATTTGCTCAATCGCAGTATCCGAAATATCTATGCCGGCGACCTGAGCGCCACGCTGAGCCAGCCAAAAAGCATAGCTGTTCGGGCCGCAGCCGTACTCAAGGATGTGTTTTCCATCGGCTCGCTGATCCAGGTAAGCTTCATACCATTGGGTGCTGCTGCGCGTCACATAATAGACATTGTTGATTTTGGAACGTTCACTATCGGCAAACTCTTTGTTATGGAATTCACGCTCGCGTTCGATTCTTGACTGCACTGATTCAGTTTCTGCCTGCATATTCTTTTTTTTCTTGATCCGCTAAATTAATTGAGGTTCGTAGCTGGTTCATGAGGCGCTACGGTACGGCAGGCATCTTAACTCAACCTGAGTTATTTTTTTACACTAAAATTGTGCTTTTTCTGAGGAATTACCGACTAATTTGGTTCAACAGCTATCTGGTGTTAGTCGCGGTTTTAAGTTGCATGCGGATTTCGCCGAAAGAAAGGCGGGCAACAATATAAACTGGCAATTTTCGTGCGTCGTTGGTGAGCCACGCCTGAGCGAGAAGCTGATTATTTTCCTGGTTGAAAATATCAAGCTGTAAGGTCTCGCGCAAACCAAGTACGCTATTAATGCTTTCCGTCTTGACTGGTTTGATCGTCAGAGCGTGCGGACGATGATTGGCGTCTACGAAATCAAACGTCTGGCTGGAACCAATTTTTAGCTGCGCCGCACGGATCGCATAAAACATGGAAACCAGATCAAGTGTTTTCGGCTGGACACTGAAATGTGTGCCGTTATCCAGCTTCACCGAATTATCATGATAAGCCGCGACGATTTGTTTACGTCGTTTGCCTTCCTGAATAATAGTTTCGGTTTTGATCGGCTCCAGCGAATCAACCCGGGTGTAGCTTTTAAAGCTATCGTTCAGATTGAAGATTGATCTGGCCGCGCCGACCGATAAAACATCACCAACCATTTCAAAAACAATTTTGTTATCAAGGCTGCCGCGTTGTTGCACCGCCAAATTCATTTTGCCGACTGATCCCAGATTCAGCCACGAAATGTCATAACTCAAGCGCTCGCCAACCGTGAAGGGCAGGCTATTTTCAAACTCAGACGGCGCAATATCAGCAACGCCCAGCGGGACTCTCCCAATCGAAGCGATTTCGCTGGGTTTGTTATTGACCGAGATTAAATTAAGACCGTTTGATGATTTGACGCTGACTTGTGCAAGCTCGGCTCTGACTTCGCCAAAAGAAGGTTTGGAAATAATCAGCACTGGCAAATGGCGACTGTCATCTGAAAACCAGATGCGGACTTTATATTCGGTTTTATCTTTGGTTCTGGCGTTGATGTCAACGCGAATCGCGTCGTAATTTCCGGCCTGCGTGGTAACTTTTTCCCGTTGTTTGACCTGCGCTTCAATGGCAACCAGATTTTTACCGAATAAAGCCGTAAATTTTTGGAGCTTCATGCCAGCCGTAAGGTCACGCGCCCGCAGCGCATAGACCAGGGAAGGCAAATCAAACGTTTCGGACGGGATAATAATTTCAGATTTATCGGCATAGCTGGCAACGCGACGCTGCTGATCAATATTAATCGTGTCGTCATCGCTTTTTGCCCCCTGTCGCGTGGCGTTATCCGCCCGATAAGGCAGCATCGTTTTTGCATCAATATACGATGTATATTGATTATCAACGACGGTAAAAAGCGACCGCACATAACCAAGCGTTTCGACTTTGGTGCGCAATTGATAGCCCTGCTGACCATAAAAAGCACCCTGTCCGGCAACTTCCATTTCCAGCCGCGCCGCCGTCACAAAATTCGCCCACGAAACGTTGAAGCTGAGCTTTTCGCCCACCTGAAAAGAGGAATTGTTGACGGGAGCGGCAACGATTGTTTTTGGTAAATCCGGTTTCGACGGCTGAGTTAATTTAATTTCGTTTTGCGGCTGCGCAAAACTTAGCCAGCTAATCAAATTAATAAACAGTATTCCCGCAAAAACCCGGCAAATAATTTTGTGACTCATGAAATTATTGTTTTCTCTGTGTTTCCAGAACTTTAGCGACTGTCATTGAGGGCTACTGATAGTCTCAAGTCAACCCAACGCTTTACTTAAACGCATCAAGCTGAAACTTGTTCAATTTCTTCAATAATTTTTTGCGCGGCGGCTACCGGGTTTTCCGCGCCAGTAATTGGACGACCAATGACCAGATAATCTGCTCCCGCCTGCACTGCTTCACTTGGAGTCATCACACGTTTTTGATCGTTGCGTACAGCGCCCACCGGACGTACACCCGGCGTCAAAATGACAAAATTCGGGTCAGGAATGGCATTCCGTAACGAAGCGATTTCCTGCGGTGAGGCGACGACACCATCAATGCCTGAAGCCACAGCAAGCTGCGCCAGGCAAATTACCTGTTCCTGAATCGTTTTTTCAAGGCCGATTTCGGCAAGCGTGGCCTGGTCATGGCTGGTCAAAATCGTGACGGCTAAAATCTGTGGCCTGATCAATTTCTCGTGTTCTGCTGCTTTGTTCACCGCCTCAACCGTCGCCCGCATCATAGCCGATCCGCCCAGCGCATGCACATTAAAAATTGTGACGCCAAGCCGCACCGCTTCGACTCCGGCACTGGCAACAGTGTTCGGAATATCATGGAACTTCAGGTCGAGAAAAACTTTTTCGCCCATGCCAACAATGTGGCGCACAATGTCAGGCCCGGCAGAGGTGAAAAGCTGCTTGCCAATCTTGAACATGCCCACCAGCCCGCGCAATTTTTCGACCAGGGCCAAAGCCTGAGCGG
Organism: Blastocatellia bacterium; assembly: GCA_043719385.1. Taxonomy (GTDB): domain Bacteria; phylum Acidobacteriota; class Blastocatellia; order RBC074; family RBC074; genus JAFDVL01. The sequence goes on along the minus strand of JAYSTY010000338.1, from coordinate 36,660 downwards.
AAGTCTCGACATCCAGCGCAATTACAATTCGATCTTTCGGTGGAATTTGTTTCATAAAGAATTTTGTGTAACTAAAATTTCAATCCCAACAACGTCGCGGGGTTTACATAGCTTCCCTGCCATCTGACAGCCAAATGCAAATGCGGCCCCGTCACGCGCCCGGTACCTCCGCTGAGCGCGATGAACTGGCCTTTTGTCACCGTCTCGCCTTCCTTGATCTTGAATTGTGACAAGTGAAAATAGAGGGAGAGCAAGCCTTGCCCGTGATCAATGACTACGCAATTACCTTCAAAATAAAGCTCACGTGCGATGACGACTTTGCCACCGTTGATCGCGTGAATTTGCGTTCCTGTCGCGGCGCGATAATCCAAGCCCTGATGAACGCTTTGGCGCTTGCCGTTGTAAGTGCGCTGTGAACCAAATTCCGATGAAGTTCCCGTTCCCGCCGGAGCGACAAAACTCCCTCCCCACAATTGCGCATTCGTAATTTTATTCAGTAGCTCATTTTTCAATTCACGTTCCTGCACAATCCGCGCAATATCCGCCGGATCGGGATCAACATATTTTTTCGGGACGCTGATTGTCGAAGTCCGATAAAAGCCTTTTGTAATTGGAACCATTTGCGCGAAGGAGATTTTTTGCCCGCTCGCCGCCGTGCCGTTGAGAGCTAAATCGTAATTGCCTGGTTTTGTGTCGTAATCTACTCCCGCGAAGGCGTACCATTCGCCACTTGCTTTGTCGAAGCTGAAAAATACACGCTTCGTTAGAAATGTCGCGGTTAAAGATTTGAGTGGAGTCGCAGGCTTATAACGAAATACGCAAGGTGAGCCGTTGATGAGCTTTTCGGGAGTCCAGCTCACGGCTTGCGCCTTCGCGTAAGAAATCAAAAAGCAAAAGGCAAATATCAAAAAGCAAAAGTTAATTCGGAAAGGCTGCGCCCTTTTTATCAAAAAAATAAAAGTTCCGCCCTTTTGATATTTGCCTTTTGATATTTGCCTTTTGCTTTCCATTTATGCCTCCACTGTCCCCACCAATTCACGAATATTCTGCAAATTATTTTCCCTGCAATATTCCGCCAAACCATCTACAATTTTCATCGTCGCACCCGGATCATAAAAATTCGCCGTGCCGACTTGGACGATGCTTGCGCCTGCGATGATGAATTCAAGCGCGTCTTCGGTTGTCGCAATGCCGCCAATCCCAATCAGCGGAATTTTCACCGCCCGCGAAGCCTGAAATACGCAGCGCACAGCAATCGGTTTAATCGCCGGGCCGGAAAGTCCTCCCGTCACATTTGCAATACGCGGCTTGCGCGTCTTGATGTCTATAGACATGCCAATCGCAGTATTAATCAACGAGAGCGCATCCGCTCCGGCAGCTTCGACAGCATGGGCAATTTCGGCGATGTCTGCGACGTTCGGAGAAAGCTTCACGATCACCGGACGCGTCGCAACTTTTTTCACTGCTGCCGTCACTTCCGCTGCCTGCTTTGCATCATTCGCAAAAGATTTTCCGCCTTCTTTGACGTTCGGGCACGAGATATTTAATTCGTAGCCGTGAATGCCTGCGCCGTCTTCGAGCATGCGAATCGCCTCGCTATATTCTTCAATCGAAGAGCCGAAAACATTGGGGATAATGCGCGTTGCGTACTTGCTTAGTTCCGGTAATTTCTCTGTGACAAACGTTTGCGCTCCGATGTTTTGCAAGCCAATTGCGTTGAGCATTCCGCCGTGCGTTTCGACAATCCGCCACGGAGCGTTCCCGCGCATCGGCTTCGCTGATAAGCCTTTTGTGAAAACTGCGCCCAGCGTGTTCAAGTCAATCAATTCTTTGAGATCAAGTCCATAGCCACACGTCCCGCTCGCGGTTCCAACGGGATTGTTGAATTCGATGCCTGCAACATTGATTGAAAGTAATGATGGATTTGTCATTAAGCGGCGATGTCTAAATAGGCAGAGTAGCTTTGTGGAGACGGAATTTTAGAGCCTTCTGATTTCAAACCATCCAGATGAAATTCAATGGCTTCCTGCATATTAATTTCCACTTCTTCTCTCGTTTTTCCGGTCGCAATACACCCCTCCAAATCAGGACTGTACGCTGAAAAACCTGTGCCTGTTTTTTCGACAACGATTAAATATTTCATAAGGATAATCCTGCCTGTTTCAAAATACTATTGAGTGTTCCAGATGCGATGTCGTCTCCCGGTTTCCCGGCAATGGTAACTAATCCTGGCTTTGTTGGATGCTTGTATTGACGATGGCTTCCGCGAGTCCTTGCCAAATACCAACCATCCTGCTCAATCAGTTTAATAATATCTCGAACCTTCACCATTTTAATTCTTGTGACCAAAAAATCGGCCCGTCAGTGCAGACTTTTTTATAAACAAAACCTTCCGCGCAATCGTGTTTCACCGCAACTGCACAACCGACGCAAATGCCAAAGCCGCAAGCCATCGGAGCTTCAAGCGAAACCTGCGTGGGGACGTTATATTTTTCCGCCACTTTCGCCACGGCGTGTAACATCGCGTCCGGCCCGCACGAATAAATTACAACTGAATCATTTGCCTTCAGATATTTTTCCAACGGCGCAGTCACAAAGCCTTTTTCGCCTTCACTGCCATCAACGGTTGCGCAGATAATATTTTCTTTGCCCAGCAATTCCACAAAATCATCGTAGCCGAGCAAGTCACCGCGACTCGCTCCACCGATAAATAAGCGCGTCGAGATTCCCGCTTTGATTAATTTTTCCGCCAGCATAAACACTGCCGCTGAGCCGACCCCGCCGACTACTAACAAAGCTTCTTTGCCGTGCGCTGCTGCGATGTCGTAGGTGTTGCCGAGTGCGCCCAGACAATCAACTTTGTCGCCGACCTGCAAAGTTGACATGGATTGTGTGCCACGTCCTAAAATTTGATAGATGAATTCAATGCTCGTGGCATCGTGATGATTTTCGACGCGGTAATACGCCATCGCACGGCGCAGCAGTGGTTCATAAATCCCCTGCTTTTTCAGCATCGCAAATTGTCCCGGCTCAATTGTTTGCGCTTGCGGTAAGCGCAGGCGCAAATAGCCGTAACTGCGGCTATTCCCGAATTCGTTTGGCGTTGAGATAACGATTTTATTTTGCTCAACCAAGGCTAAAGCATCTATCAATTGTGTGGACTCCGACTTTCATGAATTGTGGCGACAAGATTCAGTGTAACAGAACGCTGGAATTTCAGACAAGACGGACAGGAAGGGATGAAGGATGAACGATGAAGGATGAATATTCAATCCTGACTGTTCCGGTCTTATCCTTCATCCCTCCGCCCTCCGCCTTCATCCTTCCCATATCCCTCGCGTTCTGGAAAAAGATTGTGTATCTTGAGTCTTCTCTGGCTTCATCTAAATATCTGAATAGGAAAGCAACCATGCGAATCGTCAAAAAAATTTTGCTCATCGGTGGATTACTGTTCGCGGTGTTGTTGGGCGCTGGGTTGATTGCAAGTTTTATCTGGCCTCCCATCAATGATGTCAAAACCGGCGAGACGGCGGAGTATCCTGACATTCAACCGCAACATTTCAACGTGCATGCGTATCGTGCCTTTGATGCGGCACTCGCAACCGCGCAGGAACTGGGCTGGAAAATTATCCACGAAGATCGGCAGGCTGGAGAAATTGCGGCGTTAGAGACAACGCGAATCCTGCGTTTTAAGGACGATGTCACGATTACCATCAAACCCGGCAACGGTGAAAATTGTGTGGTTTATGTCCGCTCACATTCCCGCGTCGGCAAAGGTGATTTAGGCGCTAATGCACGACGTATTCTCAGATTCCAGGCCGAGCTGGCAAAACGACTTTAAGATAAACATTATCCTGAGGTGAACATGGACTTTAAAGAAAAATCTACTGTGATGACGGCGGCAGATATGAATCGCGTAATGGCGCGCATGGCTTCACAGATTGTCGAGAATAACCCTGATTTATCGAATATTTTACTCGTCGGCATTCACCGTCGCGGCGTGCCTTTGGCGGAAAAATTAGCCGCGAAAATTAAGGACATGGATAACTTTGTAGTAGCTACGGGAACACTGGACATTACGTTGTACCGCGATGATCTCAGCACCGTCGCCGAACAACCCATCGTCAACAGCACCCAGCTTCCCGCCAACATTACCGGCAAAACAATCATCCTCGTAGACGATGTTTTATACACTGGGAGAACTGTCCGCGCCGCCTTAGATGAGCTGATAGATTTCGGGCGACCGCATCGCGTGCAACTTGCAGTGTTGATTGATCGCGGCTGGCGCGAATTGCCGATTCAAGCGGATTACATCGGCAAATTTGTAAATACCGCCGAAAACGAAATTATAAAAGTTATGCTCCCCGAATTTGACGAAGCTGAAAAGGTAATTGTCGTCGAACATCCTTAGTACGAAATGCCATTACAACGAAAAGATTTACTTGGAACTGAGGAACTTTCGGCTGAAGAGATAAATTTGATTCTCGACACGGCAGAAACGTTCCGCGACATCAATAATCGCCGCATTAAAAAAGTCCCGACACTGCGCGGCAAAACCATCATCAATTTATTTTTTGAAGCTTCGACGCGGACGCGGACGAGCTTTGAAATTGCTGGCAAACGATTGTCCGCTGACACGATTAATATTTCTGCTTCAACTTCCAGCGTAGTCAAAGGCGAAACATTAATTGACACCGCACAAAATCTGGAAGCGATGGCTCCTGATGCCATTGTCATTCGTCATCCTTCTTCCGGCGCTCCGCATCAGATTGCGAAGTACGTCAAATCCGCTGTCATCAATGCCGGTGATGGAGCGCACGAACATCCAACACAGGCGCTGCTTGACGCATTTACGATTCGCCGCAGCAAGGGAAAAATCGCCGGATTGAAAATTGCAATTATTGGCGATGTGCTGCACTCCCGCGTCGCACGTTCCAACGCATATTTGTTGAGTAAACTCGGCGCACAGGTAATTTTCGCAGGTCCAAATACATTGTTGCCACACGGCTTTGAAAAGCAATTTGGCGGCAATATAAAATTCGCCCCGAACGTCAACGAAGCCATCGCCGACGCCGATGTCGTGATGATGTTGCGCATCCAAATGGAGCGACAATCAGGCGGATATTTTCCGAGCTTGAAAGAGTACTCCATCCACTACGGCTTGAACATGAAACGCCTCGCGCTCGCCAAACCTGACGCTATCGTCCTGCATCCCGGCCCCGTCAATCGTGGCGTAGAAATTGAATCTGATGTCGCCGATGGCTCTACATCATTAATCCTTGATCAGGTCGCCAACGGCGTCGCGGTGCGGATGGCAGTCCTGTATTTATTGGCTGGTGGCGAGTGATCCAAAGTGTCTTCGTCGCCAACGGTGACCAACAATATAGCCTATGGTGCAGGCGCTTCGCCGAAACCATAGGTCATTGACAAGATGAAGGTAGTCCGTCGCTGAAGGCGACGAACACCAGGTGATTGTCTGTCGCCTTCAGCGACGGTAGATTTATGACAACGCACCCAGCGATTCTCGCTGGGCTATAATGTTGGTCGCCGTTGGCGACGAAATACATCAACCTCGATTTCAGGAATTTTTATGACAACCGAAGAAATTTTACTTCATCATCTGCAAGCCCTCGGACAAGGCGACATTGACGGAATCCTTTCCGATTACGCCGAAGATGCAATTATCTTTTCCCCCAACAGACTGATTCGCGGACTCGTCGCTATTCGAGCAGCATTTGAAGGCTTCGTCAAAAATTCACCGCCCGAATTGCTACAGTCATTCAAAATTGTACGGCAGGATATTAATGAAAATATTGGCTACATTATTTGGGAAGCCAAACCGTTCATCACGATGGCGACCGATACGTTTGTCATTCGTGATGACAAAATTGCAGTGCAGACGTATGCGATTTTTTCCAGCTAGTTTTTATGACTTCATTACTCATTCAAAACGGAACCATCCTTGACCCTTCGCAATCGCTCGAATCCACGTTCGACCTGCTCATTCGTGATGGCAAAATTGAAGCCATTGGTGAAGGTCTGACCTCCGATGACGCAGAAATCTTTGATGCGACCAACCTCATCGTCGCGCCCGGATTTATTGATCTTCATGTCCATTTCCGCGAACCGGGATTTGAGTACAAAGAGACGATTGAATCCGGCGCACACGCTGCTGTCGCAGGCGGATTTACCAGCGTTTGCTGTATGCCGAATACGAAGCCGATCAATGATAATTCTGCGGTGACGAGCTTTATTTTGGAAAAATCCAGAGCCGCCGGATACGCGAATGTCTTCCCTATCGGAGCCATCACGCACGGCTCCAAAGGCGAACAACTGGCGGAAATCGGAGAGATGAAACGCGCCGGAATTGTTGGCATCAGCGACGATGGTCATCCAATTTGCTCCGCTGAAATGATGCGTCGTGCGATGGAATATTCCGTAGATTTCGACTTGCCTGTGATTGATCATTGCGAAGATTGCTGCGTCTCGCCAGGCTGGTCAATGCACGAAGGCGAATATTCGGCGCGCCTCGGATTAAAAGGCCTCAGCGGCGCGGCGGAAGATTTACAGGTTTCGCGTGATATTCAGCTTGCCGAAATCACCGGAGCGCACGTTCACATCGCGCATATTTCTACGGCTAAATCGGTGGATTTTGTGAGACAGGCGAAAGCAAACGGGTTGCGCGTGACGTGCGAAATCACGCCGCATCATTTTGTTTTGACGGATGCGGCGGTGTACGAATCGCAGTACGATACGAATACGAAAATGGCTCCGCCGCTGCGTTCGCAGGCTGACCTCGAAGCCTGTCTTGAAGGTTTACGCGATGGCACGATTGATGCCATTGCGACGGATCACGCGCCACATCATGCGAATGAAAAAGCTTATGAGTTTGATAAAGCTCCGAACGGAATTGTGGGATTAGAAACTGCGGTCAGCTTAACGCTTGATCGTTTGGTGCATCGAGGAATCATTTCGATGTCGCGCATGGTGGAATTGTTGTCATGCAATCCGTCGCGCATTTTCAAATTAAATCGTGGTTCTTTGCAGATCGGAGCAATTGCGGATGTCACGATTTTTGATCCAAATCTTGCCGTCACAATTGACGCCACGCAGTTCAAATCAAAAAGTAAAAATATGCCTTTTGCTGGATGGAAGTTGAAAGGTGCGCCAATAGCCACAATTGTTGCCGGACGAATTGTCTTCAATAGCAACCAGGTGAATGATTGATCTCTTACCGAGTATTTTTTTCCTGGCAGAAATTACTAAACCTGGTAATTTTTTCATCCTCAAATCAACTTCCTGCCGCTAAGTATGTGAATTTTCAACACGGTACATTGCGGCATGAAAATTGCTCTGGTTATTCGTGTCATCCCCTGATGAAATCGGGCTATGTGTTTACAAATTCCTCAAGAATGATGTTTTCAGTGAGCTTACTCCCTGCCTCTCACACCCGATAATAAAGTGGAAATATTCTAACTGATGCGGTCTTTGATCTTTGGCTTTTGGGCTTGGAATAGCTGTACCAATAGTTTGTCTCCGCTGGCAGTAGCGCGGAGGTGAATGAAGCTATCAAGCTTATTATTTTCAATCCTTAGACAAAGACCAAAAGCCAAAGCCCTCATCCATTACGAAATATTTTATTGCGTTGTCACTCATAATACGTTCTGTCCAAGCCCCGGTTTTAAAAGGAAAAATTTTCAATGAAAAAAATGTTGATTATCATTTTGTCTGCACTCACAGTCTGTTTTTTTATTTCTCGTTTATATTACAACCAAATTTATCAGCCGTTGCTGAGCAAAGCAGGTGGCGATTCACAAAGTTATTTTTTTGCTGTCTCCCACTGATGTCTGCCACGATGCCTGAATGATGAATTGTGATTTTCCTCCCCCACTGAAAACATCATTCCCCCGGAAAGAAATAGTGGCGCATGAGCCGATAGTTCCTCATCCCGGCGTTTAACTTTCCCGGTGTTTTCAGAAATAAATACAGGGCGAATAGTGTGTGCGCTTCGCCCTGTGTTTTCATTATTCATCACAGCGGATTATTTCGGGCCTTACAGTAGCTAACAAGCTATCTTCACTTCCTCTAACTACCAGGAGTTTGATCACATGACTTGGCTTTCCCTTCCCCCGCGACCTTCTTTCCGCTGCTTACTAATTCTGGCTTTATTTTTCTCCTGTACTTTCCTGACGCCGACCAGGTTTTCAGCATTGGCGCAACCCGCCACGCCGCGAACTGTGCCAAACACGACAACTGGCATTCACATCTGGAACGACCAGTTGTTGCCGCGAGCAATGAGCGAAGAGCAGATAAAATTTGCCGCTACGCATTACGATGGAACGCAAAAAATCCTCCGTTCTGACGCCGATAAATTTCGCTCCTACAATCCAAATTTTCTGGTTCTTCATTATCGTTTGGGACAAATGCTGGGCTATCGTTTGTCCGCAGGCAATTGTCAGTTGACCGGGGACATAATCAGAGTCATTGAAGGCAATCAATGGGTGCCTGAATATCCTGGTGATCAGGTCGTGCAGGAAAACTGGTTTTATCATTATGGCGGTGTCAGTCGGATTTTTTTATGCAATTTTGGTGCATATCTGATGGACACGGATGATGCCGCTTGGCGCAGTTACTGGCTCGGCGAAGTCGCGCGTCAACTCGTCGCCAATGATGACGATGGCGTATTTATGGATTCAACCATAATGCCGAGTTATCTGGGCGGATTCAATGTGGCCTTTCCGTCATTTGATCCGACTTTAGAAAAGCAGTGGTCAGACAAAATGCGGCGCTGGCTGGTCACGGCGAAACAACAGGTCGGCAGTCGCTATCTGCTCATTCCTAATATTGGGCATTGGGTAACCACACGTGACGTTACGGATTTTAGTCCGGCGGATGGCGTCTTTATCGAAGGCTTTGGCAAGTGGGATCAATACTCTGCGCTGGAACTGGTGGACTGGCAATTGCAAATGAATCGCCTGTTGAATCTTGAGCGGCAGGATAAAATTGTCATCCTGCAAAGTTACCTCGACGGTGCAGGTGATCTGACCGCGCGCAACTTTTTTGTCGCTAATTACCTGCTCATCAAAGGCACACACAGTTTCCTGAATTTGGAACTTGGGTTAGACCCGGAGTGGTTTCCTGAATATGATATTCCGCTGGGAGCGCCCGTTGATACCTTACCTGCCAGTGTTGACGGATGGCGTGACGCGGCTACAGGTTTATATCGCCGTACATATTCCAATGGCATCGTAATCGTAAATCCGACCAGCACCACGCAAACTTATAACCTGGGCAAGAATTATTATCTGGCGCAGGCCACCGGAGGCGGATATTTGCCGGCTTCGGGTGTGCCAGATGGGACATTAAATTATCAGGCCACTACCTCAGTCACACTTGCACCAGCCACCGCCGCGATTTTGCTGAACTCACTCAGTAAACCTGTCGCCAATGTTTCTGCCGCCAGTTATCTGGGGCCAAATCTGGCCAGTGAATCTATTGTCTCGGCGTTTGGAACGAATCTGGCAACCGGCACGCAGGTCGCTACGAGTTTGCCACTGCCAACAACGCTGGCGGGAACAACGGTAAAAATCCGTGATAGCGTCGGAAGCGAAAAATTAGCCGCGCTCTTTTACGTTTCGCCGACGCAGATCAATTATCAAATCCCGCCTGGCACTTTACTCGGCCTCGCAACAGTAATAATCACCACCAGCAATAACGCGATGGTGAACGGAACGATGCAAATCACCAAAACTTCGCCTGGCTTATTTTCGGCTGAATCCACCGGACAAGGCTTGGCAGCCGCACAAGTGCAACGCGTGCGTTCCGGTATTTCTACATTTGAAGCAATTGCCCGCTTTGATCCGGCGCAAAATCGAATCGTAGCCATTCCCTGTGATTTAGGGCCAGTTACGGATCAGGTTTATTTGGCGCTGTACGGAACCGGTGTTCGCAATCGTAGTGCGCTGAGCGCTGTGACCGCTAAAATTGGCAGCGTTGACGCGCAGGTCATTTACGCCGGATCACAAAACAGTTTCGTTGGAGTAGATCAGGTCAATCTGCTGATTCCTCGCAGCCTCGCCGGACGCGGAGAAGTTCAGGTTAACTTGACTGTTGATGGTCAGGTGGCTAACACTGTGCGCGTCAACATTCGATAAAAAACCTGAATCTAAAGAGGAGTCATCATGAAATTCTCGCGCCGCGATTTTCTCAACACTACTGCCGCCGGGTTAGCCTCTATCGCGCTGACCCGCACCGAATATTTAACTGCCTATGCCAAAGCCAAAGGCGTAAAATTTAAACTCTCTGCGCCTGACTGGAGCCTGAATCAGGAAGGCAAACTCGACGCCGTGGCACTCTCCAAACAGATCGGATTCCCCGGTGTTCAAATCAGCATTGGGCACGCCGCCAAAGGTGAAACCCTGAGCAAATTACCGCTCAGCGATGCGTCACTGCAAAAACAATTTCTGGCAGAAGCCAAAAAACAAGGCATCGCCATCACTTCTCTGTGCCTGGAAATTATGCACACCAACGGCCTCAAATCTGATCCGCTTGGCGAAAAGTGGCTGGCCGAATCCATCCCTGTCGCCAAAGCGCTGGGCGTGCAGGTGATCCTCGTTCCGTTCTTTGGAAAATGGGCGATCAAGGAAAAAGCCGAACAGGAGCGCGTCGCCGATATTATGCGGAACGTGGCGCCTGCCGCTGAAAAACTGGGCGTCATTCTCGGCCTCGAAAACACGATTTCCGCCCGTGAAAACGTCGCGATAATGGAGCGCAGCAAATCTTCTGCCGTGCTGACATATTACGATGTCGGCAATTCGTCGAAGGAAGGTTACGACGTGATCGAAGAAATTCGCTGGCTGGGCAAGAGCCGAATTTGCGAAATGCACTTGAAAGAAACGCCGTGGGAAAAATATCTTGGCGAAGGCAAAATCATTAACTTCCCCGGCGTGATTGACGCGCTGGCCGACATCGGTTTTGACAAATGGGCACAGCTTGAAACTTCCTGTCCCAGCAAAAATATCGCAGGCGATTTTGTTCGCAATAAAAAATATATTGACGACTTAATTGCGAAAAGAAATAAAAGCGGCTCAGCAACAAAGGCTTAGCAAATGAGTTTTGCGCGACGGCCTTAGATTTTTTCTGGAGACAAAAACTATGACGATAGACCAATTAATTTTTGTTGGCCTCAATGGATATGCGCTGGCCCTGGATCGTCAGACGGGCGAAGAGGTATGGGTAAATTCAGAAATGAAATCGGGCTATGTGTCCCTGTTGCTTGACGGAGATCGCCTGATTGCCTCAACTAATGGATACATTTTCTGCCTCAATCCATTAACAGGGGAAATACTTTGGGAAAACCCGCTCCACGGCTACGGCGTTGCGCCAACCGCCCTTGTCTCAGTGTGTGGGCAAAGCTCTCAGCTATTAAATCAGCAGGTAGCAAAGATGCAGCAACAACAGCAAGCAGCTCAATCGTCTTCCAGCTAGGAGAGGGCTGAGGATGATTTTCTCATTGCGAATAAAAAATTCGCGCAGCAACATTTTAGTTCAGGCGGGTCATTTATGGGGCTGCTTTCAATCATCATCAAATTTACGCGCGCGGGATTGTTTGATTTCGCCCTTTTTCTTTTTGCCTTCAATGCGGGCTAATTTTGCGCCGAGTGATGGTTTGGTGGGGCGGCGCGGCTTCTGTACTTTTTGCATTTCTGTCAGGCGCTCAGCCATCCGTTCATAAGCCGCTTCACGATTGGCTGATTGGGAGCGGCGTTCAGTCGCAGTGACCACCACCTGGCTGCGGCGATGCGACAGACGAACTGCGGTTTCGACCTTGTTGCGATGCTGTCCGCCGGGGCCACCCGCCACAAAAAATTCCATGTCGCAATCGCGTTCGAGCGCTTCTCTGTCTGTCGGATAAATGACCATAACTTTATTCTGACATGAAAATTTCAGAACTCCGAGTCAATTTTTTTAGCTGCTCTGTCACATTTTCACCGCCGCAAACGTTTATGCGTTGTGCCTAATCCACGATCATCTTCTCATCAACCGTTAGGAGCCATTCATGAAAATTACACTTTGCCTTTGCCTCGCCACCATTTTATTTATTGCCACAACTGCTTATGCCCAAACTCCCGAAAACCCTTTGCCGCTGCGGCGCGTGACTTTGTACAAGCACGGTGTAGGTTATTTTGAGCGGCAGGGAAAGATCAATGACAATCAGCAGGTAACCTTTTCCTTTGACGCCGCGCAACTGAATGACGTGCTGAAATCGCTGGTTGTGCTTGATCTGAGCAAAGGCAAAATTGGTGCGGTAACTTTTGATACGAGTAAGCCGCTCGATAAAAAAATCGAAGAATTCGGCGTCGTCCTGGATGACACGAATATGGCGGGTTTGACGATGTTGCTCGGTCAACTCAAAGGCTCGCGTGTCGAGGTCAAAGCAGGGACGGCCTCAAGCATTGGCGCCATTGTCGGCCTTGAAAAACGCTTCAAATCTCAGGGGCAGGAAAAAGTCGAAACGCAGGAATTAGTGCTGATGGTCGAAGGCGAATTGCGCAGCTTTCCGTTAGAACAAGTGCGCGGCATCAAATTGCTGGATGCCAAACTCCGCGACGATATGGAGCATTATTTATCGGCCTTGCAAGCCGGAGTCAACAAAAATGCCAGGAAGCTGACGGTCACGGCGCTGGGCCAGGGGGCGCGCGATTTGTTTGTCAGTTATGTGGTCGAAGCGCCCGTTTGGAAGACTACGTATCGGTTGATAATTGACGACAAGGCTAAGCCATTTTTACAGGGCTGGGCGGTAGTGGATAACGTGCAGGATGAGGACTGGAACAACGTCTCGCTTTCGCTTGTGGCAGGAATGCCTGTGTCCTTCATTCAGGATTTGCAACAACCACGTTATAAGCGTCGCCCCGTGATTGCGCCACCGGATGAATTGGTCGTGACGCCGCAACTTGCCGAAGCCACAAAAGGGACAACTCCGCTCAGATCAATGAGTGCGGACGCAAGTTTGCCCAGCGGCATTATGGGCAGAATTACTGATCCTTCAGGAGCAGTAATTCCAAGCGCGATTGTTACGTTTAAGGCGCTCGGTGCAAATCAGATTTACACCACGACAACCAATAGTAACGGGCAATATATCGCCGGCTTACCCCGAGGAATTTATCAGGTCAGTGCAGAAATGAGAGGTTTTAGCTCAACTACCGTAAATGGCGTGCAAGTTTCCGGCAATCAAAAACGTCAACAGGACATCTCACTTCGCGTTGGAAGTGTTACAGAGGCTGTAAATGTTTCAGGTGGAATTCTAAGTACTGAATCCAGCGCAATAGTGATGAAACTTGGCGAAGCTGCCGAAACAAGCGTCGAGGTTAACGTCAACACACAAAATATCGGCGAATTATTTGAATATAAAATTGACCAGCCGATCACTATCAAACGTAATAGCTCGGCGTTGATCCCAATTGTGCAGGGCAATGTCGAAGGCGAAACGGCTTCGCTCTATAACGCCACCACGCTCAAATCAAATCCGATGAGCGCGTTGTATCTGACCAACTCTACCGGACTCACGCTTGAAGGTGGCCCGCTCACAATTATCGAGAGCAACACTTACGCTGGTGAAGCGTTGATTGCCCGCATCAAGCCGGGAGAAAAGCGCTTCATCACTTATGCGGTTGATTTAGGCTGTCGTGTCAGCACGAAAGAAGAGAAAGAAGATCAGAACGCGTTTCTTGCTGAGATCGTTAATGGTGCGCTGCGAGTTCATTACAAACAACGGAAAAGCACAACGTATACGCTGACAAATATCTCGCCTCGTGCGAGGACAATTTACCTCGAACATCCGCTGGAAAAGGATGAGGAGAAAAAATGGCAACTGGTGAATACTCCTGAGCCGGTGGAAACAACCGAGAATTATCGCCGCTTCAAAGCAATCGTGGCGGCGAATTCGACAAATGATTTTAAGGTTAGCGAAGAGTTACCGGATGAAAATATTTATCAGCTCACAAATGTTACACCGGATTATATTTCGATTTGGATACACGATAAATATTTAAGCCAGGAAATGAAACAGGCGTTAGAAAGCATCATCGAAATTAAGGGACAGATTGCCGAACTCAACAACCAGATACAGGAAAAACATCAGGCGCTTAACGGTCTGAACCAGGATCAGGCGAGAATGCGCGAGAACCTGAAATCATTGGGCAAAAGTGATGAGGAGAAAAAATTAGTCGCACGGTATGTGAACAAAATCGGGCAGGACGAAGACCAGTTGGAAAAACTCAAACTGGAAGAAACTCAATTGACGGAGAAGCGAAATAATATCCAGCGCCAGCTTGACGAAAAGTTACGAAGCCTGGCAATGAAACACGAAATCGAAGTAGAGAAGAATAAGTAACCCAGGGCTGACATTATCCTAAGAAATTTTCTTAATTACGCGACAAAGCTTTCCGTGCAAAGTTTCTAATTGATAAGTGCGCTGAATCATTGCCAGGCCGGGAGCTTCGCGGTTTTCTCCACGTTCGCCGTTTTTCCAAAGATTTTCGTCGAAGTCTACATATACGGTGCGGCCTTCCGCCAAATGCTGATCTATCAAATCGTCAAGTTGCTCGTCCGGCCAGCCGGAGCCAGCCGCAATCGTTTTCCAATCGGGACGTGCGCCAATACTGCGATAAAAATTCACGAGCGGCGTGCGCGAACCGACAATAAAAACAGCGTCACGATTGAGGTTATCAATCCAGCTCAGGTATTGACTGGCAGCTTCATTTGCTTCACGTTGCCAGCGCATTTTCTCCTCGATTTTTGGCCATTGCTCGCCCAGCGCAAAATAGCTCAGATAAATCAAACCCGCCGCTGTCAAAAAATAATGACGCTTGATTAAATCATTCAGTAACCAGCCGCACGTCAAAGCTACGCCAGGCAGCGCGAGCAATAAATATCGGGGGTTGACGGGCAAATCATGATTTTCGAGCATTGCTAAAACGCTGAGCCAGCCAAAAACTCCCAGCCACAATAAAGGCCACAGCGACGCCCGATTTTCTTTGTCGCGCCACAAGCGTACACCAATCCAGGCCAGCGCTAAAGGCGCTAAACTAATTGCAATACACGAGCATTCATAGCCGAACGAAATCAGATGTTCCCAATTGCGCGAAAAATCTACGGGATGAAGCTGGCGTTCCTGGGCGCTCAGGCTGTACCAGCCGCGCAACGCTTGCAAATAATATTCAGGCCAGTACAAAGCCCAGAAAATAGGGCCGGCAAAGGTGGCAATCAAGCCAACCACCGAAGCACCAACCACCCAGCGAAAATTTTTCAGTGTCAGCCCGCACCTCACCAACCATGATTCAATTACAGAGAATGTAGAAGCATCAGGGGAGTCTGTAGCTGACCATTTGACCAGTCCGGCTAAGGCTATGACTGGAAAATAAAATACTGAAAATTCCCGCATATTTGCGCTCAGCCCAAACAATCCCGCGCCAATGATGGATTGCCACATTTTGCCGAGGCGCAAATTTCTGAACATCCACCACGCGCCCCACGCAAACGTCAGAAGGCCGGGGATTTCGCTCATTCCGCGTCCGCTGTAAATAATAAAATACGGCGAGTTCACAAATAACAAAGCGCCCGCGCAAGCTGCTATCCGACTTTTCGTAAGTTCTTTGTACAACGCATAAATCCCAACGATGGCCGGGGCGCTCAGCGCAATCACGCTGTAACGTAAAATTAAGTAAGCTTTTTCAGGTGGTAAAGAAAACCAGTGATGCGCCAGCAACCACAGACCCCGGTTATAGCCTAAGAATAAAGCTCTGCCCAATCCCAGCGCAGTTGGAACTCCCTGCACAACCTGGGCGGTGTAATCAAAGGTATCCCAGTCAGAAATGAATGTGTCCTGATACCGCCAGGCCAGTCGCCATGTGACAAGCATCAGCGGCAGCCAGAGCCAGTAATCTTTTTTCCAATGATGTGAGTTCATAAAAAACTACGCCGCATTGGAGATAAACTAATCCTGGAGAAAAGACCAGCGGAAGGTTTTCAGATGATTATTTTTTTTCGCTTGTTTTCGCGTTCGTAGGGTTAAAAGGTAGTGCAACCGGCTGATGATTGCGCTACCTTTCCATCTCAAATCAGCCTTTCTGGGCATAATAACCGCGACGGTGGCGGACTTTGATGTCTTTTTCTTTGAACTTTGGCACTTTCAATTCAATTTTGCGGAAACCACCATCTGGCGTTTCGTTGGTCGGCTCATACGCCAGCAAATACTGTTGTCGCATATCCTGTTCAAGTTGCACAAAAGCGCTGTCGAGGTTGCGCCGACTATCAGGAATGAAAACTCGTCCACCCGTGGCTTCGGTCAATTTTCTGAGCATCCCCTCATCAACTCCACTACCGCCAAAACTGCCCATACTGGCCGGGTCGCCAATGCCAATCGCATAAATCACGACTTCCGCGCGCAGGGCTTCATCAATGGCGTCGTTCAATTTCATGCGGCTGGTCGTATCAACGCCATCGGTCAGCAACACAATCGTTTTGCGTCCGGCCTCCTTCGCCAGTAAATCACCACACGCCGCTACAATCGAATCATAAATCGAAGTGCCGCCCTGACGGGAATTTCCATTAATGCCCGGCGTAGACTTGATCCCGCCAATCGCCTGGGGTGGTGCAATGTAAGAAATTTCCTCCAGGCCTCGGCGCATGCGATCTTTACTTGAGGTTAATCCCTGCATCAAAGTCGCTTCGCCTTCAAATTTGATAATCGCGCCGGTGTCTTTGCCTGTCCTCATCACGGCATCAACGAAATGCGCTCCGGCATCTTTGAGTTGCGGCAGAACATATTGTTCGCTCCCGCTAACATCCACCATAATCGCCATCGTCAGCGGCAAATCCAGTTCACGCTTGAACGAGAAAATTTCCTGGGGTTGGCCGTTTTCCAAAATTTGCACTTCTTCCTTTTTCAAGTCGTTGATATAGCGATTTTGCTTATCAGTCACGCTGAACAAAACGTTAACAAGCTTCGTCCCGACTTTCAGAACCTGCTCCCCTTCTTCTTCTTTTTCTTTTGGCTTGGTTTTTTGTGGAGACTGTTTTTGCTGGGACGGTGTCGGCTGTTGTGCGTGAACACCATCACGCCATGAAACAGTCACAAATGACCCTATGCCCGTAAGCAAAACAACCAGGAGAATAGTTAACGTTGATCCTGTTTTCATAAATTTTCTTTTTTCTGCACTGGCGTCTTCTGCCAGAAATATCTGCCACCTAATTTGTCTTTACATCAGAAGCAAAGGTACCGGGGTAACCTTTTCTGGCTCTGACTTTTAAATCTTTCCTGTTCGTCAATTTCACTTCAATATGGCGAAATTTCCCATCGGGGTTTGTGTTGGTTGGTTGGTAAGCAATGATGTACTGGCTGCGTAATTCCTTAGTAACCGAAGCGAAACCTTTTTCAAGCTCAAGCGTTGTGGCAGTAAAGAATGTACGACCGCCCGTTTCTTCCGCCAGTTTTTTCAGGTTTTTATCTTCGGAGCTGTCTACCTGTCCGCCCTGAACACCGAAATATCCAGCCGCCTTGTTACTGATCACAAAAACAACTGTCTCCGTGCGCAAGGCAATGTTGATAGCATCTTCAAGCGTATGCTCACTGGCGGTATCTTCACCGTCAGTAATCAAAACAATGGCTCGGCGACGACCGGCTTCAGTAAACATTTTCTCTTCACACACCCGATAAACGGCATCATAAAGTTTCGTTTCGCCGTAAGCTTTTACTTTATCAATCGCCTGCCCAAGCAGATCAATGCGGTTGGTAAAATCCTGTTGTAACTCGATATCGGAATTGAAAGATAAAAATAATGCCTTGTCTTTGCCGACACGCAAAACAGTTTGCAAAAAAGAAACCGCTGCATCGCGCTGGAATTTTAACTTAGGCTTAACGCTATTTGACGTATCCATCAAAAGACCGATGTCCAGAGGCAGGTCAGACTCTGATTTAAAGCCGACAATATCTTCCTGTTTTAATTTATCTTCATAAATTTCAAAATCTGACTGCGCAAGATTTGTAATGAAGCGTCCACCTTTGTCCACAACAGCGACAGGTATTCGAACGTTAAAAGTGACTATCCTATCTGGTTTTTGTGGGTCTTGGGAATCTCCGGCGTTTTTATCTTTGTCCTGACCGACCTTTTGCTTTTTCTCAGCTTGCGGTTGTGGCGCGGGTTTGGTCGGTTGCGCATTCACGCAGACAGCAAAGATTAATAACGACAAAATAAAGTGGTGTATTTTCATGATGGATAACTTCTCCTGGAAAGAAAAAATGCGGCTTACAAGTTAAGCTCCGATTATATTTCGTCGGGATGCCTCACGTAAAGCAACTCACTCCCGATAGAACAAGTGCATCTCCTGTTGACGAATTCCAATATAGGATAATTTGACATCATTCCAAATCCAGCCACGCAATCTGTACGATTTGGAATAGAGCCGCTGATAACCAATATTTTCAAAATCCTGATCTTTAAGGTTATGCCACGCCGGGCCAGTGAGCGAATCCCAAAAGATCAAAGTTCCGCCTGGCATTGCCCGCAGCAGTTGCAAATTTGCTTCGCGGTCGGCGGTGAGATTAGGACGCTCCATCGGATCGGTACCAAACATCACGCACATCAAGGCCTGGCTCCAGACTAATTTTTTTACCGGACGCTGTTCGTTTTGCTGAAACCAGTGATAAGTGTCTTTGACCGCCCAGGCATCACGAATCCAACTCAATCCATCCATGTATAGAACACAAACGGTAGCTGAGATGACAAGGACAGCGGTTGCGGTTGCCACACGAAATTGATTTGAGTAGTTCGATAATTTTTCCGCCAGGGCATTCCACCCGACCAACGTAATAATCGCAATGGCCGGCGCGACACAAACCATATAACGCGGATAACCGACATCGCCGAAAATTCCCAACGCTCGAAATATGACGTGCAGAGAAAACAAACTCAAAAACGACGAAGTGAGCGTCCCCATTTCACGTCGTTTGAGCAACGCGACCAGGCCGTAAATAAACGGAATCAGCAGGAGCGGCCCGACCACTTCCGGTAAGCGCAGGAAATAACTCCAAAAATGACCATTGCCATAAGCCCCTTCATGCCATTGACTGGGCCAGTTATTTTTAATGTATAACGGGTCTTTCGTGATGATGTAAGCCGCCAGCCACCAGATAATGCCGCCGGTTGCCAGCCATAACGCAGGCGGAAATCTACGCCAGAAAGTTGGTGAGATACGCTTATCAAAGAGAATCCAGATGCCCCACAGAATGCCGTGAAAAAATCCTTCGGGGCGCGCCAGTACCAGCAATGAGGCTACCAGCATGCCCGATTTTACTCGTCCTTTCAGATGCAGCCGTAACGCCACCACAAAAACCAGGGCGTAAAGTGGCTCCGTCAGCAAATCAGGGAAAAGGATAAAAAATGAGGGCTGAAGGAAAATCAAAACTACCGCCAGCCACAACCGCTCCAGCTTCAAATCACGCGCCAGCTTCCACGTTTGCCACGCCGTTGCCAAACCAATCGCCACCGTAAACAATCGCGCTGCCGCAAATCCAAGCAGAGCCGGGAAGCTGTAAAGAAATGTGAACAGTGGACGCGCCCACACGCCTACAAACATTTCAGGATGCTTCCAGCCCCACCGCGCAAACAGAAAATGATAGCCGCTGTCCTGTTGAAATCCGTCGGGATAAAGAAACGTTAGCGCAATGCCAATAAGGGCGAAAATAATCAGCCAGGTAAACGCCTGTTTGCGGGAGTGATGAAAAGATTGCGTCATTCGTTTAGAAATTGATTGCGAGATTTTCTGGCAAACGCAACTCTAAACTGTTCCCGCACATAACGCAAAAGAGCGGCGTCAAAAGCCTGTGCTTCGGACGTCGCTCTGGATTGCGGGATTGTTCAGCGGCGGTAGTAAATCGAGAATTCTTATTTTTTGTCGGCGGGAGCAGTCGAAGCAGCCGGAGCCGCATCCGTTGATTCCGTTAACAACTGTCCCTGGTTGCGCGGGACAGTTCCTTTGGCAGTCTTGTTTTCGATGTAATAAACATCGCCCTTTTCAGTAATGTTGAAATCACGGTTGCCTGATCCGTCAGAGTCACGGTCAGCGTGAATAGTGAAAGTATTGGCTGTCACATCCGCGCTGCTATATGTATAGCCGTTGATAACTTTTCCTTCACCATAGTTTTTGTTCAGCGAATCTGCCGCTACCAGTTCATTCAAAGTGGTAAATTTACCTTTGGTTGAATAATAGGCTGCCTCGGCGCGATGAATTTCCTGCAAAGATGACATGGCCGCAGTTTCACGACCCTGCTTCAGAAACGTTTGCAGCTTTGGAATGGCGACAGCCGCCATAATTCCGATGATCGAAATCACGATCAACAATTCAATTAACGAAAAACCTGACGAACTATGTGCGAGCTTATTTGATCTCATGGTTACAGTCTCCCTGCTCTTGCGAGCGAAAAATTTAAAGTGTCTATCGTTTCGATCCGCGCCCGTTGCAACGGGCGGGTAAAACAAAATTAATAATGGCGTTCTGGAGAATGAACGTTCGACTCTGGGGCTTGTTCCAATTTAACTATAGTTGTAATCCCGCGAATTCTTCAAATTTTCAAAGTCTATTTTGTCAGATTTTTTAAAATATCGCTTTAAGGTCAATCCCAGCACGAGCACTGACAGCCCTAACCACAACATCGCCCAGATAATTGCCGGGATAAAAGTCAGCCGTTGCATATTCAGGGCGTCGCTGGATTCGCGGGTCGTAGCCGAAATCACAAACAGTGTATTCAAATCATAAATCGCATTCAGGCAACATTGGACAGCCAGAAAGCTCAGGAAAAAATGAGCGATTTTCTGGCTCGACATTGCAGCAAAAAAAATCAGCCCCGCCGCCAAACCAATCCCGACGATCCAGCCAAAAATCCCTTTCACGAAAAGTAACGTCAATCCCAAAATTGCGATAGCTGTGAATCCGAGCGCGGCTTTGGCATTCCTTCCGCTTCGTCCGGTCAATAACAGCAAGGCTCCAAACAGCGTGCTGGTCAAATATCCCGCGCTGGCGGTGATGATTGCTGACCCGCCGCGCGAAAGCGTCAACCCGCTGGTATCAGGATTAATGACAATTCGATCAACTGACCCCAGCGTGGCCAGCGCCGCCAGCGCGTGGCCGCCTTCATGAATAAACGTCACAAAAACTTTGAAGGGATAAACCACAAATGAGGCAAAAGGAATAAACGAAAGGATGATGCTCAACCCTGTAGCTACTAATAAAATTTTCAGCGAATCACGTTCATCATTCATAAGATTTTTTCTCCGCCGCGAGCCTGCTCAGTTCCCCACCCGCTACCGCAGGCAATACTGACATAAATTCGCAGCTTATCCTGTCTTTCATTAGTCAGAAAAATCTGACACCTAAAAATGTATTTTCAATCTGCTCCACGTAAAGAATCCTAACGAAATCCGGTTAAGTTCTGTTCCAGCAATCATTTCCTAGCCACTCACAACACTGGCACAGAACTTGTAGTCATCTGTGATATGGATCGTTAGCCTGCGGCGCTAATTTCGGCGTGACGACCTTAACGCAGGTTAACGATTCGCACAAACAGGAGGCGCAGTGATGCTGGCTAATTTTATAACGCTGCTTCGAATCATCATCGCATTTATTTCCGTCGGGCTGTTCGGCCACGGATTTTATGCCAATATCGCGGCCCTGATTTTGCTCGTCTTAGCGATTGCGCTCGACGCAGTTGATGGATGGGTAGCGCGGCGCTTCGGATGTGTCAGTGACATCGGCGCGGCGTTTGACATCGCGGCAGATCGCATCGTCGAAAATGTTTTCTGGATTTACTTTGCAACGGCGGGGCTGGTTTCGTTCTGGATTCCCGCCATTGTCATTGCGCGTGGCTGCCTGACAGATTTTTTGCGCGCCGTCGCTTTTACCCAGGGACAAACGGCTTTCGGTGAAAATACGATGATGCAAACCTGGTGGGGAAAATTACTGGTTGGTTCACGTGCGAGTCGCGCTGCCTATGGCATTGTCAAATGTGCAGCATTTTTATTACTCGGTTTGTGGCGCACGCTTTCATCGGCACCAGGTTTTCCAATTGATAAAATAATCCTCGCGTGGTTGGGCGAAGTCTTACCCGTCGCGGCGTTGATTTTGGCAAGTGCCGCAGTTGTATTGTGCGTCGTGCGTGGCGTCCCGGTTATCGTTGAAGGGATGCGATTTTTTCGTAAAGGTTTGGTTTTGCCGAAAGTTTGGTGAGGCATTATGAATCATAAACCAATCGCTGCCATTTTTGATGTAGACGGAACGCTGCTTTCCGGCGCTTCGATGGAGGCACGCTTTCTGCAATATTTGTGGCGGTATGGCGAATTGCAGGCCAAAGATTTAGTGCGCTTACTGGCTGGAATTTTTCGGACTGCGGCTGCGGGTAATTCGATCATTCGCGCTAACAAGGCATATTTACAGGGAAAAAACATGGCGCGTTTCCAGCGCCTGGCGACAGACTGTTTTACCCAAAATATCAGGCATCATTTGTTGCCACGCGCCATTGCACGAGTCCGCTGGCATCAGCAACAGGGACATTGCGTAGTCCTGGTTTCCGGCACACTGGATTTGCTGCTTGCGCCTTTGGCCACGCACTTGAACACGTGTTCACAGATCGGAACAATCATTGCGACTGAGGGTGAAAGCCTGCGCGGAAAAATTGTCGGAGAGCAACCTTATGATCAGGGCAAAGTCAGGGCATTTATGGCGCTGAATCAATTTCGCAATTTCGATTTATCGCAGTCATTCGCCTACGGCAATCATTACACGGATCGCCATTTATTAAGCCTTGTCGGAAACCCGGTCGCTACTAATCCTGATCGCAGATTGCGAAGTATCGCCAATGAAAATGGCTGGATGATTGAAGAATTCAAAAACAATGCAGAAACACGCACGAAGTAAGTGTACGTGTTCGCCCTTACTTTGTGCGGGCTTCTGCAACTAGCAATTTTTTATTTTATGCTTGAACTTAATCGCACAATTCCAACGAAGCCAATTGTCAGGCAAACCATTGTGAGCAGCGTCCTCAGCTATTTCAACGTTACTGATCGCCTGACGCTGGCCTACACATTTTTTGTCGGTTTACTGTTGGCGCTTAGTCCAAATCCAATCCAAAAGCGCGGGAAATTATTAGCGGGGCATGCCGGAATTTTGTTGCTGGTTTCTGCGCTCGCATATTTTCGCCATCATCCGAAGACTCCGATTTTGCGCTTCCTCAGCCATTGGTATCCGCTTGGTTTGTCAGCGTTTTTCTTTGAAGAAATTCACAGCATCGTTCATATCATTCACGAGCGCTGGTTTGATGCTTATTTAATCAATTTTGACTTCGCAATGTTCGGAGCGCATCCGACGGTCTGGTTCGAGCAACATATCAGCTACGAACTGACGGAGACGATGAGCTTTTTTTACTTCACGTATTGGCCGCTGATTCCAGCTTTAGCTTTGTTGTTATGGCTGCGTGATAAGAAGCAATTTTCGAGTTACGTTTTCGCCCTTTGTTTATCGTACTGTTGTTGTTATCTCGTCTTTATTTTCTTTCCCATCGAAGGGCCGTATCACACGTTGCGTCAATTACAGTCAATAGATTCAATGCCCGGAGGCGTCTTCACGCATCTGGTTGACCTCGTAGAAAAACACGGTCGCATTCACGGTGGCGCCTTCCCGTCCGCGCACGTCGCCGGTTCCGTCGTGTCAACCTTCGCGGCGTTTCGCTATTCACGCAAGCTGGGAATGATTGTTTTAATTTTAACGCTGGGAGTTTGTGCGGCGACGGTTTATGGCAGGTATCACTACGCGGTGGATATTTGGGGCGGAATTGTAGTTGCAGTTTTTGGCTGTTGGATTACGAGGAAATTTCCCAAAGCAATCTGACGTTTGCCCTCACAACAAACGTCAGATTCACGGGGGAGTAATTATTAATTCGCTGGAATAATAGTTTCCAGATTGCCTTCAGCAACATTCGTTCCGCCGTTAGCTTTCAGGAATTGCGGTTCACGAAATCCGCCGAGATACGAAGATAAATTATTTTCGCGGAAAATGTTGCTAATGGAGAACTGGCTGATGGCAATCGCATAGCCAAAACGGGCGATGCTGTTGTTGTAAATCACATCGCCACGTGGACCATCCGTGCCTCCGGCGGGCGCTGGATTGTAGCAAATTCCGAGCAGGCTGTTGGCCGGAGTCGCGCCACCAACGACGATATTTTCAAAGATGCGATTTCCACTCGAACCGCCGCCGCGCACGAAGATGCCCAGGTTTACGGAGCTAATGCGATTACCTTTAATGAAAGCCGCACGCGTATTAATCAGGACAATGCCCATTTCGCTGGGGCCGCCGCTCGGCGCTAAATCCGCGCCGACGATTTGTAAATCCTGAATGGTCACATTGCTGGAATTCATCGCCAGGACATTCATTTGGAAGCCGCTGACATTCCCGTTTTTGACCGTGACGCCGGACGCGCCATTCACAAAAATGCCACGTCCTGCACCTTTATTGAAAGTCGTGATCTGATGTCCGTTTAAATCAATCGTTACCCCGGAAGCGGTAATGGTAATCCCGTCACCACCGCGATCATTGGTAATATCGTAGCGCAAAATATAAGACCCCGGTTCGCTAATCCAGGTTCCGGCGCGCGTGATGGAGCGCCGTCCATCAGAGTTACCATTCCAGTTGTCATTAGCGCGGACAAATTGCGGCAGCACGGCGATGGATAAAAAGGTCAAAAGGGAAAGCGTGAATTTGATAGTAGTTGATCTGAGATTGTTACTGAGTTGCATGGTTTTTCTCCTTGAAAAAGTTGTTACGAGTTATTGAATACACCTCAAGCCAGAGCCGCCAGGCGCTACCGATTCGAGTAATTGCTTTGTTCTAAAAACGGTGTGTGAGCGGTGTAGCTCGTGAAGTGTATCGCGGGTAAGCCTCGATTTATTCCCGCCGTCTGAAATAAATTTTAGGAGGCATTTATGAAAGCTTATTTTTCGATTTTGCTGGTGGGTTTGCTGCTGCCAGGATTTAGCGCACAAACAATCTGACGTTTGCCCTCACAACAAACGCCAGATTCACGGGGGAGTAAGTATTAAAGTATTATTGAGATTTACCGATTATCCGCATCGCGCGGGACGGAAGAAGGAACCGATGGGCTGACAAACGTTGCGTTGCCAGCCTGAACGTAAGCGCGCTGGAAGGGGGCGAAACGCGGAGCGAGCAAACCGTCGTTGAGTTCCCGCGTGATGGCGAAACGATTGAAGGCGCTCGGTGGCAGGTACAGGCGGCGATTCGATTGCCCGCCGTCAGAGAAACCGTTGATGTTGGCTTCTTCAAACGAAATGACGCCATCACCGTTCTGATCCACCCGGGCGATCTCCTGGGCGTAAGAAAGGAACAGCCGCCGTCCCACATCCGTCACCTCCGGGCGGAAGGATTTCACCCGCAGGAAGGCATTCAGCAACACTTCCTGATCGAGGGCGCTGGGAATGAATCGGTTGCGAAACTCTTTTTGCGCGGGGTTCTCGGCATCCGTGCGATCCGGGTCACGCGGGTTATCCGGGTTGTCGCCGTAGATGAGTTTGTTATTCAACACGCCTTCCGGTCCCGAGCCGGGAATGAGCGACCGCAGTTCTTTGAAAAGATCGTATTGGATGCCTGCCGCAAAAGTGCCGGGCACGCCGCCAGTAAAAGGTAGTTCGTAGTGCGGGAAGATCCAGTTGGTTCCTGAATTGAATTCCCAGTAGGCATGCACATCGCTCTGCTGATGCGCGTTGAAGGTGCCGATGCTGACCGGATGTGGCACGGTGTTGGGCTGGCGCGCCGGGTCGGGGAATTGATCATTGACGCTCCCCATGCGCGGCGCGTTACCGTCCCCGGTGAAGATGTTGCCGATGGTTCGGTTGTTACCATTCCCGCGCGCGGCGATGGCTTCATAGTCGGCCCGCGTAAGGGTCCCGAACTGTGCCGCCCCATTGGAACGCGGAGGGGCGACGCGTGGCACGCGGAGGTCACTGATCAACCAGCCTTCGTACCAGCCGGACTCATTGTTGATGACGAACAGCCCGGAAATATCCGTAAAAATATCAATGAACGCTCCGGGATCATTGGGGTCAGTGGGTAGGCCTGGTTTGGGTTCGATGACGACCCGCACCGCACCGATGGTCGGCAAGCCGCCATTAGCCGCATTAGCGGCGGTCTGGATAGCCGTGTCGTTGATGCCAGGGACAACGCTTGTAAAAATATTGGGTTGGAAATTGTTCGTGTCCAGCAGGTAGTACTGAAAGAGTCGGCTGGGGCTGTCAGCCTCGCTGAAGGCGGTGATTGGCTCGTAAGTATGCGGTCGCGCGTCAAGCTCGGCCAGCCGTAATTTGAGCAGCCGAGGCAACCGGCGAATATCTCCCCGATTGAGAAACGTGTCCCGGGCGGCTTTTTGTCTTTCCGTAAGGTTTACTGAAGACTGTCCGGTACTCTCTCTGGATTCCACGTTGCGCTGCGATGATCTCTGCACAGTGGCTGTTGCTCTCTGCGCGGATGCTTTATGAGTGGTGAAGGTAGACACTCCAAGCCCTGCGAGGATTAACACTGAGGACAAAACGGCAGTACTTCTGGTTCTCCTCGGTTTAGTCGTAAGTGGTTTGAGACGGTCATAGAGTTGCATGTTTTTTCTCCTTGAAAAAATTGTTGCGAGCTATTGAATACACTTCGAGCCACAGCCGACAGGCGCTGCCGACTTGATTCGTTGATTTGTTATAGAAACGGTGTGTGAGCAGTGTAGCTCGTGAGATGTATCGCAGGCGGGATCAGATTTATTCCCGCTCGATAAAATAACTTTGAGGGAGTCTTTATGAAAGCATATGTTTCGATCCTGCTGGCGATCTTGCTGCTGCCAGGAGTCACCGCGCAAACAATCTTTGCGCAAACCAAAACTTCGTCTTCCGAAAAACAGGCTGAATATAAAAAGCGGGTGGTGGAGTGGGGGATTAACAAAGTGGTAGCGGTTAAATTCCAGTCCGGTGAGAAGGTCGAAGGCCGCATCGCCGCCATCAGGGATGACGCCATCACGATTCAATCAGTCACGAATGGACAAATCGCATCCCGCGAAATCAGCTTTAGCGAGATCAAAAAAATCTCCCCAAAAGTAAATGCCGGGAAAGTAGCAGGAAAAACCGCGCTCGGCATTCTGGCCGGATTCGGCGCACTGATTGTGATCGTGGCTGTTGCTGTCGCTATTGGTGGCAATGATTAAAAAAATTACAGGAGGAAATAATGTTTACTAAATTTATCTCATTGATGCTCTGCTTATTGCTGGTTGGCACGGTGCCAGCCTTCGCTAAACCGCAGAAACAAACCAAAGAAGAAAAATCAAAAAAACAAATTGTTGCGTGGGGAACGAATAAAAATATCGGAGTCAAATTAAACTCCGGCGAAGCTGTTGACGGGCGTATCGCTGAAATCAGCGACGACATCTTTACCATCCAGTTTGTCAAAGACGGAAAAATCACCACCCGCGATGTGCGCTACGACGAAGTTAAAAAACTTTCTGGCAAGGACGGCGGCAAAGCGGGGAAAATTGTGGGTTATACGGCGCTCGGAGTGCTTGCCGGAGTAGGAGTAATTATCGTCACCGTCCTCGCCGTCTGGGCAAATAATTAGGGAAGAAATACGGCTCCAGGTACAGTACCGCGAGCCGTAGCGAGCTGGGTTCTTTCAAGCCAGCGCCGCTGTCATTGCCGCCTGTAACGTCTGTAACCCAGCCGCCACATCAGCGCCCAAATGCACCCGCAAGGCGCGCCGACCACGATCTGACAAGACCTGAAAATCGCCGCGTGCCTGCGCTGCTTTGACTACACCAAAGGTAAATTTCTGGCCGGGCACAGGCAAATCATTGGCATCATCGCAAGTGATTTGCAGGACGACTCCCGTGTTGGGGCCGCCTTTGTACGCCTGTCCCGTTGAATGCAAAAATCGTGGCCCAAAACCCAAACACGTAGCTACTTTCTTTTCATCACGAATCGCGTGGCGCAGGCGTTGCAAAGTTGCTTCGTGCGCTTCGTTCATTTCGATGTAGCCCAGCACCGCGACATAATCTCCAGCGCCAATTTGCTGCACAAAAGTTTTTAAATATCCCGCAAGCGAATGTTCACTGCCTGCTAATTTTTTAGCATTATTTTCATCGGTGAAGAGCTTGACGCCTTCGCCATCATAGATCGGAGTTTCGGCTGGCAGCGAACCTTTTTCCTCGTATTCGCTGGTCAGTTTTTTCGTTTCGATTTTGCTGGCTTCGACATCGGGTTGATTGAAGGGATTGATGCCCATGATCGCTCCAGCAACCGCAGTCGCAATTTCCCAGCAGAAAAATTGTTGCCCCAGATCATAAATGTCATTCATCGAAATTCGGATGACAGGTTGACCGGAATTTTCGAGTGCCGCGACCTGTGCGTCCTGTATTGCATCCGGTGCAGAAGCTAATCGGACATAAGCGAAAACACGATCAGTCCCGTAAACATTGACGTTATCAATCGCTTCACGATCCACGGGGATAATAGCTTTACCTTCTTTACCAGTGGATTCGGCGATCAACTGTTCCATCCATGCGCCCAAATCGTGAATTCCCGGCGAAGCGATAATCGTAATTTTGTCACGTCCGTGCCTGGCGAGTGTGCCTAAAATTGCGCCCAGTGTTAAGCCCGGATTGTCAGCGGCGGCTTTACAAGCTTCGACCATTTTCTGCGCGGATGCTAAAAACTTAGCAGTATCCAATCCCATCGCCGCCGCCGGAATCATCCCGAAATTCGAGAGCGCGGAATAGCGTCCGCCAATGCTCGGCAAGCCGAAAAAGATGTGCCGAAATTTATCGCGTTCGGCGACCTGCTGCATTTTAGAACCAGGATCAGTAATCGCGATGAATCGGCTTCCGACGTGTTCTACGCCGACGGTTTCTTTGACACGCTCGTAAAAATATTGATTAAAAATATTTGGTTCCAGGGTGCTGCCGGATTTGCTGGCGACGATGAAAAGCGTGTGGGCAAGGTCAATTTTATTTTCTAAAGTTTTGACCTGTGCGGGATCAGTTGAATCCAAAACATAAATTTCGGGAAAGCCTTCAACTTTGCCAAAAGTCAATTTCAAAACCTCCGGGCAAAGGCTGGAACCTCCCATGCCGAGCAATAGAATATTTTTGCAGTCAGCCTGTTTTACGTCTTCCGCAAAATCCCTGAATTGTTGCGCATTGGCGATTTGTGCCGCCACAATATTGAGCCAGCCGAGCCAGTTTGCCTCATCTGCACTTGTCCACAGTGATGCGTCCTGCGCCCACAGGCGTCGCATTTTATGATTATTTTGCCAATCGTTAATCGTGGCCTGGACTGCTTTGTTCAGGTCATCAGATAATTTGTAAGTAATCACGGGAACTCCTGAAAAATATCCGGTAAACGTTTTAGTTTGCCGTTGTAGGTCAAAATTCTTACTTCGATTTCAAGGCTGCATTGGTTGCAGGTTTCGGCAGTTTGAAAAGTTTGCCGGACAATCGAACGCCAAACAATAGCGCTAAAATAATTGCATAAATTACAGGTTGCGTTATATCAGCTTTGACCAGCCAATAATAATGCACGACGCCACAAATTGCAGCCGGATAAACCAGCCGATGCAATTGTTGCCAGCGTTTTCCCGTCAGTAATTTAAGCGCGGCCTTCGTCGAAGTCGCGGCCAGCGGGGTTAACAAAACAAACGCGGCAAAGCCGATGGTGATGAACGGGCGTTTATAAATATCTTTGGTAATGCTGGTCAAAGTAAAAAACTGATCGAACCAAAGGTAAGTCGTAAAATGCAGGCACACATAAAAAAAAGCGTACAGCCCCAGCAACCGCCGCAATTTTATTATCCAGTTTAAGCTTTTGATTTTGCGCAGCGGAGTAATGCTGAGCGAAACAAGTAAAATTACTAACGTCCACGTACCTGTCGAGCGAGTAATAAATTCCAGCGGATTTGCGCCGAGGTCATTCGTAAAATATTTAAAAATCAAACGCGTGAACGGAAGCAAACACAGCAAATGCAAGCCTATTTTGACAATAATCACGCGCTTGTTCTGCATAAAAATTAACTCACGAACCTTGCATCTTTCAATCATCTTTCTTGCGCGTTCAGTAATCCTTTCGCAAATCCATTCCGTTGTACAAACCTGCGACCTGATCCCCGTAACCATTGAACATCAGCGTTGGTCGTTTGCGAAATTCCCCGATGCGGCGTTCACTGGCCTGTGACCAGCGCGGATGATTTACTTCAGGATTTACATTCGAGTAAAAACCATATTCACGCGGCCCGGCGATATTCCAACTGGTTGCAGGCTGATATTCAGCAAAGCGGATGGCGACAATTGATTTGATGCTTTTGAAGCCATATTTCCAGGGGACTACCAAACGAATCGGTGCTCCATTTTGATTGGGCAAAACCTGACCATACAAGCCGACCGCTAAAATTGTCAGGGGATGCAGCGCTTCGTCCATCCGCAGCCCTTCGATGTAAGGCCAGTCAAGCGAGCCGGAACGCTGTCCAGGCATTTGTTTGGGATCGTTGAGCGTCACGAATTGCACGAATTTCGCCTGCGATGTCGGTTCAGCTAATTTGATAAGGGCGCTGAGCGGAAAGCCGATCCAGGGAATAATCATTGACCAGCCTTCGACACAACGAAGCCGGTAGATGCGCTCTTCCAGCGGAGCAATTTTCAGCAACTCTTCAATATCAAACGTTTTTTCCTTTTTCACTTCGCCTGCGATGGCGACAGACCAGGGACGAGTCACCAGCCGGTGCGCACGATTGGCGGGATCACTTTTGTCGGTGCCGAATTCGTAAAAATTATTGTAGCTTGTGATGTCCTGAAGCGAGGTCGGAGGTTCATCAACACTGAACTGGCTTTTACTGACGCCTGCAATTTTTTGTGGTGGTTGAATATTTACAGGCGCAACTGGCATTTCTTTGCAGGCAGTCAGCGCCAGCCCCGCCGTCGCGGTAATTCCGGCCAGCATAAACTGGCGACGGTTGCGATAAATTTTTTCGTCGGTGATTTCCGAAGCTTTAATATCGTCCGGCTTTTTTATCAACATAGATTTTCCTTTCAGTTATTCAAAGCTATCCTGCCAGATGATGAATCGCAAATATTCACGATTTTATTCCGAAATGATTTGTACGGATGAGGTCTTTGATCTTTGGCTTTTGGTCCTGGAACATCTTCATGAATTATTAACCTCCGGTGGAAGTCACGCGAGAGTTAATATGCTGGCCAGGCTGAATATTTTCAATCCCTCGCCAAAAACCAAAGGCCAAAAACCAAAGACCTCAGCACCTGCGAATTTTCTGCTTGCTTCGTATCCCTTAAATAAGATAGCTTCGGAGCTTGAAAGGATTGATTGAGTTAATGAAAAATAATTCCACGAGAAAAAATCTGCTCATTGCCATCTTCGGCATTTTCCTCTTCGCACAAATCGCTGCCAGCCAGGCTCCGCTTGTCCCCAATAGCAAAGGCGTAGTCCTGACCGCTTTGCAGGAAGAATTACAGCGGGCGCAAAAAATCCTCAAGCAAAAAGGCGATCCGGCTCCCTACCTGATTTCCTATCAGGTCACAGAAACCAGCCAAACGATCATTACCGCGCAGTATGGAGCCTTGCAAAACACTGATAGTTACCGCGTGCGCCTGCTGGATGTGGACGTGCGTGTTGGTGAGTATCAGCTTGATAACACACATCGCGGTGGTGGCGGTGGTGGTGGATATTCTGGCGGTGGCGGGGCCATTCCGATTTCCAATGAAAACGATCTGGATGCGATTAAAAGCTCGCTGTGGATGGCGACGGATCAAAAATATCGCGCCGCGCAAGAACGCTTAATTCAAATCAAAACTGACCAGGCTGTCAAAGTTGAAGAAGAAGACAAATCCGCCGATCTTTCGCGTGAAACTCCGCAAACAGCGATTTCGCCAACTCCTGATATAGGTAAACTTGATCGTGCAGAGTGGGAAAAAAGACTCAAAATCCTGTCAGCAGCTTTTAATAAATACCCCGCTATCCTTTCCTCCAATGTTTCTTTCAATGCCGATGCCACGACGAAATATTTAGTTAATAGCGAAGGTGCTGCGCTCCAGCACGGCAACACGCGCGCACGTTTGACAGTGTACGCTCGTACTAAAGCCGAAGACGGCATGGAGCTTTATCGCTTTGAAACTTTCGATGCTTTCACGCCTGACAAATTACCAAACGATGAAGTCATCAAAACCGCGATTGAAAAAATGGCGAAAGATTTGCTCGACCTGCGGAAAGCTCCGGTGATTGAGCCGTTCACCGGGCCGGCAATTTTATCGGGACGCGCCAGCGGCGTTTTCTTCCACGAAATTTTTGGTCATCGCATCGAAGGTCATCGCCAAAAAGAAGAAGATTCAGGCCAGACTTTTACGAAGCAGGTGAACAAACAAATTTTGCCGACCTTTATTTCGGTTTATGACGATCCAACCCTGCAACAATTGAATGGAACTGATCTGAACGGCTATTACCAGTTCGATGATGAAGGCGTCAAAGCGCAACGCGTGTCGGTCGTCGAAAACGGCATCCTGAAAAACTTTTTGATGTCGCGTTCGCCGATCAAAAATTTCCCGAACTCCAACGGTCACGGACGCAAACAACCAGGGATGCGCCCCGTCGGACGACAGGGAAATTTGCTGGTGCAGGCTTCACAAACTGTTTCCGAAACCAAATTACGCGAATTACTCATCGCTGAATGTCAAAAACAGAGCAAGCCGTTTGGCCTCGTTTTCAAGGATATTTCGGGCGGCTTCACGACCACCGGACGCAGCGCCCCACAGGCTTTTCAGGTCACGCCCGTGATGGTTTACAAAGTTTATGCCGATGGTCGCCCGGATGAACTGGTGCGCGGCGTAGATTTGATCGGCACACCGTTGACTTCATTCAGCAAAATCGTCGCCGCCAGCGACACGACAGAAATTTTCAACGGCGTCTGTGGCGCCGAATCGGGCTGGGTTCCGGTGTCAGCAATTTCCCCCAGCATTTTGACTACCCAAATCGAAGTGCAAAAGAAACCGAAATCAAATGAACGTTTACCAATTTTGCCGCCACCTGGTCAGGAGCAACCTGCGAACAAGTAAACGATTATGATTCATTTGCTCCGTGAACGCGCCACCTGTCAGCAAATTGAAGAGATGTTGCAAACTCATCTTATCTTTATCAAAGTGGCAGTAGATATTCGGCGCAGAACTCTTGCTGGAGGAGCAAGTTTGCATAGTGATTGCGAAGACGCTTTGCTCAATGACGGTAGCCTGCAACAGGATATTTGGGGAGCGAACTGGATTCCAGCTTCCCAGGAAATACTTTACGAATCGCTAATCAATATCCGCCCAGGGCAAAACAATTATGGAATGATTATTACAGACCCTCTGATAAGTGGTCAAATAGCAATAATTATTAAATCTCTGCTGGAGGAATTATGAATAACCGCGAAGCATTGAGAGAACGATTTCTGCGTGAACCGGTACCAACCAGGCTTGGTGAATTGGCGGCGGCATTAGCGCGTTTTGCTTCGTTTAGTGGCACTCACGCGGATTATACTGAAGTTTCTGTGCGCTTACTGGATGAGCCGCTTTGTTATACGGAATGGACAATGCCGGAATTGGATTCACAACTACAGGCAGAACTGTCAGAAATTCAGGCCTGCCTAACCGAGTGGCAAGGTAAGTGGGAAAGCATCAACGCCAATGAATTACAAAAGCGCATGGTGATCAGGCAGGCACGAGAATGGTCAGAGCTACTGCTAAAAGCTTCAGGGCTTTTGCATTCAGTGCGCGAGGTCGCATAATTAACAACCTGAAGAATGAAAGAATCTGAAGCCAAATTTATCCACTGAGTTAATAAACCATGACACAAACCTTACTTCATTATTCCCACCGTACTATTTTATTCATTTTTGCACTGGTGTTAACAGCTACTCTGAGCTTTGGTCAACCGCCCTCCGGCGACTCCGACACCGTCCTCAAAGCAATGCAGGACGAGCTTGCGCGTTCCATTGATAAACTCGTGATTCAGGGGCAGGAAAAGCCGTACTTCATCGAATACGAAATGATGGATGTGCAATCTTTCAATGTCACGGCGGCGTTTGGCGGCTTGCTGTATGCTCAGCGCAATCGCGGTCGCATTGCCACCGTTGATGTGCGCGTGGGCGGATACGATTTTGATAATGAGCCGACCGGCTATCCGATGCAGGTGGCGATTGAGGATGATTATAACGCGCTGCGACATGAGTTGTGGCTGGCAACGGATTCAGCCTATCGCGCCGCAGTCGAACAAATTGCCCGCAAACGAGCGTTCCTCAAAAATCGTACCGAAGACGAAAAAATTCCTGATTTTTCCAAAGAAGACCCGACCATTTTGCTTTTGCCCAAACAAACCTTGAGCTTCGACCAGAAAGTTTGGGAAAATCAGGTGCGCGAGTTGTCCGCAATTTTTCGTCAGTTTCCAAATATCAAACAATCCGGCGTCACAATGAACGTGCAACTGGTGCATCGCTATCTGGTCAATAGCGAAGGCTCAAAAATTCGGCGCCCTTCCCTGCTCATCACACTGGAAGCAAGTGGGCAAACGCAAGCCGCAGATGGCATGTGGCTGGGTCATTCGGCGCCCTTTTACGCAACGAGTTTTGAGCAGTTACCTTCGACGGCGGAAATGACCAAAGCAGTGAAGACAATGGCCGAAGAATTAACCAGGCTGCAAACTGCGCCCACTTTAAATGAAAATTATCTCGGCCCGGTTTTGTTTGCGGGACCTGCCTCCGCCGAAATGTTTTCGCAATTACTCGCGTCAGAATTTTGCAGCTCTCGTCCGCCCGTGGGAATGTCCGGCGAAGATCGCAGCGAACTGGCCAATCGCCTCAACCGTCGAGTCTTACCTTTTCATATCTCGATTTATGACGACCCGACCCAGGAAAAATTTGGTGATAAATCACTGCTCGGTTCCTACAAAGTTGACGATCAGGGCGTGGCGGCGCGCAAAATTTCGCTGGTCGAACAAGGCGTGCTGAAAACCTTATTGCTGTCGCGGCGACCACGAAAAAACATGCTTAAATCAAATGGACATGGACGGTCGGGCTTAAACGGCGGAGCTTCGACTGAAATCGGCAATTTGTTTATTCAATCAAGTGAGGGCAAAAGCTACGACCAGCTCAAACAGGAACTCATCAAATCCTGTAAAGCCCTGGAACTGCCTTATGGAATTATCATCAAAGGCGGAGGATTAGGAGACCCGAACCCGATTTACAAAATTTATGTGGCCGACGGTCGGGAAGAATTAATTCGTGGCGCTAGTACTGGTGAATTAACGGTGAAGCAGCTCAAAGCGCAAATTATCGCAGTTGGCAATGACAGCTATGTCCTGAATCGGGCTGGTGGAGGTGGTTATGGCGGAGGCGGAATCAGCGCCAGTATTGTTGCACCATCAGTATTGATCGAAGAATTAGAGCTTAAGAAACCAACCGGAACGCAGCAAAAACCAATGATCCTGACACATCCGTATTTTGATCGCTAATAATTGCAAGATAATGTTTATCCACGAAGCAACACGAAGTAGCACGAAGTTTTTTCGACAGGATTTACAGGATTAACAAGACGGAATATTTGGGGTACAAATAAATCCTGTTTATCTGGTCAACCCTGTCTGATTTCTTCTTCGTGAACATTTGTGTCGCTTCGTGGATGAGAAATTCTTTTTCTTATCATCGCTACCTTGCCAAATCCTTCCGAAAAACTCCAACAATGCGATCATCGTAGGCGTCTTGTGCTTCTGCACGAGGGCGTTCGACGCGCAAAATCTCGCGGGGAAATTGTGCCTGCTGAAATAAATCCAGCGTCGTTTGATTCGTGTCGGCGGCGGCTGGCGTATTCGCCTGATTCGTCACCAGCCACAATTTCTGTCCCTTGAATTTACTCAGCGCTTCCTCGGCTGAGCCTTCGTCATACTGCCCCCAGAAATAGCTGCGCAAGCCCAAATTTGCCAATTGATTCATGACAGGTGGGGCGTAATTAAACATTTCCCTGAGGACAGACTGAGTCAGCCAGCCAGGTTTCGGATACACAGAATCCGCTACAATAACTTTAATCGTTGGATTTTCGGCGGCAGCAGTCAGGGCGGAATAGCCGCCTAAAGACACGCCATACACCCCCACGCGCGACCCATCTACCATCAATTGTCCCTGCACATTTTTCTTCGCTTTGAGATAATTTATCGCGGCGATTAAATCGCCCTTTTCATAAACTCCCAGCGAGCTGTAACTCACTGCACTATTTCCGTGACCACGCAAATCCGGGAGTAAAACGTGATAACCGGATTCGCACAACTTCACCCCAAGGTTGAGCAATTCAGCGCGATTTTTGCCATAGCCGTGATTGAGAACAATCGCCGGCGCACCGGAGATACCACGTAAAAACCAACCGCTGGCTTTGGTTCCGTCAGAGTTGTCCCACTCTTCCTCGCTCCACGCCATAGAGCCACCAGTAATTAATTGATATTGATTTGGGGTGATTTCGTAATTTGTGCGACGCGGATGAGTGACGCGGTAAACCAG
>JAYSTY010000337.1:0-6608 GCA_043719385.1 Blastocatellia bacterium | reverse complement strand
CGTGAATATCCTTTCAGGCTTTTTCATCGTAGTCGTTATGTTGCCACCTTGCGCGGGTTTTCACCAGATGAAGCTTGAGGACTTGAAATTTAACGACGGGCAAACTTCTTCCGACTGACCGTCGGCAGGCGCGACGCCGACGGTTCACTCCTGACAACTCAGACACTCTTTTATCGCCGACCTGCAACGAATTCAGCATTGCTCTCCGTCATTATTTCATTGTTAGTAAACAAGGCAGGAAGCAGTAATGTTCAAGAGACTCACACCAATTTATCTGTTGATGATCGCCGTTAGCGTCTTCGCCGCCAATGTGTTTGCGCAAACCGGGACGCCGCTGCCGCCCGGTTCAGGAATGAGCGATGAGAAACCCGGCTCCATCTTATTTTTCCCTGTTTACAAATCAGATATTACCAGGCCACAGGCAGAAAATACGCGCATTAACATCACCAATACGCACCAAATGCAAAATGCCTATATCCACATGTTTTTTGTGGATACGGCGGATTGCGCTCCGGCTGATATGTTCGTCTGCCTGACCGGAAATCAAACTTTCACTTTTTTTATCTCTGATTTTGATCCCGGTGTTACTGGTTATCTGATGGTCGTTGCCGTCAACAAAGACACGGGGATTCCGCTCCAGCATAATTTTCTAATCGGTGATTATTACCTTAAACAAGTATCTGGTCATAGCGCCAATCTGAACGCCGTCTCGTTTGCGGCGCTCAAAGACATACCAGCCGTAATGAACAATGACGGTTCAACTCTCGACCTTAAATTTGACGATATTAATTACAATGCCGGCCCTCGCATTGTAGCTTTGGACGGCGTTCCAAGCCGTCTGGATGGGAATGACACTTCATTGATTCTGACGCGGCTGGGCGGTGATTTGGCGGGTGGGGCAACACAAAATTTGGGCGGATTAATCGGACTCGTTTACGATGACACGGAAAAAAGTTTCAGCTTCACTGCCAGCGGCGGTAATTGCCAGTATCGCAATACGCTGTCAGATTCTTTTCCACGTTTAGTCTCAAGATTTAGCGGTGTGATCAGAAGCGGACATCAGGGCTGGATAAAACTCTGGGCAGTGGCAAACATCCCGATGATTGGTGTGATGATTAATTTTCATCCCAACACAGGCAATTCAACCAGTGCTTACAGCGGCGGTCATAATCTTCATGTTCTGACCACGACCACGACTGGCGTTTTCAAAATACCCGTCTTTTACCCCAGTTGTTAGTTACCCTCGATCATTTCTCTTATCGCAAGGGTTTTGCTGGCGGTGGTGGTGGCGGTGGTGCATCAGATAAGCCACGTTCAAGCTCCTGTTTCATTCGTTCCGTATCGCGCTTCATACGGTCAGCTTGTTCCTTCATCTGCTTGGCCTGCTCTTTCCCCAGCTTTTCCATTTGTTTGGCAGCCTTACCCGTCTTGTCGTTGACCGCATCAGAGGCAGGGCCATTACCACCGGCAATAATAATTTGATTTTTGTCTTCGCCCTCGGTAATGACGATATGTTTCCCACCCGTTCCCTCATCAATCTTTATCTCTACCGTCCTTTTACCATTCGACTTAATGTCTGTGGTCCGTGCTTTCTCACCATAATGATCCTGGTAAAATTTAACGACCTCATCAACGTCATCTTCGGTCGAAAAGATCGCTGTTCCGGCAGAATAATCTCCCAGCTCGCCGTTGCCCTTAATTGCGATAGCGAAATCTTCACGTTTAGCATTGGGGTAAATTGGAACGCCTAATTTATTAGCTGCATTTTCGCCAATTGAAATTTCAGGAAACCCTTGAGGCAGAGGAATTGTGCCTTTTGCCTGGGCGTTCTTAGCAATCTGCTGAAATTTCTGCCCCACAACATATACCGCGCCAATAATTGAAGCCGCTCCTAAAAAGATAATGATCGCCAGTGAAATCAGCACATATTTCAGCGCCCCGGATTTTTTCTTTGGCGGTTGCAGGTGCGACTGTTGATGATAGGTTTGCGGAGCTTGTGGCAGGTAAGCAGACGGCGCACTTTGAGGTTCGACTGGCGGATTAAATCGCGGTGCGCTGGTGTGCGGCTCAGCCACTGGCGGTGGCGCGGGGATTGAGTCTTCCACCGTTTTAGGTGGCTCCATCTTCATGGTTAGAGGAAGATTGGTGGTTGCAACAGGCGTCCCACAGGCATGACAAAATTTCGCCCCTTCGCGGGTTTGTGATCCACAGGATGTACACTGGTCTGACATAAATACTCCTCCGAGGTAATGTGAATAAAACTATCAGTAACGAGCGTAGAGCAAGCCTAATTCGTTGTCAACGACAAGAGTTTTACGCTGAAGTGACGCGAGAAGTTCGCGCCGAGGATTAGTGTTTGAGCAGACAGGCTTTGTACCCAAACCAGCGGGACAAATGATGACGATTCCGGGCGATCAGCCAATATCCAATCAGCTCCAAACCAAGCAAAATTGGGAGCGCGTAAATGACCGCGATGAACGGCCTGAAAAGCCAGTACTGCCAGAGAAAATAATTGAGTCCGAACGCGCCGCGATAAATTTTCCCGGTCGGAGAAATGATCTGAATTTTCTGGTAGCACTGATCGTAACTAATACCGAATTTCAACAATTCCGCTTCCGTAAAACTCTGATATGGTTCCACCACAAACAAATGGCGCGCATCAATTTGTTTCGTCAAGTCCGAAGCTCTGGTACAAATTCCACAATCGCCATCAAATAAAAAATACGCGCGGCCAGCTTCAATCATATTCGGACTCCCCGGTAAACTGCGATGGGCGATCCCAACGCTAAAAAAGCAGAGGCCGGTTGCGCCTGCAAACACGCAACAAATTGTGCGCCATAAAGTTTCTCGGCATCACAATCAAGCGCCGCCTCACGCACCTGCCAAACTCGCCACGATGGATGTTCGACTTGATATTCAACCGTGCTGCCATCGCGTTGTTTCGCATATCCCCAGTAATGTTCGGTAATAAATTCTTCCGTCGAGCCGACAATCAACGGCTGGGCTTCACCGACAGTTTTGACCTGGAGTGAGTTCCATTTGCCATCGCAGCGCCATGAATACTCAGCCTGACCTGCCTGAATCTGATGGCGCATCGGCAGCGCTTCGTAATTTTCGTTATAACAAATTCGCGCTACGGTTGCGATAGCCAGTCGCGGCACAATTTCTTTGATAAAGACGACGCCGCGCCGCCAGCCATCTGCCGCTTTGCGCCGTACATAAAAGCGTAAATTGACCTCTTCAAAATTCTGATGAAACGGAATCGGCAGCCCCAGCACTTTCGTCCGGCTGAACCAAAATCCAATCATACTCACATAGGCTTTGCCCTGCCAGTAATCCAGTTCAGTTCCGTGCGGAACGAACGGTTGCAAAAGCGCGGGATCAATTTCGTAATTCAGCATGGCCAGATGCGAC
Organism: Blastocatellia bacterium; assembly: GCA_043719385.1. Lineage (GTDB taxonomy): Bacteria > Acidobacteriota > Blastocatellia > RBC074 > RBC074 > JAFDVL01. Next base: position 3,194 of record JAYSTY010000337.1, on the reverse strand, counting down.
CACTCGGCGGTCAAAAATTTCTTCATCAGCAGGACTCCAGTCTCATCCCAAAAAATACTTCAATCTCAATTTTCCTCATCCGCTTAATTCTGACAATAGCCTGCTGATTTAATTTCGCAGCTTTGTGTTTTTTCTGCGTTGGTTGATAAAGCCACTGACCATTGACGACCAAACACAACAGTCGTAGACTATGCGCCATCAATCTAGCTTTGCTGTTTCGTCTTTAACAGATTTCAAGAAGCCCACAGAAGATCGGGCATTTTAAGTTTTTCAAGCATCCATGTTTTCGAACTTCAAGCTGTCGAATATAGTGTGAAAATTTCATCCGATTACAGGTAGCCTTGCGTTCGGATTTTCGTTTCTAATGTTTATTGTAACTAAATTTTAGGAGGTAAGTATGCGAAACTTTCTCTCAGGAATTGCCGTTAAGACAGCAATGCTGATGAGTGTGGTGCTGGCGGTTGCAGTATCTTTCCAGCCAGTCAAAGCACAGGTTCTCTACGGGTCAATTACGGGTAACGTCGCCGATCAATCAGGTGCAACCGTACCCGATGCGACCATCATTATTACCAATAAAGGCACAGGTCAGGTCCGTTAAACCACTGCTGGTTCAGATGGAAACTACACCATCTCAAACGTCCTGCCCGGCATCTACGATATAAAGATTACGAAGCAGGGTTTTTCGACCTATACCGAAACCGACCTTAATGTCAGCGCCAATAACGTAGCGCGCATTGACGCCAAAATGAAGGTTGGAAGCGTCAGCGAAGTGGTTTCGGTGACCGCGAACGCAACCGCGCTCCAAACCGAGTCTTCGAGCGTCAAGTCTGAAATCAGTAGCAAAGAAATTCAGGCGTTGCCGATCAACAACTATCGCAACTATCAGTCCTTGTTGAACCTCGTTCCCGGCACTACGCCCGCAGGGTTCCAGAATGCGAATACCGACACGCCGGAACGTGCCCTGACGACCAACGTCAACGGTACGGCGCGCAACAACAACAACACTCGCTTGGATGGCGCGCAATCCGTCAATATCTGGTTGCCGCACCACTCGGCGTATGTGCCTCCGTCAGAGTCCATTCAGGAAGTTAATATCTCGACGAATAACTTTGACGCGGAACAGGGACTAGCCGGCGGCGCGGCCATTCAGGTCATCACCAAGTCCGGCAGCAACCAATTTCATGGTTCCGGCTTTGCCTATCTTGATAATCATCTTTTCCGGGCGAGAAATGCTTTTCAGCCGCTCGCCCTGGGCAAAAACAAGCCGAAGAATCTGCGTACCATTCCGGGCGCAACCATCGGCGGCCCGATCATCAAGGACAAGCTGTTTTTCTTTGGTAGTTGGGAAGGAATGTTTGAGCGGTTGATTCGTGATGGACGTTTCAGCGTTCCAACTGCGGACCTTCGGACAGTCACCACGGGAGTAAATTTTAGTCCCTACAACACCATTTTCGATCCCTATACCGGCACTTTGATGAACGGTACTGACCGGACTGCTTTTGCCGGAAACATCATTCCTGCCAATCGTATCAGCGCGGTGGCGCTGAAAGTTTTGCCGTTGATCCCGCTGCCCAATCTGCCGGGAGCGGCCAATAACTACTATTCTTCGGGAACACAGGTTTTCAATCGTAATAACTACGATGTGAAAGTGAACTGGAACCGCAGTGAGAAGCATCAGATATGGACGAAGTTCAGTCACATGAAAGCCGACGTCACCGGGCAATTTGCCCTTGGTGCCGCTGCTGGCCCATGCGTTTGTGATGGCGGCAGCGGAACTGGTCTGACGAAATCCTACGTCGGAACAGTCGGGCATACCTGGACAGTTGGTAGTGGTTTCGTGGTGGATGGTAATTTTTCTATCACCCACCGCGATCACGAAACAAAGGGAGCAGATTTTGGCAAGAATATAGGACTTGACGTGTTGGGTATTCCTGGCACCAACGGCCCTGATATTCGCCAGAGCGGTTTCCCTCAGATTGCTTATGGTTACACCGGGTTGGGTAATCAGAACGGTTGGAGTCCGGTAGAACGCGCCGAACGTAGCTATACGTTTACACAGAACGCGGCGAAGGTAATGAACAATCATACCTTCCGCGCTGGCGCTGACATCGTCAAGCACGAACTGAATCACTGGCAACCGGAAATCGGCGTTGGTCCGCGTGGCGCGGTCAACTTCGGCGGCGGTGCCACGACGCTCGGCGGCGCAGGTGCGACCCAGTACAATGCCTTTGCAGCGTTCCTGTTGGGATCAGCAACTGATGTGCAGAAAAGCCTGCAAAACGAATTGCTGACCACACGGGAATGGCAAATGGGCTTTTACTTCAGTGATCGTTGGCAAGTTAACCGTAACCTGACCCTGAATCTGGGAATGCGTTACGAATTGTTCCCAATCATGCATCGCGCTGATCGTGGTATCGAACGGCTCGACATTGATCCGCGCAACCCCTTGGCCAAAACTGTTATTAATCCGATCCCTGCTCCTGGAGTAAATCCGATTAGTCTCCCCATTATTATCGGCGACAGAGGCAGCATTCCCAGCGATGCTGGCATTAAATCCAGCAAGAAGCTGTTTGCACCACGCGTTGGATTTGCGTATCGCATGGGCGATAACATGGTAATTCGCGGCGGCTATGGCATCACGTATGACCCGATGCCGTTTGGTCGTCCGCTGCGTGGTTTCTATCCTGGCACGATTGCCGTCCAAAACATTCCGACCGGAACGGGCGCGGTCGAGCAAGTCACTCCCTGGGGCTTTATCGGTAATGCGGCTGGCGTGATCACCCAACGCGGCATTATCGGAGTCAACGGACTCGGTATCCCACCGATTCTCAGCCCAGACCTCTCATCAGGCACGATTGCCTTACCGGGCAACGTGCAAATGAGAAGTCCTTATGGCGGCACGCTGCATCGTGGAATGATTCAATCCTGGAATCTGTTTGTCGAACGTAAGATCGTCGGCGATATCAAGATTGAGGTTGGTTATGTCGGCACGCAAACTTCGAATCAGTTCGCTGATATCGAAATCAATGCTTCGCAGGGGCCGAACCTCCCCCGACCATTGTCCTCAATCGGACGGAATGCCTCCACGTTGCTCTGGGACGGTTGGCTCAGTTCCAATTATCACGCTCTGCAAGTGGCCGTAAATCGTCGCTTGTCAAAGGGCATTTTAATCAAAGGCGCGTACACCTATTCGG
>JAYSTY010000336.1:0-2723 GCA_043719385.1 Blastocatellia bacterium | reverse complement strand
ATGGTCTTGAGCCGCTTACGACTGGCTTCATCATACCGATAACGCACACATAACAACGATTCGCCATACTGCTCGACTAAGCGTTTAGTGCCGCGCTGTCCAGGTTTTAGAATGCTTCGTATGCGCATGACGCATCTCCGGTAAATGCTGATTGATAAGCTGTACTGGCTTTACTGTGGAACGGCAAAATTATAACGCCACTTCAAAAACAAGTACAAGAATTATCTGAGGTCCTGGTGAAAAAAAATTATGAAAGATTTGCAAGCATTTTGCTAAGGGTGCGTTAAGAATTATACCGAACTAAACTTAGATGGATGGCAAAACTTTCTGATAATAGAAACTTATTTCCATTATCAGAAACTACTTTCCGCAAGTGGAAAGTTTTGCTTGCTGGATTAATAACTTGAATGACCAATAGCCACGCTGTCCAGTAATCGCTAAGCACCGTTGCTACCAAACGTGAAGGCCGATTCTAGCGCTTGATGAACGCAAACCTCAAGCAGATTGCGGCAAAACCGACGAGCCAGTGAAGGGTATTGACGATGACAACTCTACACTCTCACTATCCAGCCTTCTTCATCTTCAAATAATGATCTCGTTTAATGATCTCGTTGTTCCTTATCGAGGTGTTCAAGTGAGTAACGCAAGGCAGTACGCGGCATCGTTGCGGCATGTTGAGCCAGAAAGCTTAACAGTTTCTGGCGATCCTTTTTGCCAGCTTCGCGCAGCCACCCGCCAGTAGCCTTATGGATTAAGCCCTGTTCATCGTTAAGCAACATCTCAGCGATTCTTAACAAATTCCTTCGCATTGATATGCGTCGCCATATCAATGGTCGCTTCCTGCGCCAGCGCGTGTGGGCAACTGCAGTTCGTAGAGTTTACCGCCTGCCCATGCACTCGGCAGCGCCAGCACAATGAGCGCAAGCGGATACCAGTGCGGCCCGAATTCCGGCCCCCGGTTCCACGTCACCACAGTTCCTGTAATGCTCAGGGCAAGTCCAATGACACAACCCACTAAGGCATGTAGCATTGGACGATTCGGCGCCAGTCGTGCTGTGAGGTAGCTGCCCGCGACACTAAAAACAGTGCGATAAATCGTCGCCAGCAGGAAAAGTCCATCGGACATCGGCTGTCCCCAGGGCGGAAAAACACCCGTTGCGTGCATTATGGCGTCAGTGCCAAGATGCGCAATGACGACGGCGATAAAGCCCACCAGTACAGCGGCGATGGAGCGAAAAATTTGGCGCGGACGCTCACTTGTTGCGGCGCTTTGAATTGTCATTAAAATCTCCTCTATTTGATTAGAGCAAATGGTGAAGCAGTGTACGGCAGGCTGTTAGCCTGCCGTTGCTAACCCGCAGCAATTCCGCAGCGGCAGGCTCACAGCCTGCCGTACATGCAAGCTAAACCTGCTCCAGCTTCAGGAAAATTAAGCTGTGGGGCAGGTGAACAAACTTCTTACGCTGTGCTAAAGTATATTTTTTTACGGATGAGATAAATATTTTTTATTGCCGTCTGCATATTTACGCGCAAGTCTGGTCAGAAATCATGTCATCACTTACTAAAATTCCCGCCGGTGTCCAGTATTTCTTTGACGACGAAGTACGCTTGCGGCGGCACGTCGAACGACAGGCGATGGAGATTTTCGCCGGCTGGTCGTATGACGAAATCATTGTGCCGATGTTCGATTATCACGATTTATTTGCGCGTGGCATGGGTTCCGAGCGTGCCGAGCGAACGTATCGTTTTACGGATCGTGATGGCGCGTTACTCGCGTTAAGACCAGAGATGACTTCGCTGGTGGCGCGGACTGTGGCGACGCGATTTGTCCAGCGCGAGCGTCCGATTCGTCTGTGTTATTCCGGTGAAGTTTTTCGTTATGATGAGCCGACCGAAAAACCGGCGCGTGAATTTCATCAACTTGGAATCGAGCAAATCGGACAGGCTTCGCCAACGGCTGATGTCGAAGTTTTATTGATTGCGGCGGAGATGCTGACGAAATTCGGGCTGCACGATTTTCGGATTACACTCTCGCACGTAGATTTTTTCAACGGTGTCGCCACGGCCTTAAAAATGAATGAAGCGCAGCGCACGCAATTGCGAGAATTGATTGATCGCCGCAATTCTATTGCTCTTGATGCGTATTTAAAAGCAAACGCGCCGGAGATGGACGATGAGCGTCGTAAGAGTTTTTGCCAGCTCACACAAATTGCGGGCCAAGCCGAAGCCATCAATCAAGCGCGTGAAACCTTACGAAATGAAACGTCACGCACTGCGATTGAGCAACTGGCTGCGATTTTTGAAACGCTGACGGCGCTGGGAATTGACGAACATTTTGACATTGATTTCGGCGACGCGGGGGGGCTGGAATATTACACGGGATTGACGTTCAAAGTGTACGTTCCAGGTTGGGGAACTGAAATCGGCAGCGGCGGACGCTACGACAATTTGATTAGCAATTTTGGAAAATCAGAGCCTGCGGTTGGGTTTTCATTTGGCCTGGACGGAATTGTTGGCGCTTTGTCACGCGATCATAAAATCAAACTTGCGGCTGAATCTGTTGAGCCAATAAACCTGAATGGAAATCTGGCGGAATCGTTTCGCCAGGCTCGTGATTTGCGTGCGCTCGGAAAGAAAGTTAAGGCGCAATAAATAATTTATGCTGACTATTGCTCTGGCCAAAGGAAGAATACAGGATGACACGCTGGCATTGTTTGCGCGGG
>JAYSTY010000335.1:0-2725 GCA_043719385.1 Blastocatellia bacterium | reverse complement strand
GCCCGGCACGAGTGCAATTCCAACGCACCATTCTCGACCAGTTCAATAACGTTTCGGTGATTGATGTGCGCGACATTCTGGAAGCCGCGTCCAAAGTTATCGGGACGGTTTCGACGGCGGTAACTTTCGTGGGAGGCTTTGTCTTTTTGAGCGGCTTATTGATTTTAATCGGCTCGATTGCGATGACGAAATATCACCGCCTGTACGAATCGGCAATTTTGAAAACGCTGGGCGCAAAAAAGAAATTAATCATAATGATTACGCTCATCGAATATGGCGTCATCGGTTTACTGGCAGGCTTAATCGGCTCATCCGCCGCCATTATTTTAAGCTGGTCAGTGTGCAAATACAGCCTGCAAATTCCGTGGTCATTTACGCCTTCGATTAATGTATTCGGCATCCTGGCGACGTTATTTTTGGTCACTGTAATCGGAGTAATTTCAAGCTGGGATGTGATGATCAAGAAACCGCTGGGAATTTTACGGGCCGAGTAGCAAGCTGCTCTTGCAATTTTTTGGGCGCAACCATCCGCCACGCTTGCATCACGTGCGCGGCAATTTCGTCATCATCGGTGCGCTCAAGATGAATGCCAATCCAGCCGAACGGCCCCTGATACGGCGGGATAAAAAACTTTTCGGGCGCAGCTTCAACTAACATTTCCTGCACTCCTGGCGGCGCTTTCAGCCAGAGCGCAATGTGCCTGTCACCGTGATGATTGTTCAGGTACATCGCAAACATTTTGCCTTTGACGCGATACGTTGGCGCACTCCACGCTGCTTTTTCTTCAACTTCGGGCAACGCCAGACAAATGCGACGGGCGCGGTCTTCATACGATTTGTCTTTAGGAGTGATTGCTGTGAACGGTGATGGCGGCAGCGGCGGCGCAACATACATGCCACTATCGTAAAGCCTGATGAGTTTTGCCCCCGCATCAATGCGCCACGCCTGTTCGATGATGTCACGCAAAATCGCTGGCTTCACTTTGGCAAATCGTACCAGTACCATCAAGTAATTAAGATAATGTCTTGTCACGTGAAAAGCTTTGGGATCAGATGAAATCCATAAATCGCGGTCGCCACATTTCACCGCCAGCGATTCGCCGTCTTCGATTAAGCGGACAAAGATTTTTTTGCGCACACGAAAGGTTGGCATTCCCCACGAAGTCCCTTCTTCTGCGCCGGGGAAAGACAATGCAATTTCACGAACTGTATCAAACGTAACAGGCATAAATTTTCGGGCAAATTTTCACGCCAGAATTTTCTCCACCACTTCTCCATGCACATCCGTCAACCGAAAATGTCGCCCCTGAAATTTATACGTCAATCGTTTATGATCAATGCCGAGCAGGTGCAAAATTGTGGCTTGTAAATCGTACACATCCACCGGATCGCTCGTGACGTTGTAGCTGAAATCATCGGTCTCGCCCAGCACAAAACCTTTTTTGACGCCGCCACCCGCGACCCACATCGCAAAATTTCTGCCGTGATGATCGCGTCCGTAATTGTTGTCCATCAGCTTGCCCTGACAATACACGGTGCGTCCGAATTCCCCGCCCCACACGACTAATGTATCGTCCAGCAAACCGCGCTGTTTTAAATCCATGATCAATGCCGCCGTCGGTTGATCCGTGCCTTTGCATTGCAAGGCCAGATCGCGCGGCAAATCGCCGTGCTGATCCCAGCCGCGATGATAAAGCTGAATGAAGCGCACGCCGCGTTCAGCTAACTTTCGCGCCAGCAAACAATTCGCGGCATAAGTTCCTGGCTTGCGCGATTCGGGGCCGTACATCTCGAAAGTTTTTTCCGGCTCCTTCGACAAATCCATCAAATCCGGCACGCTTGATTGCATACGATACGCCATCTCGTATTGCGAAATGCGCGTTTCAATTTCAGGATCGCCATAATCCTGCGACTTGATTTTGTTGAGCCGGACGACAGCATCCAGCATTTGCCGCCGCGAAGTTTTGTCTACGCCCGGCGGATTGTCGAGATACAAAACCGGCGTAGCGCCGCCGCGCAAACGAACGCCCTGATAATTTGACGGCAGGAAGCCGCTCGACCAGAGACGCGAAAACAAAGGCTGATCCGTGTTGATCGCGTGCGCCGTCGAAAGCAGCACGATGTAAGAAGGCAGGCTTTGATTCTCGCTGCCCAGACCATAACTCACCCACGCGCCCATGCTCGGACGTCCGGGTTGCTGGAATCCGGTTTGAATAAAAGTGATTGCCGGATCGTGATTGATCGCGTCGGTGTGCATCGTTTTGATGACGGTGATGTAGTCTACGACTTTGGCAGTGTACGGCAAAAGCTCACTGACCCACGTGCCGCTTTGCCCGTGCTGCTTAAAATTAAAAATTGATTTGACGCATGGGAACGAGCTTTGCCCCGAAGTCATCCCCGTGATCCGCTGCCCATTGCGGACAGATTCAGGCAGTTCTGTACCGTGCAATTTTTCGAGGTTTGGCTTGTAATCAAAGGTATCAAGTTGCGATGGGCCGCCCGATTGATGGAGGTAAATCACGCGCTTAACTTTGGGCGGAAAATGTGGCAAGCCTGACAGTCCGCCTGATTTCGGATCGCGCTGATTATCCTCAGTCGCCGCCAGCAAATCATTTTTGAGTAATGATGACAGGGCTGCCGCGCCGATGCCTTTGGCTCCGAGTCCGAATAATTGGCGCCGCGTGAGATGTGCGGCAAGTTCTTTTTTGAGGTTCATAAGTTTGCTC
>JAYSTY010000334.1:0-16209 GCA_043719385.1 Blastocatellia bacterium | reverse complement strand
GCTCCGCTTGTTCGGTCAGCGTCTCAACCGCCAATATGTCCAGTCTGAAATTGGGCAAGGAAAAACCGGTCAGCCAGGCAGTTACCAGTTTTGCAGCGCAGGATGTCATTTATGCCACGGCTGTCATCTCGAATAACCCCGGCGCGGTCAAAGTTAAAGGCAGCCTGATCATTGAAGATGTCGAAGGGCAAAAGCCGGGGCCGATCAATTCGCTGGAAACAACGGTGGAACTGACCGATAGCGGAGACGCGAATTTCACTTTTACCCCAAGTAACCCCTGGCCCACGGGCAAATATAAGTTCGCAGCCGTGATGCTGAATGAAAATGGCGAGCAAAAGGATCAGAAATCAGTATCGTTCACCATTGAATAATTCAGCCTTCTTTCCCAAGTCGCTTCCGAAGATTTTTGTGAAGCGAATCAACGAGTCGGCGTCGTGGATAAACCGGTCATCTATTTTCTTAATGATTGAGCCGGATTACGACGCGCGTGGCAGCCGCGGTTTCAGTTCAACCCCACACCGCGCCTGCGTTACCAGCTTGCCCATCAGAACCATTGTCTGACCGAGCCCGACAAATTGAGTAACTGAAAGCGGCAAGCCTGACGGCGTCCGGCACTTCGCCAGGCAAGAAAGACGAAGTGAAAAAAAGAAACCGAAGGGGCTAAATTTCAGTTGACCTGTACATTAATAGACTTGATGCGCTGTGCCGCATTGAATCAGGGCGGTGATGATCTGGCGTGTTATGCGGGATTCATTCCTGCCGGGAAAGATTTTACACATTGCCTGATCCCTCCACACGACTACGCTACAGTGACGAACAGCTTTATGCGTTGGCGCTCTATGTGTATTCCCTCAAGCCACTACCCAATCCGAACAAATTCGAAGTGCTCGCCAAACGCGGACAACAAGTCTTTCAAAGCCAGGCTTGCGCCGGATGTCACACGCCGCCGCTCTATACGAACAACAAGCTCATGCCGGTGGACGGCTTCACCGTGCCGCCGGAACACAAAAAGAAATACGACATTTTGCCCATGTCTATCGGCACTGATCCGCGTTCGACGCTGCAAATACGGCACGGCACGGGCTATTACAAAGTGCCGTCGCTGAAAGGCGTCTGGTATCGCGGCCCGTTTGAGCATAACGGCTCCGTCGCCACGCTCGAAGACTGGTTCGATCCGAATCGGTTGAAAGACGATTACGTGCCGACGGGCTTTGTCGGATATGGCATCAAGACGCACACGGTGAAAGGGCACGAATTCGGCCTGGAATTGTCAGCGGAAGATAAACGGGCACTAATTGTGTTTCTCAAAACGTTGTAATCTGAAAAATTACAGTGCCAACGCCTGACAGTAATAAGAGAATTATGATTCGAAATAGGTTTCAAGTGACAGGACTCATGGTTGTGCTCTGTTTTTTAGTCCAAATAAAGGAGATCAGCTTTCGATAGCAATCCAGATTTCAAAACCGCCGGTTCCCGTCATTCCATTGAACTCCGGGCCGTAGCGTTCGAGTGTTGGAGCCTTTGCCGCTTGATAGCCAGACGTAGGAAACCATTCGCTCCAAATCGCTGACATCGTAGCGCGAATGCTGGCGACGTGATCTTCGTGCCTGAAGACAACATATTTCTGCATAGTTGTTTGCAAGCTCTGAAATTCTTTCGGTAAATCCGCAGCGTCTCTGACTTCAACGGCGCACATATAATCAAAGAAACCGTCTTCATCAAAGTTGTAGCAAACGCCGAAAGCGTCCTGTCCAGCCTGGTTGGAAATGTTGCCGAGATACGGTTGGAAGCGCTGCCATTGTCCGGGAATGCCAGCCGGTGATTGACAATCGTATCGCTCGACCAGACCGGCAAATAGTGTGGGCTTGAGCGTTTCAAACCGGGGTGCGGCAAGCGTTGGAATTATTGTCGTGTTCATTGTAATAGCCTCCATTAAAGTGATGTTGTTCAGATGACCCTGCGCACGAACATGCTCAGGCGTCAGTGCAAATAATTCGCGGAACGCACGCGTAAACGCTTCGTGTGATCCGTATCCAGTATCGAGAGCAACATGGAGAATATTTGTCAGCCCCGTTTGTTAATTGCCGCGCTGCTTCGCTTAAACGACGGGTGCGAACGGAGCGCATCAGTGACAGCCCCATTATTCCCGCAAAGGCGCGAGTGAGGTGAAACGGCGAAACGTTGCTGGCCTGGGCAATATCCTCCAACGTGATTGGTTCTCTGGAGTGGCTTTCCACAAACCAAAGGGCTTTTTGAACTGGATTCATCAATGCTCCTCTCAATATGTAATGAAAATACCAGCATTAATAAAACGCCGCTTGATCGTTCTTGCGCTTGTTACAACAAAGGGTTATTGAAACATGAAAGAAATAATGGTTCGACCAGTTTTGAATTACGACTTAGACGTGAACGCAGGGAAATTTAGGAGTGTACAGTACGGCGAGCCGTAGCGAGTTGGTGTATCCTCGTCGCTACGGCTCCGGGCAAAGTATCAGGGATCGCCCGCTACTTTGCCACTATCAATTTTGGCTCAGTAAAAACTTAAAACTAACAACTACGAAAGGAAAAATATAATGAGTAATCTCAACGCAGTACAAGGTTTATACGAAGCATTCGGTAAAGGCGATATTCCCGCCGTCATGGGATTTTTAGACGCCAGCATTGCCTGGACAGAAGCCGAAGGATTCCCCTATGGCGGAACCTACAACGGCCCCAACGCGGTACTGGAAGGCGTGTTTATGCGCATCGGGACGGAGTGGGAAGGCTTTGCCGTCGTGCCGGCTGAATTCATTGATGCTGGCGAGACCATCGTCGCGTTAGGCACATACAGCGGAAAATACAACGCAACAGGCAAAAGCTTTCTGGCGCACTTTGCGCATGTCTGGAAATTGAAAGACGGGAAAGCTGTCAAGTTTGTGCAGTACGTTGATACGCTGCTCGTTCATCAAGCTTTGCAGGGCTGAAGACCCGAATGTAACGCAACGGGACAAGAGAGCAAGGACAGGAAACTCATGAGTTTTTTTCTTTGCTCTCTTGCTCTTTTGCCCCCTTGCGTTAAGTCCGGCGTAGATTACAAGCCGCCGCCGCTACGGCTTCCTTCCCATCGAAAGGCGGTGCATAATACCAAACTCACACAATCACAAACGAAGCTGCACGAATCTCCATTCGGTTGCGGCAGCATCATTGAACTCATAGCAAGATGAATAAAGAACTCTCTGTTAACACTACTCTGTCACATTACCGCATCGTGTCGAAAATTGGCGCGGGCGGAATGGGCGAAGTCTTTCTCGCTCAGGACACAAAACTTGACCGCAAAGTCGCGTTAAAGATTTTGCCACCTGAATTTGCCGAAGACAAAGACCGGATGAGCCGCTTCGTGCGTGAAGCGAAGTCTGCCTCGGCGTTGAATCATCCGAATATAATTACGATTTACGAAATTGGCGAATCGGATGGCGTTCATTTTATCGCGACAGAATTTATTGACGGCAAAACGCTCAGTGATTACCAAAAAGCGAATCCATTAAGTTACAAAACGGCATTGGAGATTGCGATTCAAGTTGCCTCTGCCTTAGACGAAGCACACCACGCGGGAATCGTTCACCGCGACATCAAACCCGATAACGTGATGATTCGCTCGAATGGCTTGGCGAAGATTCTTGATTTCGGAATTGCCAAGTTGTCAGCGCCGCCAAAAAGCCTGGGCGAAGAAGACGCCACCGCTATCCAGCAACCTTCGACCTCGCCCGGAATGATCATCGGCACGGCAAACTATATGTCGCCCGAACAAGCCAAAGGGAAAGAGGTAGATGCGAGAACCGATATTTTCAGTTTTGGTATTTTGCTCTATGAAATGATGGCGGGAAACTTGCCGTTTGCGGGCGAAACGGTGATGGAAATGATTGGCGCGATTCTGAAAGATAAACCGAAACCACTGGAGGCGAGTACTCCGTCCGAAATCACAAAAATCATCAGCAAATGCCTGCGAAAAGATAGAGACGAGCGCTATCAAACGATCAAGGATGTGCTGATTGATTTGAAAGATGTGAAGCAGGAATTGGAGTTTCAGAACAAGTTGGAAAAGACGATTTCGTCTGAAAAAGAAGAGCCAAAAACACAAATCCTGTCGGCGACTACGGCGGGTGAAAGTTTGCCAGCGACGACGAACGAAACGCTTGCCAGCAAGCCAAAGTTAAATAAATGGTTGGCGGCTGTGCTGAGTGCAATGGTTGTGGTGGGAGGCTTTTTCGGCTATCGCGCTTTCACTACCAATCAACAGATCGAATCCATCGCCGTGATGCCTTTTGAAAATCGCAGCGGCAACGCAGATTCAGAATATCTCTCTGATGGACTGGCGGAATCGTTAATTTATCGGCTTTCGCAATTACCGAATCTGAAAGTCAGCCCGACGAGTTCGGTTTTTCGTTACAAAGGCAAAGAAACTGACCCGCAAGTTATTGCCAAAGAACTCGGTGTTGATTCGGTGATGACGGGACGAATCACGCAACGCGGCGAAAATCTGACCATTAGCGTCAATCTGGTTGATACGCGAAGCGGCAAATCGCTGTGGGGCGAGCAATACGAACGCAAGATGTCAGAACTGCTCAACACCCAAAGAGAGTTTACCGCCGAAATCACCAACAAGCTGCAACTGAAACTGTCGGGCGAAGGTGAACAGAAACTGACGAAGAAATACACTGACAACCCGGAAGCCTATCAGCTTTATCTGAAAGGGCGTTACTACTGGAACAAACGCACGGAAGAAAATCTCAGAAAAGCCATCGAACAACTCAAAGCGGCGGCGGACAAAGACCCCAATTACGCCCTCGCTTACGCTGGTCTCGCCGATTGTCATAACGCCTTGCTAGCTTTCAGCAACGCACCGTCTAGTGAGTTTTTGCCGCAAGCCAAAGCCTGGGCTGAACGATCCCTTGCGATTGATGATTCGCTAGGCGAGGCACATATTTCGTTAGCGTATGCTGAGCTGCGGCTTTGGAATTGGGCAGCAGCGGAGAAGGAATTTAAGCGCGGGTTGGAATTATCTCCAAACTACGCCACGGGTCACCAATGGCATGGGGGCTATCTGGAGACTCAGGGACGTTATGACGAAGCTTTGACTGAGTTCAAACGAGCGCAGGAACTTGAGCCGCTCTCATTAGTTATTAGTGCAGACATGGCACATGTCTATCTTGCTAAAGGCGATGCGGAGGCGGCGGTTGAGCAATGTAAACGAGCGATTGACCTCGATCCTGATTGGTATGTCGCGCACCAATGGTTAGCCCGGATTTACGTAAAGCAAGGACGAAATGAAGAGGCTTTGGCGGAAGCCGAAAAAGCCGTCGCGTTATCAAAACGTCAAAGTGTTCCGCTCAGCACTTTGGGCTATGTTCTGGCACAAACGGGCAAGCGCAGCGAGGCCTTGCAAATTGCTGAGGAATTGCAAGCCAGATTCACGAAACGGCAGGCAAAAGGAAATGATCTCGCGGGGGTCTATCTTGGGTTGAAGGAGAAAGACGAAACTTTTACCTGGTTAGAAAAGGACTTTGAAAACCGTGATGCGTTAATGCCTTGGTGGCTGGTCATTGATCCACTGAATACGCTGCGCGACGAAGCGCGCTACCAGGATTTGCGGAAACGGATGGGTTTGCCGGAGTGAATTTGAAAGAAAACTCTATGGAAAATAATTCGCAGTTAATAATTTATCAGACCGAAAAAGGCGAGACCAAGCTAGAGGTTCGGCTGGAAAACGAAACGGTTTGGCTGACGCAGAAATTGATGGCGGAACTGTTTCAGACCACGCCACAGAATATAACTATTCACCTAAAAAATATCTTTGACGAAGGTGAATTGGTTGAATCAGCAACTTGTAAGGATTTCTTACAAGTTCGCCGGGAGGGCGAGCGAACCGTCGAACGCCTTCAGAAATTCTACAATCTCGATGCGATTATTTCCGTTGGTTATCGCATAAAATCTGCCGTTGCTACTCGGTTTCGGCAATGGGCAACGCGGCATATCAGGGAATATATCGTCAAAGGTTTTGTGTTGGACGACGAGCGTTTGAAAAATCCCGATGTGCCTTTTGATTATTTTGAAGAATTACTTAAACGCATTCAGGACATCCGAACTTCGGAGCGGCGTTTTTATCAGAAAATAACCGACATCTACGCGACCAGCGCCGATTACGACCCAACAGACGAAGCCAGTATTTTGTTTTTTCAGACCGTCCAAAACAAAATGCACTGGGCAATTACCGGAAAAACTGCGGCGGAAATAATTGTCGAAAGAGCCGATAGCGACAAACCGAATATGGGCTTAACCAATTGGCGAGGCACAAAACCGCGAAAACAAGATGCAGGAATTGCCAAAAATTATTTGGACGAAAATGAATTAGCGGCGCTCAATAATTTAACCGAGCAATATCTGGTTTTTGCCGAAGGTCAGGCGATGCGGCGAATCCCGATGTATATGAAAGATTGGATTGAAAAACTGCACGGCTTTCTTGAATTAAACGACCGAAATATTCTGGAAAACGCTGGAAAGATTACGCACAAATTAGCAATCAACAAAGCCGAAATGGAATATGAGAAGTATAATTTGATGCTGAACAACGCCATCGAGAGTGATTTTGACAAAGTTGTTAAATCCTTATCAACTTCAAAAAAACGGAAAAGATGAATTACGGATCTGCGGTTGAACCGCTATTCGATGATTTGCGAGATGAGCCGCGATTCAAAGTGATGCTGAAACAGATGAAGCTGCCGGAATAAAACTAAAAAATAAAGATGGAAACTGGAACAATAATCAATCAATACAAAATCATCTCGCCAATCGGAAAAGGCGGAATGGGCGAAGTCTTTTTGGCTCAGGATACAAAACCTGACCGCAAGGTTGCGTTAAAGATTTTGCCGCCCGAATTTGCTGACGACAAAGACCGAATGAGCCGTTTTGTGCGTGAGGCAAAATCTGCTTCGGCGTTGAATCATCCGAATATAATTACGATTTACGAAATTGGTGAATCTAATGGAACGCATTTTATCGCGACAGAATTTATTGACGGCAAAACGCTCAGTGATTACCAAAAAGCGAATCCATTAAGTTACAAATCGGCGTTGGAGATTGCGATTCAAGTTGCGTCTGCCTTAGACGAAGCCCACCACGCGGGAATCGTTCATCGTGATATTAAGCCTGATAATGTGATGATTCGCTCGAATGGCTTGGCGAAAATTCTTGATTTTGGGATTGCGAAAGTGACGGCGACTGTTGCCTCGGACGAAGAAGCGGCGACTGCGATTTTGGCACTAACTCAAGCCGGAATGATTATCGGAACGCCGAATTATATGTCACCCGAACAAGCTCGCGGGAAAGATGTTGACCATCAGGCTGATATATTTAGTTTTGGTGTGGTGTTTTATGAAATGCTGTCGGGAAATTCACCTTTTTCGGGTGAGACGGTCAGTGATGTAATAGCGGCGGTTTTGACGAAAGAGCCGAAAAGATTAAGCGAAATTCCGCCCGAACTCGAACAAATCCTCAATAAAACCTTAGAAAAAGACAAAAAGAATCGTTATCAAACGGCGAAGGATCTGTTGACAGATTTGCAGGAAGCTAAAGAGGAATTGAGCATTCAAAGCAGGTTAGAAAAAACGTCTTCACCAAATATTGAAGAACCGAAAACGCAGATTCTGCAAGCCGTGACAACCGCTGAAACTGATTCAAACAAATCAATCGCGGTGCTTCCATTTACAAATATGTCCGCCGACGAGGACAACGAATATTTCTGCGAAGGTTTGGCGGAAGAACTCTTGAATGCGTTGTCGAAAATCAATGATTTGAAAGTCGCGGCAAGGACTTCTGCGTTCTTCTTCAAAGGCAAAGAGACCGACATTCGTGAAGTAGGAGAGAAACTAAACGTCACATCTGTGCTCGAAGGGAGTGTGCGAAAAACTGAGACGAGGTTGCGGATCTCCGTTCAACTGATCGACGTTACGAATGGATTTCAGGTGTGGACAGAACAATACGACCGTCAGCCAGATGATGTACTCGCCATTCAGGAGGAAATCGCGCGTGAGATCGCAGAAAAACTGCAACTGAAGTTGACTGGAAAGGAGAAGGAACTCCTCATTTCCCGACCAACGGAAAACCCGGTTGCCTACCGAAATTATTTGAAAGGTCGCTATTACTGGAACCGTTTTACCGAGGAAGGTTTTCGTAAAGCAGTAGAACAATTTGAATTGGCTCTTGAGGAGGAACCGTCATACGGTCAGGCGTATTCCGGTCTCGCGGATAGTTACATCGAATTGGGCTTTTTCAGTTACGTGTCGCCTCACAACGCGTTCCCCAAAGCCAAAGCGGCTGCGAAGAAGGCACTGGCGATTGACCCTGGAATGGCGGAGGCTCGTTTTTCGATGGCGCACTGCTCATTCTATTACGAATGGAATTGGGAGGACGCGGAGCATCAATACAAACGGGCGATTGAACTTGCACCACGAGAACCAACGGGACGTCAAAAGTATGGGTTCTTTTTGGCAACAATGGGGCGTTTCGATGAAGCGCTGCAGCAGTTAAAGATCGCACAGGAAGTGGATCCACTTTCACCTTTCTATGCCACTTCAGCCGCGATTGTACTATTACATGCACGTCGCGCTGAAGAAGGTATTGAGATATGTCGTGAGCTGCTCAACGATCACCCCAAAGACGCGTGGACGCGTTGGGTGTTTGCGTGGCACTTGCAAATTTTGGGTGAATTTGAGACCGCAGTAGCACATGCCAGAACTGCTTATGTCGATTCAGGGGAAAACTCTCAGTTTCTAGCGGTGCTGGGACATGCATATGGTCTTAACGGTCAACGAGACGAGGCGCAAAAAGTATTGGAGCAGTTAAAGGAGCGCAAAACGCGATCCCACACTTCGCCATTCTTGCTGGCACTGGTGTGCGCGGGACTGGGTCAGAAGGACGATGCATTTCAATATCTGAATGAAGCGTTCGATGAACGAGCCGGCTGGATGGTGTGGCTTCGATCCTATCCACCACTGGACACCATCTGTGAGGACACGCGTTACAAAGATCTCTCAAGTCGTGTAGGTCTTGACTAATAACGCATTAATCATCGCTGCCGTTTATGCGGGACGTGGCAATAAGGAAGAAGCGTTTGAATGGTTGGAAAGGGCTTTCAAAACAAAGAGGATTTGGGAACTAACAGCGGGCAAATTCCATTGGAATCTCTCCGCGACGACCCGCGATACAAGGATTTGCTGAAACGGATGGGTTTGCCGGAGTGAGTTTGAAAGTGGAAATTCCAAAGGGGTAGAATTCGACTCCTTTCTGTTCAACACAAGAATTTAAATTATGGCGAAAAATAAAATTATACTGGTCGGCGGCACAGAGATTACGATTTCTAATCGCGGTGAAAAAGACCACATTTCGTTGACTGATATTGCCAAATATCGAAATACGGTCGAACCGTTTTCTGTCATCAACAATTGGATGAGAAGCAAAAGCACGATTGATTTTATCGGTTTGTGGGAGAAATTAAACAATCCAAGTTTTAAACCCATCGAATTCGAGAGGTTTAGAAATGAAGCGGGAAACAATTATTTCGTTCTTTCTCCGCAACGATGGATTGAATCAACCAACGCCATCGGCATCACCTCAAAATCAGGACGCTACGGCGGAACCTTTGCTCATACGGATATTGCGTTTGAATTCGCTTCGTGGATTTCACCGGAATTCAAGTTGTATCTGATCACTGAATTTCAACGACTCAAAGACGATGAAAACAGCCGCTTACGGCTCGAATGGAATTTGCAACGAACGCTGGCCAAAATCAATTATCGAATTCACACCGACGCGATTAAGGAAAATCTGATTCCGGCGGAACTTTCCAAAGCGCAAATCAATCTTGTCTATGCCACCGAAGCCGACCTTTTGAATATGGCCTTGTTTGGGAAAACCGCGAAACAATGGCGTGATGAAAACCCCGCATTAGAAGGCAATATCAGAGATTTTGCGACGATAGAGCAACTGGTTATTTTGTCGAATCTGGAAAGCCTCAACGCCATTTTAATTCAGCAAGAGTTACCGCCCAACACACGCTTGCAACAGCTTAACGCGATTGCCATAACACAAATGACTTCATTGATGAAGAATGCCAGCCTCAAAAAATTGAAATAAGAGTAAGCCGATAAATCTGTCTGAGTGAAGCGCGAGTTAGTCGCTCTAAAGGTGAAAATCAATGAATAAAAATTCTCTACAAAAATCCCTCGTCGTTATTTTTCTCCTGCTTGTTTTCTGCACGATTTCACAAGCGCAGCCTCTGAGCAATCAAGCCATTGATGCGCTGGTCGAACGTTCGATGAAAACGTTCGATGTGCCGGGCATCAGTGTCGGCGTCATCAAGGACGGGCAAATTATTTATGCTAAAGGGCACGGCGTCAGGTCGCTGACGACGATGGCGAAGATGGACGAAAATACTTTGGTTGGGATCGCCTCCAACTCGAAGGGGTTTACGACGGCGGCGCTCGGCATGCTGGTTGATGAAGGGAAAATTAAATGGGACGACAAGGTGCGCGATACCATTCCTGAGTTCAAACTTTACAACGCCTACGTGTCAGAAGAGTTCACGATCCGCGACCTGCTCACGCACCGCAGCGGCCTCGGTCTCGGCGCGGGCGACCTGATGTTTTTCCCTGATGGCAGCGATTTCACGATCAAGGATGTCATTCACAATCTGCGCTACCTGAAACAGGTGTCCAGCTTTCGCACGAAGTATGATTACGACAACAATCTTTACATCGTCGCGGGCGAAGTCATCGCGCGCGTATCAGGCAAAAGCTGGCCGGAATTTGTCGAGGAGCGCATCATTCAGCCAGTCGGGATGAGCAAAACTGCTGGACATTTTGAACGACTGAAAGACAAAAGTAACGTCATCGAAGCACACGCTTCGGTGAATGGAAAAGTACAGGTAATTGAGCGACACAAATTGTCGTTTGATGCTGCGGCAGGCGGGATCAATTCAAACGTTACTGATTTATTGAAATGGGTTCAGTTGTTGCTAAATCATGGCAAGTACGGCGAAGGGCTGAATAAACGATTAATTTCTGAACAGGTTCATCAGGAATTATGGACGCCACAAACGATTATTCCGGTTCGTAACCCCGGCCCGTACAACACGCATTTTTCCGCCTACGGACTCGGCTTTGGATTGAGCGATGTGAATGGCTATAAACAGGTTTCGCATACGGGCGGACTCGAAGGGATGGTCACGCAAATCACGATGATTCCTGAACTGAACCTCGGCATTATCGTCCTCACCAACCAACAGGAAGGCGCGGCGTTTCAGTCCATCACGAATCAAATCAAAGATGCTTATTTCGGAAAGACCGGAACCGATTGGATCACTGACTTATCGAACCGGCGCAAAAAATCGTTGGATGAAGCCAGAGCATTGACCGATAAAATTTGGCTTGAAATCGAAGCGACGCAAAAACTCAGCAACAATAAAACTCCGGTAGACCTTTTTCTGGGCAAGTATGCCGACGCCTGGCTCGGCGAAGTCACGATCTCCATGAAAAATGGCAAGCCGTGGTTTGACTCCAAACGCTCGCCGAAACTCACCGGAGAAATGTTGTCGTATAAGGGCAATACCTTCGTCGTCAAATGGGTAGACCGCAGCATGGATGCCGATGCGTTTGTGAGTTTCAGTCTCGATCAGGAAGGCAAAGCCGCAGGCTTTACGATGCGCGCCATTTCACCGTTGACTGATTTCAGCTACGACTTTCACGATCTCGATTTTCATCGGTCGTAGTAAACTAGCTCCCATGAGTTGCCGCTAGCTTCAATTGGGCGATGATTGGGGCGGCACGCGTCCGCAGGATGATGACGTGACCTTCGTCGTGCTGAAGATGATTTAGACTTTGGAAGGTTTTAGCTCTTCATCAATCCGTTCCTGCAAAAATGATTTGATGAGCGATTGATAAGGTACATCGCGTTTGTTGGCGACCAAACGGATTTTCGCCAGCATAGAAGCAGAGAGTCTGAGCGAGATAGTGCGCGTAGTCGGTTTCAGTTTCGGCAGTACAACTGATTCTGCTGTTTGCCAGTCAATGAAATCGGTCGAATCGTTGGCAGCCCAAAATTCACGCTCGGCGGTTTCGTTAGGTAGCGCTGGAATCTCTTTTAATTTTTTCGGCATAAATTCTTTCTTCCCGTTTGGTCATATCACGGGCAGAGATGACCTTGATCAATTTGTTCCTGATGGTAAAAGCAATAAATAGCCAACGGTCAGCGTTGGTTCGCCCTAACGCAAATAACCTGCTTTCGTCGGCAGCGTGCTTTTCATCGGCAGCAATGATGAGCGGCAAATTGAAAAAGACATCTTCACATTCGCCCTCGGTTACTTCATGCAGATGCCAGTTTTTATTGGAATTGCCTTCGTCCCAATCGAAGCCTTCACAGTTTTCAATGCTCGCTTTCATGTGAGCTATATACTATGAGCATATACAAGGGGTGTAAAGAATTGTTCATTTGCCAGGCTTGCTTGCTGGCAACACTTCTGTTGATGACCGTGATTGCCGCGCAGTCGCAAACGGTTTTGACCGCAGACCAACTGCAAAACGGTCAGGCTGTCGAACTCGACAAGCTCGGCTGGAAATATGCGCTCGGCGATGATCCGCGCTTTGCTGATCCGCAGTTCGATGATCGCACGTGGGAAACGTTGAATGGTACAGCCATCACGCTCGACAGTATTCCCAAGAGCGGCTGGCACGGCCTCGGCTGGTTTCGGCTGCGGCTGAAAGTTGACCCGGCGCTCACCAATCAGCCGTTGGCGCTGGTGCTGGTGCATTTCGGCGCGTCGGAAGTTTATCTGAATGGCAAACTGATCGAACGTTACGGCACGGTCGGCGCGACGCCGGAAAGCGAAGTGGAATACAACCCCAACACCGTGCCGCTCGGCATTGTGCTGGATGGGCGCAGCGAGCACGTGATTGCCGTGCGTCATTCGTGCATGGTGATGCGCGATGTGACTTCGTGGCGGAGTCGCTGGCTGCACCGCCTCGCCAGCCAACAGCTTTTGAGAAACTATACGAATCGCACGATTGAGTATGGCGCGGGCTTCGGCATCAAGATGCAGGAATTGAATCAGGCGCAAGCCAAAATTGATTGGCTGAGGTCGCCGGACGGGAGGGGCTTCGCGCTGTATGGCAGTGGACTGGCTCTAATAATTGGCCTGTTACATCTGCTGATGTACTGGTTTTATCCAGGCCAGCGCGCCAATCTTTTCTTCGGACTGTTTGCCGGGTTGGTGTTTGTCACATTTACTTCCCAATATGCGGTGAATATCGGGCATTACGGGGCGAGCGTGATATTGTTGCTGTCGGTGGTGAATGGTCTTTCATTCCACTTATTTTTGGTGTCGCTGCTGGCCTTCTTTTATACGGTCTTTTCAAAGCGTCTACCCAGGCTATTCTGGCTCTGGCTCATTGCTGCTGTTTTATTTTTCTTCCTCGCTCAATTCAACCTATTACAAACGGGCTATCGGGGTTTTCTCGGACTGGTGTTTATTGAAGTGCTGCGCGTGGTGATTCAGGCGATCAGGAACAGAGCAGACGGAGCCGGGGTGCTAGGAATCGGCTTGCTGCTCTGTGCCATAATGCTCTCAATCCTCGCTTCCTATCAGTCAACCGGAGCAGTACCGCCTTTAATCCTGCGGGTTATTGGCGTGTTCAGTCTGGTGCTTCCGCCTTCGATCTTTATGGCGCGCCGCTTCGCGCGCATGAATCAAGACCTTGAAGCGCAACTTATCCAGGTCAAACAACTCTCCGCCGCCGCGCTGGAACACGAGAAAATCAAAGCCGAAAACGACCGCCGCGCAAAAGAACTGGAAGAAGCCCGCCAGTTGCAGCTTTCGATGCTGCCGAAAAAATTGCCTAATCTGCCGCATCTCGACCTCGCCGCCTATATGCGAACGGCGTCAGAAGTCGGCGGCGATTACTACGACTTTCATCTGGGAGAAGACGGCACGCTGACGATTGCGGTGGGCGATGCGACAGGACACGGCTTGCGTGCGGGTACGCTGGTGGCTTCGGTCAAGTAGTTTGTTTGTCACGCTGGCTTATCATCCCGACATCCCGCACATCTTTCATCGCATCAGCGCGGTGCTGAAAGAGATGAAATTGCGCGGCTTGTTTATGGCGATGACGATGGTCAAAGTGCGCGGCAATCAAATGAGTGTAAGCATCGCCGGAATGCCGTCGGTGCTGATCTATCGCGCTTTGACAGGTGAAGTCGAAGAGATTGCCATTCGCGCTTTGCCACTCGGTGGAATTGCGAAGTATCAATATCAGCAGCAGGAATTAACGCTCGCGGTAGACGATGTGGTCGTGCTGATGAGCGACGGTTTGCCTGAACGATTTAATGTGCGCGATGAGATGCTGGATGACGAACGAATTCATCAAGCGTTGCCCGCGCTTGCACATCAGTCCGCCGAACAAATAATCGTTGAACTCACGCGCCTCGGCGACGAGTGGAGCGAAGGTCGCCCACAGGATGATGATGTCACGTTTGTTGTGCTGAAAATTAAATCATCGGTACAGTGCGGCGAGCAGTAGCGAGCTGGTGAAACAGAACCAAGTCGCTACCGCTCCTCGTACCGTACCCGCTGAAGGAATCGTTTATGAACCGTCGAACTTTCAACTTACAACTGCTCGCTGCCGTTCCTGTCTTTGCCTTACCAGCCCAATCACAACTACGTGTCAACGGGCAACGCGTCAATGCACATCTGATTGAACTTGCACAATTTGGCAAAACACTCGAAGGAGGTACCCAGCGCGTTGCGTATACAGACATTGATTTGCAAGGCCGTGAATACGCGATGCGGCTGATGCACGAAGCTAAACTTGACGTGAGTATTGACGCTGCTGGCAATATCATCGGGCGACGCACGGGCAACGACACGGCGCTAAAACCGCTGGTGATCGGTTCGCACATTGATTCCGTCCCCGCAGGCGGCAGCTACGACGGACAGGTCGGTTCGATGGGCGCTATCGAAGTGGCGCAGACGTTGGCTGAAAACAACGTGCGCATGCGGCATCCGCTCGAAGTCGTCCTCTTTCAAAACGAAGAAGGCGGAACCATTGGCAGCGCCGCGCTCGCGCGAATGCTTAGCGAAAAAGTCCTGGGCATTGTCACCAATTCAAAAAAGACAATCCGCGAAGGCATCAAATTTATCGGCGGCGATCCTGATAAACTCGCCAGTGCCGTGCGCAAAAAAGGTGATCTAGCGGGCTACTTAGAATTGCACATCGAACAAGGCGGCTTATTGCACCAAGAGAAAATCAACATCGGCGTCGTCGAAGGTATCGTCGGCGTTTTCTGGTGGGACGTGACGATTGACGGCGTAGCGAATCACGCCGGTACGACACCGATGAATCAACGGCACGATGCGTTGCTGGCGGCAGCGAAATACATTGATGCCGTCAATCGCATTGTCACTTCGATCCCCGGTCGGCAGGTCGGAACTGTCGGCAAGATTCAAGCCTTCCCCGGTGCATACAACATCGTGCCGGGCAAGGTCATCACGAGTTTGGGGCTGCGTGATTTAGACGCCGCGAAGGTGCAGATGATTTACGAAAAGATTCAAGCCGAGGTACGCCAGATTGAAACCGCCACTGGGACGAAGTTCGATTTCAAATCGGTCACGTCATCGCAGCCCGCGCCCACCGATGCGCGCTTTCGCCGTGTGATTGACGGGGCGGCAAAACAATTGGGCTTCACGACCAAGCTGATGCCAAGCGGTGCAGGCCACGACGCGCAGGAGCTTGCGCCACTCTGCCCCATCGGCATGATTTTCATTCCCAGCCGTGACGGCATCAGCCACAGCCCGCGCGAATTTTCAGAACCGACCGACATCACAAACGGCGCGAATGTGTTGCTGCATACGTTGCTGAAGTTGGATGCGATGAATTTGAAGTGAACTTGTAGCTGGCAACTCTTCGATGGCTTAATTCAACGGGAAGCCTTGTTCCATCCAAGCGCCTAAGCCGCCCGCCAATGGTCTGACTTTGTAAATGCCTTGTCGTTTGAGGGAAAGCGCCACCCGGGCACTGGTTGCTTCGTTCGGTCAGGTGCAATACAGCACAATGGCGCGGTCGCGGGGAATCTCGTGAGCGCGTTGTTCCAACTCTTCCATCGCCATTCGCAGTGCACCGGGAATCA
>JAYSTY010000333.1:0-6694 GCA_043719385.1 Blastocatellia bacterium | reverse complement strand
CATGCAAATTCGGCACTTCAAAGCGTTCGACTTCACCTTTGCAAATTCCCGTGAAATGCTGCCTGACGCGTTCAGCGGTGACTTCCCTGACTAAGATTGGATAATGCTCCGGCTTGAGCGCGATCAAACCAATGTTGGCGGTATCGCCCTTGTCTCCTGAGCGTGCGTGCGCAATATCTTTGAGTTGAATTTTCATAACGGAAACTGGCTCTCAATCCGCCACTTCGACGGTATCAATAATGCCAACAATTGCGGCGTCCACCGGACGGTCTTTCATCCCTTCGGCAAGCCGCGCACTGCTGCCGGACACGACTAAAACTTTTTCGCGGACACCTGCACCGACGGTGTCAATCGCTACTAAATAGCTGCTTTCGTCTTCACCCTGCAAAGTGATCGGACGAACGAGCAAAAGCTTGGCGCCGCTCAAACGTTCATCTTTGCGCGTGGCAACAACAGTCCCGATAACTCTGGCGATAATCATAAAATGCCTCGCAGTTCGCAGTTCGCGGTTCACAGTTCGCAGTAAATTATTATCGTTACAAAAACTGCGAACTGTGAACCGCGAACTGCGAACTATTTCTTCAATCCAATCGGCATCACATCATCCACCGATGAATGAGGGCGCGGGATGACATGGACGCTGACGAGTTCGCCAACGCGACGAGCGGCAGCGGCTCCGGCATCAGTCGCAGCTTTGACGGCGGCAACATCTCCACGCACGATGGCAGTGACAAAGCCAGCGCCGATTTTTTCGTAGCCGATGAGCGTCACGTTTGCGGCTTTGACCATCGCGTCGGCGGCTTCAATCGTAGCCACCAGACCTTTTGTTTCAATCATTCCAAGTGCTTCCATTTATTCTCCTCATTACATTGTTAATTCATTAATCTCGCGGCTTGCGATAACAATTCAACTAATTCTTCGCGCGTTAAAGTAATCGTCTCCCCATCGCTCCGTCTCCCCATCGCCCCGTCGTTGTTTCCGCCGCCAATTCCACAAGCCTGCCCCATTCGCGCTTCCGGCGGCATCGCTCCATTGCGTTCACGAATATCAAACAGCTTGGAAATGGCGCGTTCAGGAATTGTATTTTCGTTACCAAGACTGCGCGCAATCGCGCTGATCTTGCAAGTATGTTCGAGCGTTTCCAGTTTATTGAAAGCTTTCTCCAGGGTGTCAGCATACGCGACTGCACCGTGATTCGCCATCAACAACGCATCGTGATACGCCAGGAACGGCTCAATCGCGTCCGTCAATTCCCGCGTCGAAGGCGTGCCGTAATCTGCGAGCGGCACACAACCAAGCGTCAACACGACTTCAGATAAAATTGCCTTGTCCAGCGAAAGCCCCGCTACCGCAAAGCCTGTCGCATAAGGCGGATGAAAATGCACGACAGCATTCACATCAGGACGCGCCTGATAAATAACCTGGTGCATCGGCCATTCGGATGAGACTTTGTAATCAGACGGTTCAAGCGGATTTCCTGCGATGTCAACAACGACCATCATTTCGGGCTTCATCCAGCCTTTGCTCACTCCCGATGGCGTAGCGATGCAGCGATTCGGTGCAACTCTGACACTGATGTTGCCATCACCCGCGACGATGTGACCGCGCTCATAACTACGCCGCGCAGTCTCAACAATTTGTTCTTTGATTATTCGTTCGTCCATTAATCAGTCCGCAGAAAATCCCGAAAATCTGCGCTTAATCCCGTCGTTGTTTGCCCTGAAGAATTTGGTCGCGCCAGAAAATAGGATAGACTTTCAAGTGAAATCGCAAAATCAACATGCTTGATCTTAACACCAGACCTGGGTGGCAACCGCACGGGGGCAAAATTCAAAATCGCGTTGACTCCGGCGGCTGTCACGGCTTCAAGCGCCTGCTCTGCGCTTATTGCAGGAACTGCCAAAACAACAATTTCAACCTGCTCGCGTTTGATTATTTCGCTCAGATATTTGGCATCCTGAATTGTCAGCCCGCCACGCGTAATTGTCCCGATCTTTTCCAAGTCATTATCAAAAATCGCAACAATGCGAAAACCGTTGACGTTGAATCCGCCATAAGTCGCCAGCGCCAAACCCAGATTTCCGGCTCCTACAATCGCCACATTGCGGTTCACATTCAAGCCTAAAATCTGCCGTAAATGACGACGTAAATCGTTGACTGAATAACCAACGCCACGCACTCCGAATTCGCCAAAATAAGCCAGGTCCTTGCGAATTTGCGCCGAATTCAGCGCAAACTGCTCCGCCATAGCCTTCGATGAAATCCGCACCACTCCTTCGCTTTCCAACTCATCCAGACAACGCAAATAAAGCGAAAGGCGGCTGGTGGTGAGTTCGGAGATTTTCTCAGTTTTCATCGCAGCAAAATTCGGGCTTAACTCTTCAAATTACTATCGCTTACTCAGCTAAACCGCAACGATAACGCAGCGTCTGTCAGACTGTCAATTAACGCGAATTGACAGTGCTTGTGGCTGTCTCTTACACTCCATCTGTAAATAATCCAAAAGAAGGAGAAAGAGCCTTGATTGCTCACCTGTCAGGCAAGCTGCTCAGCAAACAACCGAATATAGTTATTATTGATGTCGGCGGCGTCGGTTACGAATTGATTATTCCGCTTTCGACATTTTACGACCTCGGCGAAGAAGGCAGCCAGGTTTCGCTGCGCGTCCACACGCACGTGCGCGAAGACGCGTTGCAACTGTACGGTTTTCGCACCGAGCGAGAGAAAAAATTATTTTTACATTTGACCAGCATTTCCGGGATTGGCCCAAAACTGGCCGTCACAATTTTGTCCGGCATGAGCGCTGAAGAATTAATCCCCGCGATTCGCAATAACGATTTGGCGCGGCTGGTAGCGATTCCCGGCGTCGGCAAAAAAACCGCTGAACGTTTAGTAGTTGAATTAAAAGACAAACTTTCCGCGCTTTCTTCGCCCGAACTCGAAGAACAATTCCGCCTCGCTACCGGAGCCGGAAGCGCCAATACAATTGCCGATGACATTATTTCGGCATTAGTCAATTTGGGCTTCCAACGTGCGGCAGCGGAAAAAGCAGTGAACGCAACAATGAAAGAAAATCCCGATGCGAATTTCTCACAATTGACGAAGCTATCAATGAGAAAGTTGTCACGGTGAATCTATAGCTAAGGCAGTTATAAGCCCCTATATGGCGAAAAATAAAGCTACCAATAATGACGATGAAGACAATCGCTTACTTGGCAGTGGCACAGCAGATGAAGAGCAACAGATTGAACTCTCGCTGCGCCCGCAATATCTGCGCGAGTACATCGGGCAACGAAAGGTCAAAGACAATCTCAACATCTTCATCAAGGCCGCTTGTGCGCGTGGCGAATCGCTGGATCACGTTTTGTTGAATGGGCCGCCGGGCTTAGGTAAAACTACGATGGCGCAAATTGTAGCCCGTGAAATGGGCGCGAAAATTCATGTTACGTCCGGGCCGGTAATTGAAAAACCTGGTGATCTGGCGGCGATGCTCACCAATCTTGAAGAAGGCGACGTTTTATTTATTGATGAAATTCATCGCATGCATCCGGCGATTGAAGAAATTCTTTATCCGGCGATGGAGGATTTCGAGCTGGATTTGATTATCGGGCAAGGCCCTTCGGCGCGGTCGGTCAAGCTGGATTTGCCGCGTTTCACTTTGGTTGGGGCGACGACACGAGCGGGAATGATTACGGCTCCGTTGCGGGGCCGCTTCGGAATTAATTTTCATTTAGATTTTTATCCAATCGAAGACCTGCAAATTATCGTACTCAGATCAGCGGATATTTTGGGCGTCGAAATTGATGACGCTGGCGCGAATGCAATTGCACGGCGTTCGCGTGGGACTCCGAGGATTGTTAATCGTTTGTTGCGGCGCGTCCGCGATTTTGCGGAAGTCGAATACGAAGGACACATCACGATGGAAGTGGCGACGGATGCGCTCAATCGCATGGAAGTTGATCGTTATGGTTTGGATGAAGTTGATCGTAAAATGCTGTCCACGATTATCGAAAAATTTGGCGGCGGGCCAGTTGGCGTAGGCACGATTTCCGCTGCGATTAATGAGGAGAAAGACGCGATTGAAGAAATCTATGAACCGTACCTGATTCAAATCGGTTTCCTGAATCGCACGCCACGCGGTAGAGTTGTCACGCCGGCGGCTTACCTGCATTTAGGTTTTAGCCTGCAAAATGATGAGCAACCGGGATTATTTTGAATGAGTGATAACATCATCAAATTTCCGACTCCGGGAAGACTGTGGTGGCGGATCAGGAATCGTGCGACGAAGCGGCGTATCCTGTTTCGTTCCATCACCAGCTTTCTGGATAACGATTTAATTACTTCGTCCGCTGCGATTACCTATTTCGGAATGCTGGTATTGTTTCCGACTTTGCTGCTGACACTCAGTGTTGCCCAGAGCTATTTTGGCGAATCCATTCACCGCGAAATTCTGGGCCGTTTGCATACTTTTATGCCGGGATCGGCGGAGTTTGTGCAACGCAACTTAGAGGCTATCAGTCAGGTTTCGGCAAGCCTGCTCGTCACCGCTTTTGCAATTTTGCTGTGGGCGGGCTCGTGGATTTTCACTGTCATTGAACGCGCCATGTGCCGGATGTGGGGAACGCAACCGCGCTCATTTTTGCACGGGCGTTTGCTGACCGTCGGGATGATTGCCTCAGTTGGATTGGTGTTGATGGCTTCGCTGTTAATTACTTCGGGCGTCGTCACGATTCAGGCGCTGACAGTAAATTTACCCGTCAAACAAGTGCCACTGCAAATCGCCTGGCTGGGTTCACTGCTCTGGCAGGTCATTCTCGCGGTGTTCAGTTTGCTCCTCACTACTTCACTTTTTGTCCTGATTTATCGCGTGATGCCAAACACCAAAATCAGCCTGATCGAAGTTTTGCCGGGCGCAATTTTTGCAGGCATTTTATGGGAAATCGCCAAATTTAGCTTTGCCTGGATGCTGCCATATTTCCATTATGATTTGCTTTACGGTTCAATCGGCGCAGTCGTAGCATTGCTGACCTGGGGATATTTGTCGAGCCTGATTATGCTGTTTGGCGCACAATTAACAGCAGTGCTGCATTGCCGTAATTTGTTTGGCGAAGACATGGGAGACGAGAATTCATGAAACGAATTTGTGTGTTCTGTGGCTCAAACAAAGGAGCAAAGATTCAGTATATTGAAGCGGCAAAATCATTGGGAAAAGTTTTGGTCAAAAAAAATATTGGCCTGGTTTATGGCGGCGGCAAAGTCGGATTAATGGGTGTGATCGCGGATGAGGTTTTAGCCGCTGGCGGCGAAGTGATTGGCGTGATTCCGCAATCATTAGTTGCCCGCGAAGTCGCACATCAAAACGTGACGCAGATGCACATTGTCAACTCAATGCATGAGCGCAAAGCGTTGATGGCTGATTTGTCCGATGGTTTTATGGCGCTGCCCGGCGGCATGGGAACGTTCGATGAGTTTTGCGAAATCCTCACCTGGGCACAACTCGGCATTCATCAAAAACCCTGTGGCATTCTGAACGTTGAAAATTATTTCACGCCGCTGCTGGCAATGTTCGACCACGCAATGCGCGAAGGATTTTTACGAGACACCCATCGCGCTCTGGTGATTGAAGCAACGGAGCCTGAAACGTTGCTGGAATTGTTCGCAAAATATCAGCCACAGCACGTTGAAAAATGGCTTGACCGTGAAAAACGATAATGCACATCTCAGAATTCAATTTTGAATTGCCGCCCGAATTGATCGCGCAACAACCGCTTGAGCCACGCGATCAGGCGCGGATGCTCAGGATCAGGCACGGGGAAAAAACCTGGTGTGACAGTTCATTTGCCGAATTGCCAACCCTGCTTTCGCCAAATGATGTGCTGGTCATCAACAATACTCGCGTCTTCCCCGCTCGCCTCATCGGACATCGGATTTTACATGGTCAGCGCGGGGCAAAAATCGAAGCCTTACTTGTTCGGGCACTGGCAGAAAATGAATGGGAAGCGATGGCGAAGCCTGGACGCGCTTTGCCAATTGGAGCGCAGCTTGAATTTGGAGGAAAATTGCGCGGCGAAGTAACCGCGATTTTTGCCGATGGACGGCGTGCGATACGGTTCCAGGCTGACGAAAATCTAGCGGAGCTGATAGACCAGATTGGCAATACGCCGCTGCCGCCTTATATCAAACGTGATTATGCGGAAAAAGTGCGACTTGATGAACCGCGTTATCAAACAATTTATGCGACACAACGCGGTGCGATTGCGGCTCCGACGGCTGGCTTACATTTCACCGAGCGCGTGTTTGCAGAACTGAATGCGCATGGCATTGAAGTCGTTGAAATCACTCATCACGTTGGCGCAGCGACCTTTCAACCTGTGCGCGTTGAAAATATTGAGGAACACAAAATTGAAGCGGAAAGCTTTGAAATCAGCGCAACTGCGGCAAAAATAATCAATGCGGCAAAGCAGGCAGGAAAAAGAATTATTGCGGTTGGCACAACCACGACGCGAGCGTTAGAAAGTGCGGCGGATGAAAATGGCCGCGTACAGGCTGGGTCGCAAAGCACTGAATTATTTATTCATCCGGGCTATCGTTTTCGGGTGATAGATGCGTTGCTCACGAACTTTCATTTACCTCAATCGTCGCTGTTAATTTTAGTTGCGGCTTTCGCCGGACGTGATTTGACGCTTAACGCTTA
>JAYSTY010000332.1:0-16273 GCA_043719385.1 Blastocatellia bacterium | reverse complement strand
TCGCAGTGCACCGGGAATCATCTGCGGTTCAACCTCCACTTCCAACTCGTGCCGCAAGTCTACGATAAAAACATTTTCGCCCGCATCCATTTGGTTTTTTAATTCTACGGGCGAAATGCGGGCAATGCGCAGGCGACGCAGGAACAAGCGACGTTGCGTATATTTCCAGGCAATGTAGGCCGCCAGTCCGCCAATGATCACCGATAACAATGCTCCGCCAAATTTTGCAAGCGAGGAAATGACCTGCGTCAATTGGTCGCTGAAGAGATAGCCCACCAATTCAAAAGAACCGATCCACAACAAGATGCCAATGGAGTTATAGCCGAGGAAACGCGCCCGCGATAAACCATTGATTCCCGCCATTGGCGTCGCGATGGCGCTGACACCGGGGATAAATTTGGCGACCATCAGAACGCGCGCTCCGTGGCGGGCAAACGTATTCTCCGTGCGGCGAACGCAATAGTCAGGTTCGAGCGAAATTCGACATAAGAGGTTAAGCACTTTCATCCCGCGCCACCGCCCAATTTCGTACCAGCAAAGATCCGCCAGCAACGCCGCAGATGCCGCGAATGTGAGCGACAGGGCAAAATTCATCTGCCCTGTTTTGGCATACGCGCCCGCCGCCAGCAGCATCGGAGCCGCCGGAATTGGCAGGCCAATTTGCTCCACAAAAACTGTGATGAAGAGCAGGAGATAAGCATGTTGGGCAAGTAACGCTACCAATTTTGTCAACGGGGTTTCTCCTTCGTGATGATTCAAAAATACTGAATACCGTGTTGCCTGTTTTACTACCTTAACACGACCCGGATAATGCCTGCTAGACGCAATAGCAGCGGACAAGATTTCTCAGCGGGGAAAAAAATAAGCTTTACTTTGAAGGAGACATTTCGCCATTGGTTTCTTTCTTTTGCGACTTCAAGTTACTTCACCATCAGCTTGGCTTTCATCGTCGGATGAAAATCGCAATGGTAGGCATAGTCGCCGGCTTTACTGATAACCGTTTTCCAAGCGGCTTTGGGTTCGATATTTTTGGAGTCGAAGCCTTTGCCATCGCTCGTTGCGGTATGCGGCACGATGTCTTCGTTCTTCCACTCGACGGTGTCGCCCACATTGATCGTGAGCGTGGCCGGCACGAATTCATAACCGTGAATCGCAATCGTATGCGTCTGTGATTTTGTTTTCAGTTTTGCCGGATGCCTTTTTTGCATGCCGAGCGAGCAGAGAGTGAAGAGCATGACCGCGCAAATCAGGAGCGACCGGCGCGCGCCTGATGGTGTTTGTGAATTCATTAGTGGCTCATCCCCATTTTGTGATTGCCCTTCCCGAAAGCTGCCTGGATTTGTTGCGCGTGTTCGAGATGTTTTTTGAATAAAGGCAACACACTGACGAGCGTAGCTTTTAATTCTTCATTCTGAGCGCCGGGAATCAAGGTATTTTCGGTCGCACTCACAACCAACGTGTGATAGGCGACTTCGTTATCAATGTAATACTTGTCGAAGTCTTTGCCCTTGAGCTTGTTGAGTTGCGCTTTGACGTTTATGCCACCATCCGTCAGTCCTTTGCTGGTTTCATTGGCTTCTGGCGTGACGCCGAGTTTTGCCGCCAAATCGCCCGCGCCTTTTTGGACGGCGGTGTGATCCGTCACCATCCGCTGTGCGAATTCCCGGACTTGTTTGTTCTTTGATTTGGACAAGGCGATCTTACCGTAATCAATGTCCAGCCCATCGGCGACTGAAACGATTGCGACGATATTGGCATCGCTGATTCCAGCGGCTGTCGTGGTTGGTTGGAAGCTGAATGTTGAGAGGGCAAGCAGGGTGAATGCTGTTGCTAAAGTTATTTTCAAACGTGAAATGTAAGTCATCTTTGCTCCTTCTGGTTAAATTGTTTCGGCGTCGTTTTTATTTCGCCTGCGCCACGCGAATCTCTTGTGACTGAGTTATTTTCCGGCAGCTAGTGAAACCTTCGGAAAATCAATTTCAGTCTGTGCCACGTGGTTGAAATAGTTGGTGAAAATATTCATCCCGACATGCGCCACGATTTCGGCAATCTGACCGTCGGTGTAATGCGCTGCCCTCAGCTTTTCCAGGTCTTGATCGGTCACGTTGCCTTTGGTTGCGACGACTGCACGTGCGAATTGCAAGGCCGCATTGGCCTTCGCGTCACTCGACGTGGCGCAGCGCGCAGCGATCAACTCATCACCACTCAGGCCTGCGCCTTTGCCGAGGGCTGTGTGCGCTGAGACGCAGTATTCACAGCCATTCGCCGTCCCAACAGTTAATGCAATCTGTTCGCGTACTTGCGGGTCAAGCATCCCACCCGCGAGCGCACCCGCGAAATCAAGATAGGCTTGCAAAGCGGCGGGCGAATGTGCCAGCACCTTCATTAAATTTGGTGTCATCCCGAATTTTGCCTGTACCCCATCAAGTAACTCTTTCGCCTTGCCGGTCGCCTGTTTCGGATCAACTGCGGTTATTCTGCTCATTTCAAAATCTCCTTTTCATTCCCTTTGTTCTAATGTTCACTTCCATGTGGAAGCCTTGCAAAAAATGTTGCCGCGCATTCGCGCTCAAGCTTTATTGATGTGCGCTGCGAGTTGCGGCATGTTGACGATCAGTGGTCGGTTGCGTTCGTAACTGACCAGTCCCTGCTCACGTAGCTTGCCCATCGTCACCGTGACATGCGCCCGACTCATTGCCGCCATCTGCGCCAGTTCGTCGTGACTGACGCGCAGCGTGACCGGGCCGGGATGTGCTTTATGTGGATGCCCGCGTGTCTCCGCCAATTGCAGCAGTAAACGGCTCAAGCGTTCATCGGCGCTGCGGTACATCAAAATTTCCGCGCGCCGTTCGGTTGCGCCCAGTCGCGTACAAAAAACGAACAGTAGCCCCTGCAAAGCTGCCAGATCACCTTGCAGGTAGTTCACAAATTCGCTGTATTTAACTTCCAGCACCTCTGTCTCAACAGTGGATCGGGCAAACGTTTCACGCAGGCTTTGCTCCGGCGTGCAAAAGCAAAGCTCGCCAAGCAGTTGCCCTTCTTCCACGGTGCGCAAAACAACTTCGTGACCTTGCGCGTCGGCATACAGCACAGCCACATGACCACGCTGCACCAGGTAAACGCGATCTGATGGAGCCTCCGGTCGCCAGATGTCGTCGCTCTTGGCGTAGTGTCGCAACCGCCCCAGCGATTCTGGCAAGTGCCGCGACATCATCTCTGTCAGTGTCTGACAAGTGCGATGGTCGTCAGCACAAAATTGATTCGGGGTCATCGAGTCTCCTTATTGATGGGCCACCGTCTGTTTTCATTACAGGAGCACTTTAGCAGCCTATTGCTCAAATCGTTGTTAGTGGGCTAACGTCAATTTTCGACGGAACACCTGATGCCTGTGTTTCCTTGCTTGCAAGCAGCTTGTAAACGGTTCGTCGTATGCTAAGCTCGGAATGATGGTGTCCATTCAAATATGACCAATCTCGAACCATTGCTGACCGAAATCCGCGCGTGTCAGGTGTGCGCCGCACATTTGCCACACGGGCCGAATCCGGTCTTACGCGCGCACGCCAATGCGCGGCTGTTGCTGGTCGGTCAAGCGCCCGGACGCCGCGTGCATGAAAGCGGCATTCCGTGGAATGACCCGTCGGGCGATACGCTACGCGAATGGCTGCAATTGACGCGCGAGCAGTTTTACGACGAACGCAATATCGCGATTGTGCCGTACGGTTTCTGTTATCCCGGCACGGGCAAAAACGGCGATCTGCCGCCGCGCCCTGAATGTGCGCCGCTCTGGCATCCGCCTTTGCTCGCCGCTTTGCCGAAGATCACCTTGACGTTGTTGATTGGCAGCTATGCCCAGGCGTATTACTTGCGAGAACGCGCGAAGTCTACGTTGACCGAAACGGTAGCGAATTACGCGGAATACCTGCCGCGCTTTCTGCCGCTGCCGCACCCCAGCCCGCGTAATCGTATCTGGCTCAAACGCAATCCCTGGTTCGCCGCCGAAGTGTTGCCCCTTCTGCGTGCGCAGGTGATGAAAGTTCTTTCTGAGTAATCCAATCTGAATCTCTAAAATACAGCGACCGTTCTGATTAGCTTGTCGGTGAAAGAAAGCGGTGTATTCCTGCCACTTTTTCCGTGAAATGTTCTTCCAATGCCATATGGACTTGGCTATAATCCGCCGACAAGGAGGATAGTTTATGGCAATGTATAAAGTTAGTCCTGACGTGAAACCCATGAATCAACCCACCAGTTCGACCTGTTGGCTCTCGTCATTGCAAATGTTGTTTCAATGGAAAATTGACAAAGGCAGCTCAGTCAGCGGTGACAAAGACAGTATTTTAGCGGCGATGGACAAATCCCCGAACCTGTTTCCATACTATATGGAAAAGGCTGGGATTGCTCCGGGCGAGTGCAAAGAAACCGCCAAAATGCTCGGCCTGCGATGGGCGGGTGGAGGCGATATTGATGCCCAGGTTTTGCGTGATGCCCTGAAGTCGCACGGCCCGTACTGGGTGGCGGGCAATTGGGGCAGCGGTTCGCACGTGATTGTTGTGACGGCTTGCAATCCTGATCTGGGCACAATTCGCTACGTTGACCCCTGGAAAAACTATACTTTGGCAGACAGCCCTGGAACCATTTCGTGGTTGAACGGGCGCGGTAGTGTCTGGAAAAATTGTGATGCCAGTTTGATTTACTGGTTATAAAACCTGAGGCTTTCCCGCTGCGCATTGGCCTTCTCACCTTGCGCACCCAATGCAGGCGGTTCTTTATCGCCCTTGCTCGCACACCGACCTCATCACATTTTACCGAAGTTTAGTCTATTTGTAGACGTTACATTCCGTCGCGGCGTCTTCTTTTTCTCGCGCAGCGCAAGCTGGTCGTATCTGGCAACGCCTTCTGACACGCCGCAATGGAGCGGAATGCCAGCGTTTAGCGCGGCGATGATGACGTCTACCGCGCCCACCACGCGCTTCGCACGGACGCGGGCATTGGCTTATCGCCTTTGTAAGCAGTCCACAAAAGGTGATTCAAAATATCAGGATCAGCGCGATCATAATCCGACCAATCCAGCTTCTGCGAGATTTCTGCGCCCTTACCATTTTTGGGATTGCGCGCCATCAGATCAACTTGCGGCGGCAATGAAGCATACGCATCATTCGTCGCCGTAGTCGTGAAGCAGTTATACATCGGCGTCGCAAGTTGATCGTACTGCGTCATTGGTGGCAAGCCTAGAATCATTTCCATCGTACGAATCATCGAAACCGTCGTGTACATTGTGCTGTCTACGACGCCGCGTTTGACATACGGCGAAAGCACGAGGGCACAGCTACGATGTGCGTCCACGTGATCGGGACCGTTTTGCGCATCGTCTTCAATTACGAAAATTGCAGTTTCTTTCCAGAAGCGTGAATGCGAAACAGCCTCAACAATTTTACCGAGCGCCTGATCGTTCGCAGCGACGTGGGCAATCGGTGTGAAGCGTCCAGCAGCCAATCCCTCGGTATGATTTTCGCCGAGCGACATCACCATAAAATTTGACCACTCGCCAGTTTTTTCTGCGGCTTGCAGTTCTTTGATAAAAATTTCTGCTTTGTCAGTATCGCGTGCATTGCCTGATTTCAACTTCGCCCATTCGACGCTCGTGTGATCTTTCAGCCCTTTATCACCCGTGAAAATTGGTTCGGTATCTGGCGTAGATTTGAACGACGAAAATTCGCCATAGCTGCGATACGTCTTGCCATGCTTGCGGCAATTGTCCCACAAATACCCTGCCGGAGAAGCGGTCAAACGATCATCGGCTTCGGGTTCGCCGCGCCTGCTGTAACTATTCGGCCAGGCCTTTTGCGTGAAGTCTGTCGCATACGCCGCGTTCGACCATTGATGTCCATCTTCGGAAACTTCACCGCTGCAATACAGGTTGTCGAAGATGACAGAATCCTTCACGAGCTTATGCGCGTTGGGCGTCACTTGTTCGCCAAAAATTGTCAGATTTGGATCGCCGTTGCCTTTGCCGAGATCGCCAAAGACCTGATCGTAGGTGCGATTTTCACGAATGATGTACAGCACGTGCTTGATCTTGGAGAAAACTTCTTTCGTGATTTTTTCCGCCTCCGCTTTGTCTACATTTGCTTCAGGTTGTGGGAAATTATTTTTCACTTGCGTGCTGTAAGCCTGTAACTGCGCGACATCCGGTACATCAACAATTGACAGCGTACCGCCGAGCGTCGCGCCAATGTAATCGTAGGGTTTTTCGGGATCGGGTGCGTTACGTTTGAATTCTGTCTGCGCGGGGAAATTTGCGCGCAGGTTCATTCCGCTTTTGCCTGCGCCAATGAAAAGTTTTTTTCCATCTGGCGATACGGCGACGGCGGTCGGGTACCAATCGGTTGGAATAAATCCGATCACTTTGGATTCTTTCGCGTTCGCGGTATCAATCACGGCTACATTGTTGTTATCAGCATTCGCAACGTACAGCCGCTTGCCATCGTTCGTGAGTGCTAATGACGCGGGTGTCGAGCCAACCAACGCTTTCGGATCAAGCGAAGTTTTGATCGTCTCGACAACTTTGTTGTCACGAATCACGCTGACGCTGTTTGATCCGGCGTTTGCCACAAACAGGCGTCCATCCTTAGAAAATAAAAGTTCGTTCGGATGCGAACCGACTTTTATTTTTGTAATTTCCTGTAAGGTCGTAGCATCAAGAATGCTCACCGATTCATCGCCCCAGTTTGAGACCGCAAGTTGTTTGCCTTTTGGATCAAGCGCGGCAGCAAAGGGGCGATAGCCAACCTTCGTTGAGATTTGTGTTTTGAAATCTGCGCCACTCAAACGATACACCGTATCCGTATTGATGTTGATGACATACAGCGAACCATCAGGAGAATTTGTCAGTCCCGCGATGAATCTTTCTTTGCCTTCGAGTCCAGGAATATCAACAGAATTTTGCCACGCGAGTTTTCCATCCGCGAAACTCATCCGCAGCACAGGTTGTTTCAACTTATCCGTAATTTCCGGCGCGACACCGCGCGCATTGGCTGCCATCGCTAATGATTCAGGCATCATTCCACCACCAGAAATAAACAAAGTTTTGGTCGCTGGATTCATTGCCATGCCTGACCAGATTTTCACGGCGTTCACACTTTGCGAAACTTTCCCTGAAGCGACATCTACAACATTGACGCTGTGATCGTGCCAGCCAGCAGTGCTGACAATCGCAGTCTTGCCGTCGGCGCTGGGAATAATTTTCATCACCAAATCGCCAGGTAATTGAATCGGATGCCCCGCTGGTGTGATCTTCCATCCATTCGGCAAAACGATGGCGTTGCTGGTGGGATCAAGTCCCGGCTTGATAATGCCCGTCCAAACTGCCAGCTTTTTGAAACCTCCTGCCAGTGCGAAGGTACAAACAATTAGAAAGCACACAGAGAAGAGCAGAACTTTTCGCATCATAGTTTTTCCTTAGTAATTTTATTTAGAAACAAAAGCACAAAATCAAAGAAAATTATATCAAGCCTGTATTACCGCTTTGCAAATTACAGGTCAAGTTTGGCTAAAGTTTTACCATTAAAAAATGTGCGACGTAAATTTATTGATTCGAAAATCTTGCCTGATATTGAAGAATGTAAGATGAATTTTACGTTTTCTTTCGATTGATTTTATATCTGTGCTGTAAAGCTTCCTGCGCTAGAGTTGTCATGCGGCTGTTCCGCCTGAACGCAAGCAAAATTTATGGAAAACATTTTTGACGATGCGATTGTTGGGGCAGGTATTATGGGTCTTGCACACGCCTACACGCTGGCAAAACGCGGGCGGCGCGTGATTGTATTTGAACGGAATCCTTTTGCGCAGGGAGCCTCTGTGCGTAATTTTGGCATGCTTTGGCCGATTGGTTTGGGGGCTGGTGAATGGCATCAACGCGCCTTACGCAGCCGTGATATTTGGCTCAGGGTCTTACGCTCCAGTGGCATCTGGCACGAGTGTACAGGCTCCATGCATGTGGCTTACAAGCCAGACGAAGTAACAGTCTTGCAGGAATTCATTTCATCTGCGCCGCATCTTGGTTACGATTGCGAATGGCTTTCACCTCAGCAAACATTGGATTGTTCCCCACTGGTGAATCCGGCAGAATTGCGGGGCGCAATGTGGTCACCCACCGAAGTCTGTATTGATCCACGTGAAGTTTTGACAAATTTACCGACGTGGCTGCACGAAAAGTATGGCGTACAATTTGAATTTAATTGTGCAGTTTCGGGTTATGAACAGCCCTATGTAATTGCTGGTGGCAAAGAATGGAAAGCGGACCATCTGTATGTTTGTTCGGGCGAAGATTTTCAGACACTTTATCCGGCAACCTTTGCCGAAAGTGGAATGGTGCGAGTGAAGTTACAAATGATGCGGTCACAAGCTTACAACCACAATGTGCGACTGGGGCCAATGCTGGCGGCTGGGTTAACGCTCGGGCATTATCCGGCATTTGAAAGCTGTCCTTCCTTGCCTGCGTTAAAGCAAAGATTTGCTGAGGAATTGCCGGAGTATGTTCGCTTTGGCATTCACGTCATGGCTTCGCAACATGGAAGCGGCGAAATAACGATTGGCGATTCGCACGAATACGGCACTGACATTACGCCCTTCAATAAGGACGAAGTTGATCAACTGATTCTTAGTTATCTGACAAAATTTTTGTTGCTGCCAAAACTGCAAATCACCTCACGCTGGCAGGGCATCTATGTGAAACATCCAACCGAAGTTTGTTATGTCGGACATCCGGCGAATGGTGCAACAATTATTGGAAGTCCAAGTGGCAGGGGCATGACGATGTCTTTCGGTGTAGCAGAAAAAGTTGTGAATGAAAGATTAGGAGCCACCTGATGAAACAAATTACCATGGTTGTCTTTGATATGGCTGGCACTACAGTAGACGAAGGCGGTGCGGTCTATCTGTGCCTGCGCGAAACGCTGGCCGCGAACGGCTTGGAAATTACGGATGCAGCGATTCATCAGGTCAAAGGCATGGACAAACGCGAGGCGTTGCAATTACTAATTAAATCGTCGGCGATGTGCAAAGAATTGATGCCCGGGCTGGATGCAATTCATGAGGACTTTGTTGAGCGCATGATGAATTTTTATCAAACCCATCCAGCAGTGCGTGAGATGTATGGTGCAGGCGTTACATTCCAGACACTCCGGCAGCATGGTATCAAAGTCACTCTGAACACTGGTTTCAGCCGTAACATCGCCCAAATACTGATTGATCGTTTGGGCTGGGAACGTGCAGGATTGCTTGATGCAACCGTCACCAGTGATGAAGTGAAGCGCGGTCGTCCGCATCCATTCATGATTTACCAACTCATGCAAAAACTTGGCGTAGCGGATGCGCAAACCGTAGCAAAAATTGGTGACGCACCGGCTGATTTATTGGAAGGAAAAAACGCTGGCTGTGGCCTCAATATTGGTGTGATGCAGGGTTCCAGCACACGTGAACAGTTAGAGAAACTCCCGCATACACACCTGATTGAGACCGTCGCCGATTTGCCCGCATTATTGTTCAGGCATCTTTTAGTTACGCCTCATTAAAACTCGGATTTTACGAATTCCAGTTTTTTGCTTTCTGCCAGGTCCTGCTCGGCTTCTTCTCTTTTCCCTAAATGTCCCAAAACGATGCTACGGTTCTTGTAGGCAATAGTATTCGGCTTGAGTTGAATTGATTGGGTAAAATCAGCCAGCGCACCCTGCCAATCGTTTTGCATTAAGCGCAGGATCGCGCGATTATTCCACACTTCGGATTGACGCGGGTTTAAGGCAATTGCCTGATTGAAATCTTCCAGGGCAAGTTGGAATTGCCCCTGATTTTTGCGAAGATTGCCGCGATTATTCAAGGCCCCTGCATGCCTGGGATTCAATTGTAAACAATGATTGAAGTCGGATAATGCTTCGTTCGGATGATTGAGTTCCTGCATAATTACACCCCGCGCGTTCCAGGCTTCGGCATATCGTGGAGCTAATTCCAGGGCCCGTTGATAATCGGCAAATGCACCGATGAAATTCCGCTGATCGTATTTCAAAATACCGCGACTAACCCACACTTCCGGCTTGTGCGCATTGAGCTGCAAGCTGCGTTCATAATCCGCATATGCTTTTTGCCGCTCACCGCTTTCCCGATAGGCATTAGCGCGATTATGCAACGCTTCCGCCAGGCGTGGATTTAACGCGAGTGCCCGGTTCAAATCCCGAATGGCTTCCTGATAAAATCCTTTATGGATAAATGCTGCCGCGCG
The DNA here is from genome assembly GCA_043719385.1 of Blastocatellia bacterium. Lineage (GTDB taxonomy): Bacteria > Acidobacteriota > Blastocatellia > RBC074 > RBC074 > JAFDVL01. Next base: position 6,003 of record JAYSTY010000332.1, on the reverse strand, counting down.
ATTGTTCAGAATATTGGCAGCACGTGGATCAAGGACTTTGATCGGCGAGTCCGGGGCATGATATGAATGGCCGGAAAAGGTTGCCATTAGTTCCATTGCCTGATCGAAATCTGCAATGGCATGGTCTGGTTCATTCTGTTGCAGATGCAAAAGTCCGCGCTTGAAATAGTCTTCATAGGTACGCAATCGTTGTCCCTGTGCTGTGCTAAAAATTCCAGTGAAAGCTATCAGTAAAATGACCATTAATATTTTCATAAATTTCCTTGTACTACTGTAAATACAACTCATCCTGCCGTGTGCAGCGATGTTATGTCGTTTATTTTCCTGTTATGAAATTGATCCTAGGTGAGCGGTCTTATGACAGTGTCAGGCGAATCTTAAAAACGCCTCAACCAAATTTATTTTACGAAAAGCTTGCTCAAAGCTAAGCAAAAATTAAGATGAATATGAGGTTAATCTTACGTCTGTCAGATAACTTTCGTTTCTCTTTCTCAACTCACAATTAATTTATCCGTGAGGAGCCTCTTCACGCTTTTACGTCTTGCAGTTCAAGTCTTTATTGGTGGAAATGAAAGCATTGCTCGTGATTTTTAGATTTCTTGTCTTTTGTCTTCTGACAGGTGGATTTTACGTGATCTGGCTGGTGGGTCTTCTCTTTATTAATGACGCGGAACCGAGTCATTACAACTGGCGCAACTGGTGGTTTCGCAATTACGCAAAATCCTTACTGATTGCTTTGGGCGTTGAGCTAAGCGTTGTCGGGATTGCGCCAACAACCCCATGTATACTGGTCGCAAATCATTTGAGCTATTTGGATATTTTGATCCTGGCGGCGCAGTTCGATTGCCTGTTCGTTGCCAAAAGCGAAGTTGCACGCTGGCCAGTCATCGGAACTCTGTGCCGGAACATGGCGACAATTTTTATTGATCGCCAGCGTCCGCGAGATATTTTGCGCGTGAATCAGGCGATTGAAAATGCTTTACGTTCTGGTAAGAGTGTCATGTTTTTTCCAGAAGGGACGACGACAGAAGGTTCCAGCGTTTTACCTTTTAAATCTGCTTTATTTGAACCAGCCGCTACAACGAAAACACCCGTAGCGTATGCCAGCTTAGCTTATCAAACAGCGTCCCATGAAACTCCGGCGGCAACTTCCGTGTGCTGGTGGGGTGAGGCTGATTTTGTGCATCATTTTTTCGGCTTACTTGGTCTGAAAAAAATTGAGGCAAGCATAAGTTTTGGATCAGAGACGATAATTTCTAATCACCGAAAACAACTGGCACGCGACGCACATTCATTGGTCTCAGGACTCTTTGCCCCTGCTCCAACTACACTACAATTAGTAAACAAATCAAATCCGATAATCGCCCACCGAGTTATACGGTGAAGATTGCAGGAGCGGGGCTGGCTGTCCGCTGCTCGTCTCGTTCGTGCTGATCAGTTCCAGAAACATCATTTCAGTTGCTGTTAGCGCACAAAGTTCATAACAAACTTCGCGGCGATAACTTGAGCAATAAACCAGGCGATTAGTTTCGCTGTGGCAAACAGGGCAGACAAATATTGTGTGCATTGGCGGGACTCCGTTAATTTTTAAATTTTTAGTTAATCTTCCAAAAATTGGGTCCAGCATTTAATCACCATCTGCTTTAAATGCTGGAACAGTTGAGAAATTTTGAGACTTCAACCGTTCCTGCGCGTGCTGTTCAAGCGACAAAATTTCCTGCGCAGATAAACTGCATTCATAAGCGTGATAAACCTGCCGAAAAACTTCTGACCATGAAAAAGTCAGCGCCCGTTCTCGCGCCGCAGCGCTCCATTGTCTTTTCACTTCTTCGTTTTTCATTAACCGGAGATGTTGTAATAACAGTGGTAGCAATTCGTTTTCGTCTTTGGCAATAAGTCCGCTGCCTCCATCTTCAAGCAGGAATTTAGGCCCGCCCTGTTGCATCACTAACGCCGGAACGCCCGCAGCCAAAGCCTCCAGCACAACGTCTCCGAAGGCGTCTATCAGCGAAGGAAAGATGAACAAATCCAAATTGGAATAAGCGCGGGACAGCGATTGTCCGCTCAGGTTGCCAGTAAACATGACCTTCTGCATGTTTTGACTCAGATAAGGTTGTTCGCTCCCGAAACCAACGATCACAAACTGATAATTTTGGATTCCGGCATTGCGCAACCCCTGTTCAAGCTGCGCCAGCACACGCACATTTTTTCCCGGGCATAACTTGCCAACATAGCCAATTTTAAATCTGCCATCCATTCGCAACCGATGTACCGGACTGAAGGTTTTAGTGTCCACTCCGCCTCGCATTAAATAGACCGGCTTACCCGAAAGCGTTTGCAATTCCTGTTGTAACTCTTCGTTCGGAGCCAGCAGGACACGCGCCGATTTATAAAAGCGCATCAGCCATGACAAATTTTTTTGTTCGATTTTTTTCTGCCTGGCTAAAGGTAAAAGGTGAGTTGCTCCTCTGAGGCGATGAGCGGCGTATTGATGGACATTCGTATGCCACGAAGCATCTAAAGGAATTTTCAGGCGGTGCGCCATTAAAGCTCCAAGTTGCCCTATGTCACCCGCTCCAGTGATATGGATTAAATCGGGAGCGAAATCCTGGACGGCTTTACGGACATCCTGCCAATGTCGCCACAGTAAAAAATCTAAGCGTAAGTCATCACCCAGACGGAACCCCACCCGACTTCGTTGCAGCGTCAGTGCCGTTAGACTACCTTTGCGATCCCACGCAGTGTGAGTATTGCCGCTCAGACATAAAACGGGTAACTGATTTTGTTGCGTAAACTGGATGAACTGCCGACTAAAGTTAGCGACGCCATTTTTTTCGTGTAGTGAATCAGTGAAAAAAGCTACCCTCGGTGCTGCGTTCATGGTGTTACTACTCCTCTTGAGCTTCGGGGCGCAACATAAGAGAAAACTTTACAAATTTCGTGTAAGGTCTGCGTAAGCTCAGGGATAAATATTGTTTAGCCTTTTGCTAATTCCCTATTAAACATTGCTGTCGCTTTCTTTCCTTTCCCGGAAAATGGTCGTGGGCGCGAGTGAAAAAAATGCCGCAGATAAAAAATTATCTGCGGCTTAGTTCTATCCATCACTTATACCAACAACTATACCAATCAGCTTAAAATGACACCTTCAACGCGAATTGAATCTGTCGCGCCGGAGCCGTGCTGCGGATCGTGCCGAAGCCTCCTGCTGTTCTCAGCGTTCCATCGGTATTAAAAACAATGCCTGAAGCATTTGAATTCGGCGCTCCGAAATTTGTTTTGTTCAGGACATTGAAAAATTCGGCACGGAACTCTGCTTTGGAAACTTCGTTGATGAATGGCAATACAAAATTTTTCTGTAAGCCTAAATCAAATTGATAAAATGATGGGCCGCGTCCGATGTTGCGTCCGGCGTTGCCAAACGGTTGATCTACGGTAGGCAGGCGCAAGGCTTCGGTATTGAACCAGCGATCAATCGTGCGGTCTCCGCTGGCTAACAATGGATTGCCGACGATGTTGGGGCGTAATGCTACGCCGCCTAAGAACGAAGGCAAGTTCGCAGTCACAGGCGAAGGCGTATAGCGGAAATTAATCGCTTGTCCGCTTGCCATCGTATTAATTCCCGTCAACGCCCAGCCGCCCAGCAACGCATCTACGGCGTATGGCATATCACTCAGCCACGCGCATTTTTTTCCGAACGGTAATTCAAAGACAAAACTCGTCGTGTTATTGAAGGGCTGATCGTAAGCGCCAATGCTGCGATCTGCACGGATGTTGTACAAATTTTGTGGATTGCCTGCGTTGCCGCCCGGTTCTTCCAATACCTGCGAAGCATTATCAATTGCCTTTGACCACGTGAATGAATTCAGCAGGTACAAGCCTTTAGAAAAACGCCGCTCGAATTTCACTTGCAGCGCGTTGTAGTTTGAATACGCCGCAGGCAACACGCCAGAGATGGAACGGAAGCCAGCAATCGGACGACGCGCATCAAGGCTGGGGCGCAGAGCCGCTGCCAGTGCAAGCTCTGCCGTCGTCAATGTTCGCGCCTGGTTGTAATCTGCCAGCAACATCAATTTCACCGCGTGATTTCCCACATACGCTACATCCAGCAACATATTCCCCGGCAATTCGCGCTGAATAGAAAGCTGCCAGTTTTGAATGTACGGCGTGCGCGATTCACGCGGAACGAAGAGGACTACATTATTCGGCAAGGCTGTCGGATAGCCTGATTGCGTAGGGCGGAAGCAACTATCGGCATAAACCGTGCCTGTGCAAAGCGCGAGCGCAGCATTTTGTGTAACGTTTGCACGGGTGATTTGCGGATAATTCGTTGCTAACAAATCCGCGCTGCCGACGTGATTGAAATGCACATAGCCAATGCCATAACCGCCGCGCACGACTGTTTTATCAAGGATATTGTATGCAAAGCCGATACGCGGCGCGAAATTATTGTAATCAGGGTCAACCAGCGAACGGTCATACAAGGAACCTGATTTCGCCTGCAAAATTGTTTTTGTGACCGGGTCGAAATTCGATAACCGATTGTTCGCTTCGGTGTATGGCGTAGCGAATTCGTACCGCATGCCTACATTCAACGTTAGTCTGCTGCTCACTTTGAAATCGTCTTGCGCATAGGCATAGTGCAGGCGGCGCTGCATTTTGACGACGAGTAAGTTGGCAAATTCATATTGCGAACGCCCGCCGAAATAAAAATCTGACAAGTTATAAATCGTGTTTCCGCCTGCGGTAGACGGGCGCGAAAATTGTCCGGCGTAGGTGTCTAATCCCATCAACGGATTTGTGTCCTGCACGTCCGTGTTCACTGCCAAATATTCATAACCCGCTTTCAAACTGTGCCGACCGAGTGAACGCGTGTAATTGATGCGTGGATTGATTGTGAACGGATTTTGAAATTGCGGATTCGTGGCTTGCCGTCCGATTTGCGAAAAGCCGCTGATCGTTTGCGTGGTCAATCCACCTGTAATTGACGAGTCTTCGGGTAAGCCGGTGATGCCGTACAAAGTTTTCACACTTGGCCCGCCTGACAACGGTGGACGTTTGCCGCCTTCGATTTTAGAAATTCCTAAACGTGCTTCGAGCGCCGAACCATTATTGAATGAATACGTCGAGCCAAACACGAGTTGTTGGTTCAGTACGTTAATGTATCCGTTGCCGCCGCTGCCCGATGCGCCGGGAATTCCGGGACCGTTAAATTCATTCACTTTGCGATGGCTGAGCCGGAAAAATCCGTTGAGCTTTGAGCTGAAATTGTGATCAAGTTTGACATTAAACTTGTCGTTGAAATTTCGATTTGTCACGAGCGTATTGAAATTATTCGCAAAACTGGTTTCGGTTTTACCAGCGACGTTTGGTGCTGGCAATTCGGTCAGAACTTTTCGTGCCAATGTCGTCATCGGAATCGCTTGCCCTGCGGTGTAAGTAGTCCCGGCGGCAATCGTCGCTCCGGTTGAATCCACAAAGGTATACGGCACACGCACATCAACCGTCAGAATACCCTGTCGCTGATTCAACGTCAGCAGCGTCGAGAATCCAACATCTTTGGCGACTTGGCGAAAGCCCTCATAATCCAGAAAGAAAAACGTGCGATCTTTGATGATTGGCCCGCCCAGCGTTATGCCAAATTGATTGCGAATCAGCGGTGGTTTAATACCGCTGACGGGTTTGAAAAAGCCAACGGCATTCAGCACCGCATTGCGATGAAATTCCCACAGGCTGCCATGAATTTGATTCGTGCCACTGCGATAAGCCGCATTGATGACCGCGCCGCCGCTACGCCCAAATTCGGCGCTGTACGTGTTGGTCTGCACTTTGAATTCGGCTACGGCATCGGGTGAAACCTGGACGACCTGCGACGAGAAACCCTGATTGCTGGTTCCGTAGGCGTTATTGTCTACGCCATCAAGCAGGAAGTTATTGAAGGTGGCACGAAGACCGTTCACGTTGAACGCCGCCTCGCGCCCGCCGCCATTCGCCGCATTGGTGGAC